>CAJTPM010000011.1 GCA_910578085.1 uncultured Lachnospiraceae bacterium | reverse complement strand
AAGTCCAATGCCAGAGTTTCGCTGGCAGGATCAATCAGAATTCCGAGAGATCATTTCTGTTTCTATTATTGCCTCTCATTCCCAGGATGAATATATTGCATATAGTGAACGCATTGTACTTGGTGAACACATGATGCATAACAAATGCATTATACAAAGTGAATATATTGTCTCTGATGTACAGATCCTTCTCAGGAAAATTATTTCCATTGGTGAATATATTTCAGAAGGGTTTTGTTCCAGTTCAGGGCCGTTTCGTTCCATATTGTATAAAAAAACAGAAAATAAGCCGATAAAATAGATAAGACATATTTTTGAATTGTGATCATGTGGCGATAGCGGGGGAACGGCTCTGATGGAAATAGCAATAGTGGATGATGAGAAGATCATCTGTGACGAGATAAGGAAACTGATACAGGAAACAAAACCCTGTTGCCATACAGAGGAGTTTACAAATGGGGAAGACATGCTGCTCAAAGAGAAAACTTATGATATTGTTTTTCTGGATATCCAGCTGGAAGGGAAGAATGGTATCAGGGTAGCCAGGGAACTGCATCAGAAATCGGAAGATACGATCGTGATCTTTGTAACGGGTTCCAGGGACTATGTTTTTCAGGCTTTCGATGTGGCGGCATTTCATTATCTGTTAAAGCCCATAGATCCACAAAAGTTTGAAGAGGTCTTTACGCGGGCTTTCAGAGAGAGCCAAAAACGTGAAAAAGATGAGAACAGTCTTTTGTTGATCAAAACCAGAAACAGAACTTTCCCATTACTGAAAAACAGTCTGATCTATGTGGAGAGCAGAGGAAAAAAGGCAGAGTTGCATACACTAAAAGAGACGATCGAGATCTATGCGTCTTTAAATGGACTGCAGGCAAAACTGGGGCCGGGATTTTATCGGTGCCATCGGGGCTATCTGGTTAATATGGCATATGTGTCGGAATATTTTCATGACAGCGTCCTGCTGTCAAACGGTGAGACGGTCTACCTGGCAAAGGAAAAGTACCAGGAATTTGCGAAAGAATATATGCACTATCTGAAAAACGGAGGAGCTTCCTATGGGTGAAATAACGACGGCTCTCTGTGAGGTCATCGCTTTCTTCCTGCAGGGATATTGCCTGCAGTATTTCCTTGGCAGTTTCCTGGCGGAAAAAATGACCGGCAGATCTAAAACAGCGGTCGCTGTCTTATTTTTTTATGGCGTCTTCAAAACCGCGCTCGGGTATCTGCTGCAGGGCAGAATGGACAGTATGATGGGCTTTTACCGTCTGATTTTGCAGAGTATCTTTCTGACGATACTGACATTTTGTTTTTACAAGGCAGCCAAAGTGATTACTGTTTTTTTGCTGACTGCTTTTATGGCACTGAACGAAATCTGCTTTTTTATCGGTTATATGACGATGAGCCTGAGTGTTCCCATTCTGGAATTTGAGACAACGCTCTTTACGGATGGCTATATCAGAGAGGAGCGTTTTGAACAGCTCCTTCTGTTTACGGCGGCCTCGCTGCAGATTATGTGTCTGGTTGTCTGGGTATCCCTTCTTTATCTTTCTCTGAAAAAAATCGTAAACGCTTTTCGGGAAAGAAATTATATCATGCAGAGAACGGAACTGATTTTTATTCTGACACCTGCCATGGCCGGACTGTTTCTCTGTATTCTGCTGCGGATCATTATGGTTACGGTGGAAGACGGGATGCCTGCACTGTTATACGACACATATCCGGCTCTGCGGCTTTTAATTCCTGCAATTTTGCTGTTATCTCTTTTGTCTATTCTGTACAGTGTGAAGCTGTTTCAGGATATGGTTTCCCTGAACCGGGAAAAAAGCAGCCGGATTATTCTGGAACAGCAGATTGAAACGCTGCAGAAACATATCGGGGAGATCGAACGTCTTTATACCGGGGTTCGAAGCATAAAACATGACATGAAAAATACGCTTACCGTTCTGATGCGTCTTTTTTCGGAAAAAGAAACCGAAAAAACCCCGGAACTTACGGCCTATCTGTCGGAATTAAACCAGAGTTTTGACAGGCTTGATTTCCGGTTTCGGACAGGAAATGCGGTGGCCGATGCGCTGTTAAACATGAAATACCATGAGATCACGGAACGCATACCCGAACTTTCCTTCCAGGCGGACAATTTACTGTTTCCGGAGGATCTCACGGTTCAAAGTTATGACATAGGCGTCATTTTGGGCAACGCCCTGGATAATGCGCTGGAAGGGTGTATACGGCTGAAGCAAAAGGAGTTAAAATCTGTTCCCTTCATCAGGCTTATCTCTTTCCGAAGAGGAAAGTATTTCTTTCTGGAGATTGAGAACAGCTTTGACGGCAGGCTTCTGCGGGATCACCGATCTGAATTCCCAACAACCCTGAAAAATGACAGGCAGGCCCATGGCATCGGTTTTGAGAATATGAAAAAGACCGCGGAAAAATACGGCGGTACAGTGGATTATTCCGTTGCAGGGTATCCGGGCCAAACTGAAAATGCGCCCGGTTATGCAATATTTACCTTATCCGTTATGCTCAGAGCATAACAGGAGGATGCGTCTGTATTGGTGCATGGAGAAGATCCTGAAAAATCCTGTACTTATGTACAACGGAAGGGATGCTTATTATCTGTGCAGGAATTACCTGGGAACATCTTACAAAAACGCGAAAGGAGGGCAAAGAAGAAAAGTAACAGAAAAGAGAGAACAAACATCAGTAAATTTCTTGAAAAAGGAGGCTATGTATCAATATGGATCTGACATTTTTAACTGACAGCTATCTGCAGCAGATTCTGCAGCAGCTCGGAAATGCAAAAGAGCAGGAGATGCAAAAGAAAAATGATTTTCGATTTGACCGTGTACTTTCGGCAAAAGAAAATGCTTCTGGCGCCCTATCGGCAAAGGCGAAAGACTACACTGCCTATCTGAAAGAGACGTACGGCAATGTGACCGTAAGAAGCGTCGGCAGGGACCAGAGAAGTATGGATAACCTTGGAATGAATATGATGACGGATCAGATTCGCTTGGACCTTACTGGAGAGCGAGGGGTTCTGAATGACAGAGGAACCGAATGGATATCCGCGCTTGCTTATATGGGAGGAAATTTAAAATGAGTATCGGAACGATCGGCTATACAAAATATGCAGATTATACTGCAAACTATATCAAAAAACAGACGGAGGAAACTTCCCACAGGACAGGATTTACAGATTCTGTCACTAAGGCGGAGGCCGCCGCAAAAACACCGTCCGCCGTGAACACAGGAAAAACCGCAAATAGTGCGGTGGCAGACTACATAAGAAGACATCCTGAAGATAAAGCCCATGTGGAGGGGCAGGTGAGGGCCGGGAAAAAAGTCCTTGAAAAAAACGGCGCGATGGATATTTCCAGGGAAGATATGACGATGGAGGAATACAAAGCATTTTTCACCGCGCTGATGGACAGTATTCCCTTTGATGCTTCCCACCGGGGCGATGTGGAGTTCTGGTCCATTTCCGAAAAGGGATGGGAACAGATGAAAAACGATCCGGAGTATGAGGCCTGGGTGTTGGGGTATACCGCTGAAAATCGGTCGGTGTATAATCCCTTCTCATCCTGGCCGGGATATTCCCCGAATGTCTGCACGGAAAAATTTGGCGATTCCATCGACCAGCATATCGGCCAATCCATCCCCATGAACACCGGAAGCAGTAAAAAAACCGGTTCTGAGGAGGAATCCTGGTGGGTAAGACGGCACAAAAAGCTGAAAGAAATGATTGCGCTGCAGGAAAAAGCCGCGCGCCAAAAAGCGGCGGCGGATCGGAAGTACCAACAGGCGCAGCTGCTGCAGGAACAGATGATAAGTAACGCCAGGCTTAAGAATTTCCTGACGGACGGCATGTCCGGGGATGAAAATGCGGCGTTTTCCATCGGGCATGTTACCGCTCCCACAGACGCTTATTTGAGTATGATGGATCTGTTCAGCGCAAATATCGGGAAAATTTAGATCCGGCAGAGGAACGGGACAGACATTTTGTTATTCTGCGAATTTGTATACGCCGGACAGGCGGGGATAAAACCTATTTTCCCTGCCTGTCCGGTTCCAGATTGGCAGGGAAAATATACATGAAAACAGGCTTCCGTCCAATAAAACAAAAAGGAAGCCAAAAGAAAAAAACAGGCAAAAAGCATAATATCAGTCATACATCATTTATTTCACAGACATGTATGGGACAACCTTCGCATAAAATATAGAGTAATACATATTTTTGGAAGCGGAGGTAATATTTATGTATAAACATTATGCACTGATTTTGTGCCTGTCGATGCTGGTCACAGGTGTGTTTGCAGTAAATGCGAAAGAAGTAGATTTAGACCAGGAATTTTCCGGAGAAATTTTGAATATGACGATGGAAGAGCTGCAGGAGGAAAGAGAGGCAAATGACATTGATGAGGTATTTCATTTTGGTGATATCCTGCAAAGTATCTCTTCCCCCAAAAGGACAGTGGGATACCATGTACTTGTCAACGAAGATGTCATTTTACTGGATGATGAAAGCACGGAGATCCTGTGTCGCATTGTGGAGGCGGAAGCCGGAAGTGAGGATGAAAAAGGCCGGATGCTAGTTGCAAATGTGATTATGAATCGTGTGGAAAGCAGCCGTTTTCCCAACACGGTAAAAGGGGTCGTGTTCCAGAAGGGAGGCGGTGTCTATCAGTTTTCTCCAGTGGCCACCGGCAGCTATTATCGTGTGAAGGTATCCGAGAAAACAAGGAAGGCGGTAGAAAGAGTACTGATGGGGGAAGACGAGTCCCAGGGAGCATTATATTTTGTCAACCGTCATGCCACAAATCCGGATAATATGAGATGGTTTGACACAAGATGTAAGGCACTTTTCACCTATGGGAGGCATGAATTTTTTTCATAAATCTGTTTACGGCCGGATATACATATGCTATACTTTTATAGATATTCATGCGCAGGGAAAAGAGTATGACTTTTTTCATAATGCGGTATCACAGGAGGATTACAAATGGTAAAATATATCAGTACAAGAGGAGGCGGAGAGGCTGTATCTGCTTCGGAAGCCATTTTAAAAGGACTCGCTGAGGATGGAGGACTTTTTTTCCCTGACCATATTCCGGCACTCCCTAAAAGTTTAAAAGAATTTTCAGAAATGACCTATCAGGAAACAGCATATGAAGTAATGCAGCCGTTTCTTTCCGACTATACGGAGGAGGAACTGAGAGCCTGTATCAGAAACGCATATGACGCCAAATTTGATACGGAAGCGGTCGCACCTCTCGCCTGCGTGGACGGTGTATACTATCTGGAATTGTTTCACGGCGCCACGATCGCTTTTAAGGATATGGCACTCTCCATTCTGCCACATCTAATGACTACTGCAGTCAACAAAAATCATGTTAAAAATGAAATTGTAATTCTGACTGCGACTTCCGGTGATACCGGAAAAGCAGCATTAGCGGGTTTTGCAGATGTAAAGGGGACAAAAATCATTGTTTTTTATCCGAAAAACGGGGTAAGTCCGATCCAGGAAAAGCAGATGGTCACTCAGCAGGGAAACAATACTTTTGTGGCGGGTATCCATGGAAATTTTGATGATGCCCAAAACGGAGTGAAAAAGATTTTTGGAGATCAGGAATTTGGAAAATTGATGGCAGATAACGGTTACCAGCTTTCTTCAGCGAATTCCATCAATATCGGACGTCTCGTTCCTCAGATCGTTTACTATGTCCATGCTTATGCGCAGTTGCTGAAAGAAGGAAAAATTTCTGACGGCGAACCTGTGAATGTAGTCGTTCCCACCGGTAATTTCGGCAATATCCTTGCTGCCTGTTTTGCGAAAAACATGGGCCTTCCAATTGCGAAACTGATCTGCGCATCCAATGAAAATAAAGTATTGTTTGACTTTTTCAGGACAGGTGTCTATGACAGAAACAGAGAGTTTGTGCTGACCAGTTCTCCCTCCATGGATATTCTGATCTCCAGCAATTTAGAGCGCCTGATCTATCTGATCGCCGGATGCAGCGCGAAGAAGAACAGTGATCTCATGATGCAGCTTTCCTCGTCAGGAAAATATCAGATTTCGACAGAAATGCGGGAAAAATTGCAGGATTTTTATGGCGGATATGCGGACGAGGCTGAAACTGCAAAAACCATTGCTTCTGTGTACGGGGACTGTGGCTATATCATCGATCCTCATACTGCTGTGGCTTCCTGTGTTTACAGTAAATATCAAAAAGAGACAAAAGATGAAACAAAAACGGTGATCGCTTCCACCGCAAGCCCTTATAAATTTACGAGAAGTGTAATGAAAGCGCTCGGAAAAGAGGACAGTAAAAAAGACGATTTTGCATTAGCGGATGATCTGCACGAATTATCCGGTGTAAAGATACCGGAAGCTGTGGAGGGAATCAGAACAGCTCCGATTTTACATGATACGGTCTGTGAAAAGGATGAAATGGCAGATGTTGTAAAAAGGTGTCTTGGATTATAAAATGAGTTGAAATTCTTCCGGATTTTCAGGTTTTCTGTCTGCTTTTCCGGGACGGCAATCATGCAACAGAGTTAAAACACGTTGCTTTACAGAAGAAAGGATCAGAAAGTATGGGAAATACACTTGGATTTATGGATATTTTAATTATGCTCAGCGGAGCTTATCTGATCTATGCGGCAGTGCAGATGAAACGGACCGGAGAGATCAGCTCCGCTCTTGTTGGAAAAGGATGTGATCTGAAAAAAGCAAATGATCCGAAAGGATACATTGAATATATGTCTCCAAAATCCATTATTATGGGGATTATCGTGGTGCTCAGCGGCGGCGCTGATTATCTGAATGAAAAATACTGGCACATCTCACATTTCAATCTGGTCATCTGTGTTGTTATTCTGCTGGTTATTATCGTGTATGGCAAAATCACAATGGATGCTCAGAAGAAGTATCTTTCTCCAAAATAAAACGGTACTGACACAATAAAAGAAAGGACACCAGAGAATATGGAACATTATTACCAGCCCGAAATCGAATGCGCTTCCAGAGAGGAGATCCTGAAGCTGCAGAACGAAAGACTTGTGAAGCAGGTAAAGCATGTCTACGAGAATGTGCCTTACTACAGGAAAAAAATGGAAGGGAAAGGAGTAACGCCGGAGGATATCCGGTCAGTGGAAGACTTACATAAACTGCCTTTTCTGACAAAAGACGATCTGCGTGAAGCCTATCCCTACGGTCTTGTGGCGGTTCCCATAAAAGACTGTGTCAGGATCCAGTCTACCAGCGGCACCACCGGCAGAAGAGTAGTAGCGTTTTATACCCAGCATGATATCGATCTCTGGGACGAGTGCTGCGCCAGAGCGATCATGGCGGCAGGCGGTACAAAGGATGACGTTGTCCATGTCAGCTATGGCTACGGCCTGTTTACAGGCGGTCCCGGCTTAAACGGCGGTTCCCATAAAGTAGGCTCTCTGACGCTGCCTATGTCCTCCGGCAATACGGACAGACAGATTCAGTTTATGATCGACCTCGGCTCCACGATCCTCTGCTGTACGCCTTCCTATGCAGCATATCTGGGCGAAAGTATCAACGAGAGAGGCTTAAAGGACAAGATCAAACTGAAAGCCGGCATTTTCGGTGCGGAGGCCTGGACGGAAGAGATGCGCCGCGATATCGAAAAATCTCTGGGCATTAAAGCCTTCGATATTTACGGACTGACTGAAATTTCCGGTCCCGGCGTATCCTTCGAGTGCAGCGCACAGGCCGGGATGCATATCAATGAGGACCATTTTATCGCAGAGATCATCAATCCAAAGACCGGAGAAGTACTTCCTGAGGGTGAAAAGGGTGAACTGGTATTTACCAGCATCACTAAAGAGGCATTCCCGTTACTCCGCTACCGCACCAGAGATATCTGTGTGTTGACGCGTGAGAAATGTTCCTGTGGCAGAACCCATGTGAAGATGACAAAACCCATGGGAAGAAGCGACGATATGCTGATCATCAAGGGTGTCAATGTCTTCCCGTCCCAGATCGAGACCGTACTTTTGAACAAGGGGTATGCGGCAAATTATCAGATCATCGTAGACCGTGTCAACAACAGTGATACACTGGAAGTGCAGGTGGAGATGACAGCTGAAATGTTCTCCGACTCTGTCAGCGAAGTCAGCGCAAAGGAGAAACAGCTCGTGAATGCTCTGAAATCCATGCTGGGTATTTACGCAAAAGTGAAACTGGTAACGCCCAAATCCATCGCAAGAAGCGAGGGAAAAGCAGTCCGCATTATCGACAGGCGGAATTTATATCAATAAGGGGGTAACAAAATGACAGTACAACAGATCTCTGTTTTTCTGGAAAACAAACCCGGAGGACTGGCGGCATTTGCCAGAGTGCTCTCCGGGAACAATATCAATATGAGAGCCATGTGTATCGCGGAAACGCCGGATTTCGGTATTCTCCGTATTATCGTGGACGATGTCTACAATACCATGTGCACGATGAAAGATGCGGGCTATATCTGTTCCGCCACGAAAGTTCTGGCGGTGGAAATTCCCGATAAGCCGGGCAGCCTTTTACATACGTTAACGGTGCTTGGCGAAAATGGCATAAATCTTGAATATTCCTATGCTTTTACCACAAGCAGGAAGGATGTGGCATACATGATCCTGCGGGTGAATGATAATGAGAGAGCAGTGGATGTGCTGGTGAAAAACGGCATCAGGCTGGTGGATCAGGAGGAGATCAGCAAACTGTAAAAGACGGACGCCCGGATAAATAAAATATCTGGGCTGGTTCTTCATTTTCGGTCAGTGCTGCGCAGTTTGACTGCATTGGTCACTTTCATGCGTTCTTCGTCGCTGATGGCGGCATAGTGTTTTCTGGTGGTATTTACGTCGCTGTGGCCGAGGACGCTGGCTACGAGGTAAATATCACCGGTTTCTTTGTAGAGGGAAGTGCCGTAGGTGCTGCGCAGTTTGTGGGGCGTGATCTTTTTCAGGGTGGTCACGTTCTGCGTGTATTTCTTCACCATGTTTTCTACGCTGCGCACGCCCATCCGCTTATTCTGCATCGAGATAAAGAAGGCGTCCTCGTGGCCTGTCAACGGAATCATGTCTTCCCGTTTTTCCATATAGTCCCGCAGGGCTGTCTCCACCTCAAACCCGAAATAGATCGTTGCATCGTAGCCGCCTTTTCGGTGCACGACGAGGGCGCCGTTATCCAGATCCACATCATTTAAATTCAGTCCCACACACTCCGATACACGGATGCCGGTTCCCAACAGAAGCGTCAAAATGGCGATATCGCGCACTTTATTGATCTTGTGGTATTTCAACTGGGATTTTGTCAGTTTTTCTCCCCGTTCTACCTGATCTAAAAGAATGGCCACTTCCTGAGGTTCCAGACGGATGATCTCTTTTTCATGCTGCTTCGGTACCGGAATCAGAGAGGCCGGATTTTTTTCAATCTTCTCACTGCGGAAAAAATAGTTGTAAAAACTGCGCAGCGAAGCGATCTTCCTGGCCTTTCCCCGCTCTTTGTTCATGATGACGCGGCCGTCTTTGTCGTAGAGCGTCATGTAATCCAGATATTCCAGAATATCGTCTTTTGTAACGCGATCCAGAACAGAGATCGGTATCTCCGGAATTTCCATTTTCCGGCAGTAAGCATTGTTTTTGTGCAGAAATTCAAAAAAGACCTTCAGGTCGTAGGCATAAGCAAGCCTTGTCCTGGTGGAAGTGTAGTCCGCTATATCATAGAAAAAGGATCGGCAGAAAGAGGGCAGCTCTTTCTGAATGGCCCGGATTCTCTCGATGTTCTTTTTATCCTGTTCTTCGTAGTATTTCATAGTTCTTTTCCTGTTCTGTCTTTATGCTGTCTGTCAGCCTGCCTCGTTTTCAGGCCATGATGTCCTGTAGCTTGCTGCAAAGTATTTCAATTCCGCCTCCCCGGGTATATCCAGCTTTGCTACGGGGGATTACACTTGCATGCAATCGTTCTGCGGCCGCCTCTGCAATATGAAAAAATTCACGTATGCAGATCCGGCTGCAGTCTCCAGGCCGGCAGCCCTTCCTGCACCGCACGGAACATTCTCTCCTTGACACCGGGATTCTCCCGGTTTAACTGCTGTAAAAGCAGATGCGCGTACTCCCGCTTTGTATGACCGTCCGCCGGACAGGGACTTTTCACCACAGGAACGTTATATTTATTGATAAATCCGATCACGTCGGCCTCCTGTACATAAATTAACGGTCTGATCACCGTCATATCCATCCGGTCCAGATATGTCACCGGCGAAAAACAGTGAAACCTTCCTTCATAGATAAGAGAGAGCAGCATCGTCTCCACCACGTCATCTTTATGATGCGCGTAGGCTATTTTATTGCATCCAAGATCCTTCATCGCCTGATTTAAGGCGCCTTTTCTCATTTTTGCGCACAAAGAACAGGGAGAAGATTCCTTTCTGTCCTCAAAAATAATCTTACCGATGTCAGTTTTTACAATATGGTAGGGGACGTCAAACTCTGCACACAGGGCCGCTATCCGGTCCAGATTCAGGTTTTCAAAGCCCAGGTCCACTGTAACTGCGGTCAGCCTGAAATTGGCCGGATAAAAGCGTTTCAGACCGCTCAGAGCATAGAGCATGGCAAGAGAGTCCTTGCCGCCGGATATGCCCACCGCAATGTGGTCCTTTTCACAGATCATATGATAATCGTCTATTGCCCTGCGGGCAAAACTGTACAACTGCTGTAATTTCATCGCCTGGTTTTCAAACTTTCTTCAGAATTTAAGTTGCAAGTCCCGGACATTATTATTATAATAGTAGCAGAGGTAAAATTCACCTGTTTTTGCTAGTATATAAACCGGACTTACGGTACTATTATAAGTTATTCAATCTTCGGATACAAGTATTTACGGGATAAAATGCATTTTTAAAATAATTCAAAACAGAAAAAGAAGGATCACAGTACTATGAAAAAACTGATGAACAAGTATGTCAAGTGGGGGATGACAGCGCTGATCGTACTGATTCTGGCGATCTGTTTTGTCTGCCTGATCTTTAAGGGGGACCGGATCTTCAGCAGTTTAACCGTTGTTTTGCAGGTGACCATGCCGGTGATCGACGGTCTGATCATTGCCTTCATCGCAGCGCCGGTATTAAACTGGATAGAAGGAAAGATCATCTATCCGCTGTGCCGGAAAGCACGCATCAATATCAGAGAAAAAAAGATCAGAAAACGCATCCGGGCCGGTTCCGTTCTGGTCACTTTTTTAATTATCGGCTTTATATTTTACGGATTTTTTGCCATCGTTATTCCACAGCTTATTACAAGCATACAAAATATTATCACACAGTTTCCGACTTACATTAATAACCTGATCGGGCTGACGGAAAAACTGCTCGCCGATAATCCGGATGTAGAAACATTTATAGAGAATATGCTTGCCGCCTATTCCAAAGAGCTGGATGAATTTCTGGATAACAGTGTGCTTCCTACCCTCAATACGCTGATCCGTTCCGCTTCCGTGGGAATGATCGGCGTGTTGAAATCGCTGTACAATTTTGTGATCGGCCTGATTATTTCTCTCTATATTTTATCGGGGAAAGAGACCTTCTCCAGTCAGGCGAAGAAAATCTGCTATGCGCTGTTTGAGCGCCATACAGCCAACCAGATCATCCGTGCCTTCCGATTTACCAACAAAACGTTTATCGGTTTTCTCGGCGGAAAGATCGTCGATTCTGCTATTATCGGCGTACTTTGCTTTGTGGGAACCAGCCTTTTGAAGATGCCTTATCCGGTGTTAATCAGCGTGATTGTGGGCATGACCAATATTATTCCGTTTTTTGGCCCCTACATCGGTGCAATTCCAAGCGCCTTGCTTATTCTGATGACCGAACCCCGAAAATGTATCGCATTTATTATATTTATTCTGGCGCTGCAGCAGCTTGACGGCAATGTGATCGGTCCAAAGATCCTGGGAGAATCCACAGGGCTTTCCGGCTTCTGGGTGATCTTTTCCATCACACTTTTCGGCGGATTGTGGGGGATTGCCGGAATGGTAGTGGGCGTGCCGTTGTTTGCCGTATTATATGCGGGGGTTGACTACATGGTAAATAAGTTTTTGAAAAAGAAAGAACTTTCCACGAATACGGGAGACTATGAAACATTAAAATATATTACCGCAGAAAAGTTGTATATTCCGATGGAAGAGAAAACAGGTTCTGAGAATGTCGGCAATTCCCATGCAGCAAAGGATATCCCCGATATTTCCGCGATATCAGCCGATTCTTCCGGAGCAGTTGACACAACCAAAATGTTAAATATTTCACAAACGGAACAGGAACAGGATAGTATAAAAACAGGCAGAGAGGAGTAACCGCCATGAAATTTTTAGTACAGATCGCATCTGACGCTTCCGTATCGGTGGAAAATCAGGTGGTCGGATCGATCCCCTTCGGTTATATGGTACTGATCGGTGTGGAGGATGCCGACACAAAAGAAATTGCTGATAAAATGATCAAAAAAATGCTGGGCCTTCGCATTTTTAAGGATGAGAACGGCAAAACAAATTTGAGCCTGGATCAGGTTGGCGGAAGTCTTCTTTTGATCTCACAGTTTACGCTGTATGCTGACTGCCGGAAGGGAAACAGGCCTTCTTTTATCAGATCCGGTTCTGCGGAGTCTGCCAGGGAAATGTATTGGTACATTATTGATAAATGTAAAGAAGCAGGAGTGACCGTTCAGACCGGCGAATTTGGCGCGGAGATGAAAGTGACATTCACAAATGAAGGTCCCTTTACCGTTATGCTGGACTCCGCGGAACTGTTCTGACAATAAATGCCAGTCCCTGTTTGTTCAGGTACTTTACAATATAAACATAAAAGCTATATTATGAATAATTAAGTTAGTATTTTTGTAATATGGCTATCTGGCCGGTTTACCAACAGAAAATGCTATCTAATTTATCTCCACACCAAATTCCTCATAGTTTAACGAACCAGTTAGTACGCCATAGTATAAAATCTTTCTTGAACACTGAAAATACGTACAAACTATTCGTTAAACTATGCTTTTGCGAATAGTTAAAGATGTCCGAAACACTTCTCTCACATCAGAAAATCCCGGTCCGACAGATGGTTTCCCGGGATTTTCTGATAGCGGAAAGGATTTTCAGGATCTTGCTTTTTCCGCATCTTCCACATATTGTGCCAGCAGATTCACAGTGCCGTCTATACCAAGCCTTGCCGAATTGATGGAAAGATCATAGGTATCGGAGCGTCCCCATTTCTTAGAGGAATAATAGTTATAATAGCTCTGACGCTGTTTGTCCTTTTTGTTGATTGCATCTTTTGCTTTAGACTCTGACAGATTATTGCGTTCCATAATGCGTTTTGTCCTGTGCTCTTCATCTGCATGGATAAATACATGAACGCAGTTTGCGTAATCGGCAAGTGCGTAATCGGCACATCTGCCTACAATTACACAAGCGCCCTCATCCGCAATCTTCTTGATAGTATCAAACTGTGCCAGAAAAATTTTATGGCTGATCGGCATATCCACAAAAGAAGAAGAATTGTATCCGAAAGAATAAGTGTCCATCACCAGATTGTAGAGAAAGGAGTTGGTGGGACGTTCGTCATGGTTTTCTATCATTTCCTGGCAGAAACCACTCTCCTTTGCCGCCCTGCTGAGCAGTTCCTTATCATAAAACGGAATACCCAGCCGTTTCGCAAGTTTTTCTCCGATTTCTCTTCCGCCTGATCCATATTGCCTTCCTATCGTAATAATCGTATTCATGTGATGTCCTCCTGTTATTGATTTATTTTATTATCCTTCTCATAAACTATATTCCAGAAAGCAAAATACGCTTCCTGTTATTAGATTGCGGCGCAAAGAAGTGCGCTCTTTTTATAAAATAATGTTCATAATATAACTATAGCACAAAAAAAGAACTGCTACAATAAAATTTTGTAGCAATTCTCCCAAAAATTCCGATATTTTTAAATTTTTTGTCGTTTACTCACGGAAAAGTTCGCACCAATAGTACACACCGCCCACCTCATAGCAGGCAATTCCGACTTTCCTGAGATCCGGATCGATGATAATATTGGCATCTCTCCAGTCTTTCATGAAAGCATAATGAACATCCTCAGCATCATCGTACCACATGGAAATATTTTCTTCATCGACATGATATTCATAGATGCTGTCTCCATTGGGGCGTACATGGTCATACCTGATCGGCAGTTCCATTGCACGGGTTTCTGCAAGCGCCGCGAGAGAATTATCCCAGGTGAGGTTTCTTACGCCCCACAGTCTTCTCTCCTCATTGGTTATTTTAAATAACTGATTTGCCTTTCTTGATACCAGATGACCGTTTAATACCGGCTTTTTATTTTCCTCTTTTTTCTCGGCGTCTGTTGTCTCCCAGGAAGCATTTCGCCCCTCTTTTTTTCCACACGTTATGTAATGAGTATAAAGCCTCTTCACATCATAGCCGTAGACATTTCTCAGATCTGAATATCTGTTGGCATATGATGCAGCATCAAATTCCTCACCATAACCGATACGGCCTTCCTTCAGTCCCTCCGTCAGATACTGATTGACATATGCCGCCCAGTTATCAGCATAGAGCCCTTCCAGATCGCTATTATTTTCCCTGTATTTTTTTACATCAAAGAGGGGCCCTGCATTTCGTCCCTCATGGATACCATTATTGACATAGTGACTGTACAACACGTTTGCATCCGTACCGAATGCCGCCACTACATCGGGATTCTTCTCTGCGTAATAAGATGCATCGAACAGATCCGCATAATTCGCCGCATCAGCCACAATACCACCTCCGATGAACAGCGCAAACATCATACCGACACCCGCAAACAGTTTTTGAAGTCTTTTTCTCATGTTATCATCTCCTGTTCTGAATCCCGTTTTTAAAGCCCGATTCCGGTTCTTTTCTTTCACTATACTCTCGTTCCTTACTGCGGAATTCCCTTACGCCCTTCCTTGATACCATAATTCAGATAATGATAGAAATAACTTTTTAAATCATCGCCGAATGCATCTTCCAAATCCGGATAGCTGTTTCTGTAAAAATATACATTGAAATCTGCCTGTGCCGAACGGCCTTCCATCATTCCATAATTTATAAAATGATCTAATACTGCCTGTTCGTTATTGCCAAACGCCATCCTGATATCTGCATATCTGCTGACATAATAATCAAAATTAAACACCGGCGCATATTCTACGCCCCCGTATACGGTTACGCCCCATCTTCCATTTTTGATTATTCTTCCGTCTTCGCTCAGGCTTCCGGTCCATCCACCATTTCCACTGCTGCTTCCACTTCCGCCGCTGTTTCCACTTCCGCCGCTGCTTCCACTTCCGCCGCTGCTTCCATTTCCACCACCGTTTCCGCTTCCGCCGCTGCTTCCATTTCCACCACCGTTTCCGCTTCCGCCGCTGCTTCCATTTCCGCCACCGTTTCCGCTTCCGTCGCTGCTTCCATTTCCACCGTTGCTTCCGTTTTCGCCTGTATCAGCATTATCCTGAACCTGGCAGAGTATGGTGCCATTCTGTTCGTCTATATTTCCGTTGTCCAAATAATTCGGACGGTATTCCGCCTTAAGATCTACCTTATGGCCATTGGCTGACCATGATGTATTTGTCAGAACATGAGCCACCAGACTGTACAACACATCCGCATAATAGGTATTCTTAATTTCGAGGGAAAAACTTGTCTCTCCCGCATCAATATGCTTCTGCACTGCCTGTATCTGCGGCTCCGCCCATTTTGCTATTTTCCCTGTTTTAATAAAATAATTATTTTCCAGAGAATTGGATTCATATCCCGGAACAGGTTTATGCTCTGAATGCACCATAGATGTGATGGTATCATTGAGTCCAAAATACAAACGCTGCAGATCCACATTCGGATCTTCATAACCGGCATCATTCCATGTAGTATCTACCTGATACCATTTCCCATCCAGCTTCACTGCAGTCCACACATGCCCGTTGCCTGTAATTCTGCCGGTAGCAATCCCTGCCTTATTCAAAAGCATCACATACGCTCTGTGATAGGCCTCGCAGGTACCTGCTTTCCTTGCCAGCGCCCCTTCCGCCGAACAGAAAGATAAAGTATTGTCATAGCTGCAGTTGTCAACCAGCCAGTCGTTCAACCATAACGCCTTATCAAAATCCGTTGCACACTGAGTCACACATGTTCCGGCTACTTCCTCAACAATTTCCTCTACAGAAGGATAAGATGGATCATTAATATTTAACACAATTCCCCGATCAAAAGAGCCCGTATCCATAGTCTTCCCGCTAACCAATGCATTAAATCTGATATAATACTTCCCGGAAGCGTAAAATGTAAAATTCCAGGCCGTATCGGGTTTATACGCACTGTTCTGGCCATAGCTTACATCATATACGCTTACATACTCGGCACCATCATAAACCATTAAGGAATGTATTCTGTATTTCACATCCGCCATTAACTGGCCACTATCATCCACGGTTTCAAATTTGAAAGCGACAGGCTCACCGCAGGAAATGTCAGAAGGATATGTAACCTTGAATGTAACGCCGTCTTCTTCAGCTTCCCAGGTTGTTGTACCTGACGCTGCCCGCATCACCCCCCCGGTAACAAGTTCCGGATCATTTCCAGAAACTGTTTTGGCAAAAACCGGCATTGAGCAAAGCAACACAAAGAAAAGTATCAATATACCACTTGATAAATGTTTCAATAAAATTTTTTTCACTGCATCCCTCCTTTTAGGTAATTTATCATGTACTTACTGGTGCTTTCCCGAATTCATTATAGCATTCTTCCATTCATATTGCAATCATTCTTCTGTTCTGCCCGACATCCTCTGCTTCCCAAATAAAAATCCGCCCACCCGGATCCCAAACCCTGTATTACTGCTTTTTGCATCTTCAAGGTTATCACGATCCGGACGGGCGGATTCTGTTTCAGTTCTATTTCAATATTACAGTCAATTCTTAAGCCACTTTCTTCTTCCCTGTCAGTACCTGAGTACCTTCAACAATCAGAATAACAGCCAGAATCACAAGAGGAACGATGATCACATCCTGCAGGATGCAGGTAAATAATGCCGTGCCTTCTGCCCCCCCAACAATAGCTGCGATATTGTTCTTGAAGGATAATACCAGAGAACAAAGTGTTGCAGCGGACATGAAGATGATCGGGAAATAGAGCATCTTGTTGTTTTTGCCGATCTTCTTTAAGTAGGTAGCTGCCGCAAGGAATGCGGGAACAGCTACGAGCTGGTTTGCCGCGCCAAACAAAGGCCATACTTTCTGATAACCTGCCAGGCAGAGGATAAAGCCGCAGATCGCGGTGATCACTGTTGCCACATACATATTGGACAGGATATTTTTTTCGCCGTTCTTACTTGTTGCAAAGAGCTCCTGGAACATAAATCTGCCAAGTCTCGTACCGGTATCCAGGGATGTCAGACAGAAACAGGAAACAGCCAGCATGATGATCGTCTTTGTCGCTGCCACTGCCCCCTCGGAAAAGCCCATTACCTGGAAGAAGTTGGCAATCGCCGTACCGAAGATAACAGTCGGTGAGATCGCCTCAAGGCCCAGCATTTCCTGTACGGCCGCCTGCGTACCGTTAGCGGAAAGCGTACCGATCGCAATCAGAGAGATGACAGCCAGTACGCACTCGATCAGCATGGAACCGTAGCCTACTAACAGCGCATCCTTTTCATTATCCAGCTGTTTGGACGTGGTGCCCGAACCGATCAGTGAATGGAAACCGGAAATAGCGCCGCAGGCAATCGTAATGAACAGTACCGGGAACAGATAGCTGCCGTTTACCGCAAAACCTGTGAATGCCGGTGTCTGGAAAGTCGTGGATGCCGGATTGATGATCGTTGCGCCCACAATACCGATCACAGCAGCTGCCATCATAAAGTAAAGCAGGAAAGAGCTCAGATAATCTCTGGGCTGCAGCAGGATCCATACCGGAGCCACGGAAGCAATCATAATATAAACAAACACAAACGCGATCCAGAAATTCTTGGGCAAATCCAAAGGTGCCGCCAGGCCGACGCCCACGCATGCCGCAAGCAGAATAACGCCGAGAACCGTAGCCGCAACCATCGGCACGTTTTTCCGGTATACAAGAAACCCAAACAGGATGGCAAGCGGGATGAACAGCAGGGATGCTGTTGCAACAGAACCGTTGCCTGTACTTCCGCCGTAACTTGCACCGATAAAGGAATTTGCCACGATATCAGCAAACGCCGCAATAACTAAAAGAAGTACCAGCCATGCGAATACTGTGAACAGTACTCTCGCCTTCTTACCGATATTCTCCTCGATTACTTCGCCAAGGGACATACCCTTATGACGGATCGATACAAAAATAGAACTGAAATCCTGAACAGCGCCGAAAAATATACCGCCGATCACGATCCAGAGGAAACAGGGCACCCAGCCAAAGAACGCCGCCTGAATAGGGCCGTTGATGGGACCTGCGCCGGCGATGGATGAAAAATGGTGTCCCATCAGGACAGCCGTCTTTGCCGGAACATAATCAACGCCGTCTTCCATTTCATGGGCAGGCGTAGTTCTGCTGGGGTCAATTCCCCATGTTTTTGCCAGGTAACGGCCGTAGGTAAGATAAGCCACTACGAAAATTACGATGGCAAGTACGATTAATAATAATGCGCTCACACTAAATCCCTCCTATCATTTTTTATTTGGGGAGCGGTGTATGGCATGCAGAGTCTGCGCACCATGTGCTTACTCCTCTTTAGTGTTACAGAGCCTTATATAAAACGCCGGTTGAGGCGTCAACATAAGCAAAATGAATTGCCGGGTTCCACCGCATAAAGAACGGTCAAAATTGCTGTTTAAAACTTTCTGCCCCCTGTTTTTTAAGCGCTTCGAGATATCCCGATTTTCCGGCTTTCACATCCTCAAACACACCCCGGTACATTTTTTTTAAGGACCGTCCCATGCTGTTGACACAGACTGCTTCATCTTCCATGGATACCACAGCGATCCGTGCCTGGGAATACCCTCTGATGCCGTGCATATAACTCTTTTCAAATTTAAATTTCCTTACTGCCTTTTTTATCTCCGGGGACAACGCTTTTGCGGTCACAACCGCTATGGTAATATAGGAATACATATGATTGGGTTCCGGAAGGCTTTCCCCCTTTAAAATCAGGGTTGGTTCAATATATTCTGCGATAGCCTGCCTGTATTCCTCCAGATGCCCGTCTGTCAGTTCCTCAGGATCCGCAAATAAAATATGTTCATAACTGTCAGCAGACCACATATTTGCCTTCCGTACAAGCACATACTTCTCGACGTGTGAAAAAAAATATCCGTACGCCGGATATTCCCTGCCCATAATCATGTAGGGCTGATAAATATCAAACGTACCTGAATATTTGAGGAGCAGCCTGTTTAAATAATCAGCCGAGTTCATCCTGTTCCATACCTCGTTATATCCTCAATCTTATTAAATAATTATAAACTTTATAAAAAAATACTGTATTCAATTTAGCACACTAAATCGGAAAATTCAACAGAAAATGAAAAAAATAGACATGATTTTAAATATTTTACTGCTTTTGCTGTTTTTTCTGTATAAATATGCACAGATTAGGGCAAAATTTCCAATAGAGAGCTGAAATAATCCGGCAATGGCGCGTCAAATTCCATATATTTTCCGCTTGTCGGGTGTATAAATCCTATCACTTTTGCATGGAGAACCTGGCCTTCACATCTGAACGGACTTTTACGCCCTCTGGCATAGACTTCATCGCCCAGAATCGGAAAGCCGATATGGGCCATATGCACGCGGATCTGGTGGGTTCTTCCGGTCTCAAGACGGCAGGCGACATAGGTAAACTTCTCAAAACGCTTCAATACCTGCACATGGGTTACCGCCCTCTTTCCCCCTGACACCACCGCCATTTTCAGCCTGTCTTTCGGATCCCTGCCAATAGGGGCGTCAATGGTCATTTCTTCTTCCGGCAATGCACCAAAAACAACCGCATGGTAAATGCGGTTTACGGAATGATCTTTTAACTGAGCCGCTATCCTGTTGTGGGATGTATCGTTTTTGCAGATGATCAGGGAACCGGAAGTATCCTTGTCGATGCGATGCACGATTCCTGGCCGCATCACGCCGTTTATCCCCGAGAGAGAATTTTTGCAGTGATACATTACAGCATTGACTAACGTCCCGCTGTAATGTCCCGGGGCAGGGTGTACAACCATATGTTTCGGCTTATTGACAATCAGGACATCACTGTCCTCATACAGAATATCGAGCGGAATGTTCTCCGCCGCGATATCAGGCTCCACACTTTCCGGCAAAGAAAAAGCCACCTCGTCTCCATCCTTTACCCGGCAGCTTGCCTTTACGGCCTTCCCATTTACAAAACATTTTTCGCCGGCTATCATTTTCTGGATATAGGAGCGGGTTAAAGAATCAATATTGTTTGTGATAAATTTGTCGATCCGCTCACCGTTATCCCGTTCTGTTACTTCAAATTTAAACTCATCCATACTCTTCCCCAATTCCGTGCGCCGGGCTCCCAAAACCCCAGCGGTAATATTTCCACCGGTTTCGTGGGCAAAAAACGTACGGATGACTTTATCGTTTCCCATCCTCATCTTCCGTATAATTCGGCGTCCGCTGTATCTTCTGTTTTACACTGAGAAAAGCAAAATCCTCTTCCTTATAGTAAAACAGGACAACAATTACAAAAATGACGGTAGCGCAGGTCACATAGATATCCGCCACATTAAAGATCGGAAAATCGATCAGTACAAAATAGATAAAATCCACCACATAATCCTGCACCACCCGGTCTATCATATTCCCTATGGCCCCGCTGGCGACCAGCACTAATATCACATGCATCAGGTTATACTTTTTTAAAGCCGGCATGCGGATGAGCACAAAACCGATCACCAGCAGAATCAGAACCTCAATAAAAACAAAAAAGATCTTCTGATTCTGGAGCATCCCAAAAGCTGCCCCCTTGTTTTCCAGATACTGTAAAACAAGAATATCTTTAAGGATCGGAACGGAAGGCTGTCCTTTCAGATAAAACACAGCCATATTCTTGGTAAACTGATCCAGCCAGGTGAGAAGTATCATAGCAGCCAGATCAGCAATCAATAGTACTATCTTACGCTTCTTCATGAACAATCAAATCCTCCACTGCCTGCAGCAGTTCTTCTTCCGTCACAGTCTCATCGATCACCGCTTTTCCCAGCCGTGAAAGCAGGATGAAGCGCAGGCTTCCGGAAACATACTTTTTATCAGACCTCGTATTTTCAACTGCCTGTTTCGCCGTAAAATCTATATTTCGCAGAGCGATGGGCAGATGAAAAGGGACAAACATATCCCGGATCTCCAGATACTCGTCCTCTCCGATCAGATGATGTTTACAAGAAATATTCGCCGCCGCAATGCATCCCAGTGCCACACATTCTCCGTGCAGCAGCGTAAAACCGCTTGCCTTTTCGATGCCATGGCCAATGGTATGTCCAAAATTTAAAAGTGCCCGCTCGCCCTGTTCGGTGGGATCCTTTTCCACAACTTTCTTTTTGATCACGCAGCTTCGATATACCATCTCCTGCAGGATGGCAGCGTTCCTGTCGTCGATCTCATACATATTTTCCAGAAGCCACTCATAATACTTTCTGTCCTTTATCAGGCCATGCTTCATCACTTCCGCAAAACCGGAGGCAAATTGACGCTCATCCAGCTCTTTCAAAACAGAGACATTGGCATAAACAAGCCTGGGCATATGGAAAGCCCCTACCATATTTTTATACTGCTCAAAATCCACCCCTGTCTTACCGCCGATAGAACTGTCTACCTGTGCAAGCAGCGTCGTGGGAATCTGCACAAAATCAATGCCCCGCAGATAGGAAGCCGCTGCAAAACCGGTGATATCTCCCACCACACCGCCGCCCAGAGCGATCAGCATATCCTTTCTCGTAATCTTTTTCTCGATCAGAAACCGGTAAATATCCGACACGGTTTTAAGTGTCTTATTCTCTTCTCCCGCTGAAAACACATAGAAAGAAAGCTCTCTGCAGATCTCCCGTAAAAGCCCTTTGATCTCCTCTCCGAAAAGTGCATCCACATTGCGGTCCGTGATCACACAGAGGTTTCGTTTTCTCAGTACATTTTCTCCGTTTTCATCCGGAAACAGTTTCTGCAGTTCCGCAGGAAGTTTTTCAAAGGAATGCTCAAACACGATATCATAGCACGCTCTTTTCATATAAGACACGGAAAGCCGTCCATAGTCCTGTTCTTTTGTCATTTCACTCATATGCAGTATCTCCTTCTGTAATCCTAAAAACATCCTGTCAGGTCATCCTGCAGGATGTTTCATACATACCATATGTTTTAGGAATCTTTATCGCAACAGAATTTATGTAGTTACAATTTGTCCGGACCATCTGAATATTTCATTATCAGATCGGCATATCCAGCGCAGAGCCCATGATCTCCTGGAAATCTCCTGAAATATCCACGCTGGGCGGCGTGATAATGAAAATATAATGAGATATTTTCTGAAGATTACCGCTGATCGCAAAACAGGAGCCGCTTGTAAAGTCGATGATTCTCTGGGCGATATCCATATCCAGCCCCTCCAGATTGAGTACCACCGTCCTGTTTGCCAGCAGCGTTTCGGTAATTTCTCTTCCGTCTTCTACAGAGGTTGGTTTAATGACACATACTTCCATACCACCTGCATTCATTTTTCTGGAGGATGGTTTCATCGGCGTGATCTTAGGCACAGTCTTTTTCGCCGGCTTCTCCTCCTCTGGTTCCTCCACACTGTTATCTTTTACCGCCGACAATTTCTTTCGGGGAGCAGGTTCGGCTATATCATCGTCATCATCATAATAATCGTCATCGTAATATTCACCTTCGTCCTCATCGTTCAGCTTCATATACTTCAAAAAATTATCCAATGCACTCATTCAATCTCTCCTTATCGTTCCCCAAAGATACCGGTTCCGACCCTCACATATGAAGCACCGTCCTTTACCGCCTGCTCATAATCGCCGGTCATTCCCATTGAAAGAACGCTCATACTAACATTATCAATGTTTTTTTCTTTTATGTCAACAGATAATTGCTTTAAGTTATGAAAGTGTATCGCATTATCTTCCGGTTTTTCGACAACAGGAGCAATTGTCATAAGGCCTTTTATATGTACATCAGGAAGTTTACTCACTTCCCGCACCAGATTTTCGGTCTCTTCAGGCAATACGCCAAACTTGCTTTCCTCTGCAGCCATATTCACTTCTATCAGTACATCGACCTGGGTCTGTCTCTTCTTTGCCTCTTTCTGTATTTCCTCAGCAAGCCGCAGAGAATCCACACTGTGGATCAGAAAAGCTTTTCCAACGACATATTTCACCTTGTTGCGCTGTAAATGTCCAATCAGGTGCCAGCGAATATCCTTCGGCAGCACCTCATACTTTTCGCACAGCTCCTGCACCTTATTCTCCCCGAAATCCCTGCAGCCGCAGGCATAGGCCTCCTCTATCATGGAAACCGGCTTCGTCTTACTCACCGCAATCAGCGTAACCTCCCCCGGCTTTCTTCCCGCCTCCTCTTCTGCCCTCCTGATAGTTTCCTGAACATACTGCAAATTTTCCTCAATCATAACATTCTCCCATATAATTTTCATTTATTACAACATGTAAAATGATTTTTAGTATTACAATCTGGCAGCGGATGCTGCATTACTTTCTCTCGAACCCCTTTTCTGTTACAAACTGGTCTGCAACGACAGTGGAGGCGTCTAACGCAATATAATCATAGGCTCTGAGCCCGTATTTTGTATTGGATTCCACAATAGAGTATTCTTCGTTATCGTATAATACATTGATCTGTTTAAAATCGGCATAACCTTTGTTGATATTGTAAACCCCGGTCAAAGATGCCTGCTTACTTACAGTATATGTTTCCAGGGAATCCTCCCTGTAGAGCACATCTCCCACCTTCAGCACTTTTTCATCCACATAGTAAATGCCTTCTTTTTCATCCACATTATAGATGGGAGTCTCTACAAATTCCGTAGTGATCTCATTGTCCTCCGTAAAAGTCTGGCGCATAACACCCTGGGTTTTATTGTCACTGCTCAATACGATATAATCCTTCTCAATCAAAAAGAAATTTCTCTGTGCTATGGCAGAGTTTGGAATTTTCAGCCCTGTTTTCTCTTCCAGAACTAATTCCACATCAACAAAACGGTCTGTAATATAGTTTAACATGGAAGTGTTGAAAGCCAGTCCGACAAAAGTGACTCCGTTTTCCTCGTCATGGCCATAGACGGTGACTCTCCCCGATGTTTCATACTGATCTTCCATGAATTTAACCTTGACATATTCCGCTTCCTGCAGCTCCGGCACCCGCTTTGTATCAACCGGGATCACCACCTCCCAGTCTTCCTTTGTCACAAGTTTATAGACATAATCATTTTTTCCAAAACGATTTGCTGCCAGATATTGATTTTTTGTATAATTCTCCTCATTAAAACTTTCCAGTGTGATTTCCTGGGGCTTTAAATTCTCATAACCGTCATTGGAATATACAACGGAACCGGCCCTGTCCGCATAGCATTTACTGATTCCCGCAGTCTCAGTCATTTCATTCATAGCGTTTAACACCGCCTGATTGTTCAGCTTTGCAACTTCACTCTGCAGATCATACTTAAAATCATAGACTGTTGAAAATGCGGTCTCATCAAAACTGCTCTGATAATTTGTGATCTTTGCTTTCAAACTGTTATAATCATCATTTGTCAGATGATTCTCCTGCGTCGTCTCATTCATAAGTTCTTCCAGGTCGCTGGAAGAATCTACCGCATAGACAAGATCTCCGCAGGCTACATGGGTTCCCTCCGGTATAAAATAATAAACATATCCGGCATCAATGGACTTATAGAGCGTCTCTTCCCGGAGGGCGATCCCGCGGTAAACATTATTCACCGTCAAAGACCCCATCTTCACTTCATATCCGTTTAAATGTTCGGTTCGCGTATACATGATGATACAGATAATGATATATATAAACATTACGCCAAATATGATCATCCCGATGTTGATATTTAACGGTTTATGATATTTCCTGATATTGGAATCATTTCCCTGTGCCAAAACAATATACTCCTCCGGTTATTTCTGCAGAACCCCGCCGCCAATTTGAAAGCCCCGGAGAATTTAATTCCCGAGGCTTTATGTAGCTTTATCTTCTGTTTGATTTTAAAGTGCGATCAGTACGTTGGATTTCAGGGATTCGGGTAATTCATGTTCATCCAGGGAAACACTTATGACAAACTGTACGCCGAACTTTTCACTGATCATTTCCAGTTTTTTGACAGTCGGTTCAATATCCTGCCCCTCCAGACAGGCGATTTTTAAAAAACTGTCAAAATACATCTGCTCAAGATCATGATCCTGAGAAATAATACCACTGACAAATCCGATAAACTCGTCCGCGTCCGAAACCATATACTCTGTCACATTGATCAGTCTTACTCTATTATTAAGTTCAAACATATGTTTTGTACTCTTATCCAGATAAGTAATATTGCCGGACACTGTTTTTATTTCTGCGTTAACTTTATCCAGCAACTGCTTTGTTTTCCCTTTTCCTTTTCTTCCTGCGATTAACTGAATCATTGAAAAAACCTCCTGATGTAAGTAGTTCCAGAAACTACCTTAAATAACAGCTTCCCGTGTTTTTTGATAGCCTGGCCTAAATTCTATACTCATTATAAGTGATTCCGTCCAAAAAAACAATAAGTATTGTATTTATTTTTGTATCACCGAGAGCAGGTCTGTCATTTCTGTATATAAGATCCCACGTTCCGGCGCCTTTAAAATAACAGAAATATAAGATTTCCCACTCGTATCGCTGGACAGCAGCACAAGACAGTTCCCGGCTGCACTGGTGGTGCCGGTCTTTCCGCCAAGCACCGTGATACCAGTCGGCGCAGTGGCTTCACCGTTAAAATACCAGTTTGTGGAAGGTTTCTCAAAACTGATTTCTCCGCCGGCTGCATCATAATAGACAGTCGAATAGCTGGACATACCAATAATTTCTTTAAAAAGCTCATATTTACAGGCCTCATTAAAGATCAAATACATATCATAAGCTGTCACATAATGCGCCTCGTCCGTCAGGCCATGAGGATTGGCAAAATTACAGTTGGTAGCACCGATAGATTTTGCTTCCTCATTCATCATTTCACAGAAATGCTCGACTGTCCCTCCATACTGCTCCGCGATCATTACTGCCACATCGTTTGCCGACTGCAGCAATAGAATCCGAAGCGCCTGATCCAGAGTCATTTTATCCCCTTCCTTCAGACCGGATAAGGTTGCGCCTGACTCCGTGATCTTTACATTAGCGGAGGCTGTCAGAACATCCTCGCGGTTTCCATTTTTCAAAGCCACAAGAGCAGTCATGACTTTTGTGAGAGATGCCGGATAGAGTCTTTCATGAACATTTTTGGAATACAGCGTCTGTTTATCCCCTATGGAAAACAGACCCGCCGCTTCCGCAGCAGACATATCCGCCATGTCCTCATTATAATTTTCATTTGCTATACATAAATCTGTAGCAAAAGGCTCGGCCCGCCCTGCCCTGTCTGCACTTAAAACGGTGAAACTGCTGTTTGCAGAATATGCGTCATAGGGTATCGCATAACTGTCACTTCCGCAGCCGGTCAACAGAATAAGACACAGACAGGCCATAAATACGGAGTTCATAAAGCGAATCTTCGTATGTGAGCGCAAGCTTGCCGTTTTACTTGTACATTTCACGCCACTCCAAGTCTCCTCTGTCAAGTGCTTTCACCAAAAGTTCCGCTGATGCAAGGTTTGTAGCAAGCGGGATATTGTGTGTGTCACACAGCTTGACAACATTGTTCACATCCGGTTCATGGGACTTTGATGTAAGCGGATCCCGCAAAAAAACCACCAGATCGATCTGATTGTGTTCAATATCCGCCCCCATCTGCTGCTCCCCTCCCAGATGGCCCGCCAGATACTTGTGTACATTCAGATTTGTGACTTCCTCGATCAGTCTGCCTGTTGTTCCTGTGGCAAACAACTCATTTTTACTTAAAATACCCCTGTAAGCAATGCAGAAGTTCTGCATCAGCTTCTTTTTTGCATCGTGTGCTATCAATGCAATATTCATAATCCCTTCTCACCTCTTCTTTAATGCAATTATTTTCTGTCAATTGGCAACATTTCAGTCGTTCCTTGCTCTGCGGCTCACCCATCTCACATTAAGGACAAATCCGATCCCAAGATACATACTGACAAGGGAAGTCAGTCCATAACTGACAAACGGCAGCGGAAGTCCTGTATTCGGAACCAGTCCGGTCGCAACCCCCATATTGATAAAACTTTGAAAACAAACCAGACCGGCGACTCCGCCGGCTATCACATGTCCGGCCATATCCCTGGCTTTCCATCCGATGAGCGCACATTTCAGTGCAATGAGTAACTGAAGGATAATGATCAAACAGCTTCCTGCGAATCCCCATTCTTCCCCGATAATGGCGAAAATAAAGTCTGTCTGGGCTTCTGAAATAAAATTCCCATTTTTTACAGAACCAATCTCATTGTTGTTATAGCCTTTTCCAAAGAGCTGTCCTGAACCAATCGCCATCATGGAATTATTCTGCTGGTAGGCTTCCGTATCCTTATACTCATCAGGATAAAGCCATGCCAGGATACGTTTCTGCTGATAATCCTGCAAAATCTTCTGATCCGGCTGTATGACCATTGTCAGGAAAATGACGGCCACCGGAACCGTGATGGCGAGCACTGCCAGAATCAGCTTATAACTCAAACCGCCGATGTACAGCATAACACAAAATACAATGGCAATCACGATCGTAGTGGACAAATCTTCTCCTACCACAAGTATCAACGGAACAGCAATCAATATCGCTGACAACAGGATAATTCCAAAACTATTCAATCTCTCCCTATTTATCATAATAAACTGTGCAAAGAATAAAATCAACAGTATTTTCGCAAGTTCTGAAGGTTGAAAGCGAATTACTTTCAAATCCAGCCATCTCTGGGCCCCACCGCCGTCGTCTCCAAGAGGACTTAACACCAATCCGAGCAAAATAATATTCAAAATATAAATCAGCCAGTAAAATTTCAGCACAAAATGGTAATCCACAAAAGAGACTACCAGCATCACAAAAATACTGAGTGACATTCCCATAAGCTGTCTTCCCTGTAAGTCAGGCCTGGCGCTTCCGACTGCGAAAACGCCAAGCACTGTCAGAGAAACCACTAAAAATATCAACTTAAAATCATAATCCCGCAAAAAATCACGGATGCCATGTTGTCGAAACATATGTTATTACCTGTCTGCGCGGTATGGCGCATTGTTATAGTTTTCCCGAAGGTGTGGAGGAAATATCCAGAATCGGAATATTTACATACAAAAATGGTGATTTTCTGGATGCACCCATGCTGTTTTTCTTAGTGATCTGGACCTCCATACTCTCTTCATCAATCTTCATATAACGTGATATCACACCTGCAATATCATTTTTTATCATATTCATCATCTCCGGCGAACAGTTGACTCTGTCGGAGATGAGCAGTATCTTCAGTCTGTCTCTGGCAATATTGCCCGAACTTCTCTTTTGAAAAAATCGATGTAATTTCATATGAAACCTCCCCCTAATTTCTTCTGAATATCCCGGTCACCTTCGTCCAGAAAGAAAATCCTTTTTCAAATTCAATAAAAGGTACTTCTTCTCCCAGCACCCGGTGACAGATATTCCGATATGCTTCTCCCGCCATTGTGAAATTACCCACAACGGGCTCCCCCTGATTCGTGGAAACGACCACACTCTCATCATCGGGTACAATACCGATTAGAGGAATGGATAATATATCGACTACATCCGAAGAGGACATCATATCTCCCCGCTTTATCATATCGTAGCGGAGTCTGTTGATTACAAGATCAATTTTTTCAAAACCGTTGGCTTCCAGAAGCCCGATGATCCTGTCCGCATCCCTGATGGCAGAGACCTCGGGGGTTGTGACAACGAGTGCTCTGTTTGCCCCGGCTATTGCATTTTTGAAGCCCTGTTCAATACCCGCAGGACAATCCAGGATAATGTAATCAAACTGATTCTTCAGCTGATCGATCAGTTTCACCATCTGTTCCGGCTTTACCGCCGTTTTATCTCTTGTCTGGGCCGAAGGCAGAAGGCACAGTCCCGGATGCCTTTTGTCCTTGATCATGGCCTGTTTTGCACGGCACTTCCCTTCCGCTACATCCACCAGATTATAGACGATCCTGTTTTCCAATCCCATAACTACATCAAGATTGCGCAGACCGATATCGGTGTCGATGAGTAGTACCTTCTTTCCCAGTTTTGCAAGACCTGTTCCTACATTTGCGCATGTTGTGGTCTTTCCAACACCGCCTTTCCCTGACGTGACGACAATTACTTCACTCATATACGCTACCTCACTTTCTGCAGTCCAACTCCTTGGAGATGGATTCTCTGTCCTTTTACAGAACAGAAATTTTTCGTGATTTTGTCGTCCCCCGGACAGCTTCCTTGGCCATTTTTGACTATATCGGTCATATTATTGACCGGATCAGTCGTTTCCGATCACGGTAAGCTGGCCCAGTAATTCTTTTGTGACAGGTTTTACAATAATTTCTCCCCCCTGCAGGGTGGCTATCTTCGGCAATTTTTTATAAGAATCCGGCCAAAAGTGTTTTGACGGTTTCTTTCTGTATTTATAGCTGCCGATCTTCAGTTTCTCCGGCGAAAAATCCAGTGCACATACATAGTGCCCGTCCTCATCTTCCGAACCGATACCGGCATGTACTTCCCCCAAAAGCGCCCCAAGTACAATGACATCTCTTTGAGAAAATATTTTAGCTCCCGGATTTACATCCCCTAATATAATAACAGAATGTTCTGTTTCCAGGCTCTGTCCCTTTTTTAAAGTGCCTCGATAAAACTGCCCGTCCAGTCCGGTTTCCCGCTTGGATGGCCTGTTTTCGTCCAGAGCTTCCTCCAGCAGATAACGGATCTTTTCATCATTTCCGATCAGACAGACTACCTGCAGATCCGAACTTGTTTCGATCACGTCCAATACCGCATTTTCCTCTTCCTCTGTCAGTTCCTTTCCGGAAAGAGCCAGTCCTACCTGCATGCTGCCAAAAAAATGTCTGGAAGTTTCAAATTTTTGCCGCAACTCTTCGAGCAATGTCTCTACTTCCGCGTCCGGTCTGATCTGAAGTGCCAGGCCCTTCGGATAGCTTTTTAATGTAAATGTGCGCTCTCTCATCTCAGCAACCATTCCCTTTCCACAGTCTGCGGACTAATCTCCTTCTATAGCGGTATTTCTGATATTTTCCGCCGCCTGACCGGTGAGAATATTTTCTTCATCATCCAGTTTATAATAATATGTATAAATATCCTTTGCCGTCTGTGCGGCGTAGGATGAGGAATACCCGTTCGCAATACGCACCGTCACGGAAATTTCCGGATTTTCATAGGGCGCATAGCTGACAAACAGAGCGTGGTTCGGGTGTCTTTCCGATTGCTCTGCCGTCCCTGTTTTTCCGGCTACATTGACCCCCAGATCCGCATAATAGGACATTCTTTCAACAACCCCCCGCATACCGGTATGGATGGCATTCCAGCTGCTTTCGTCCATTTCCACATAATTGCGTACCTCAGCGCTTCTGTCCTCCAACAGTGTGCCGTTTTTATCGGTGATCTTGTCTATCAGAGTCAGATTATAACAGGTTCCACTGTTGGCCACCGTTGTCACATAGCGTGCAAGCTGAGCTGTTGTAAAGTTATTATTTCCCTGTCCGATAGAAGAACGCACGGCGTCCTCCGTAGAAAGTTTTGGATCGGACTCTTCCAGCTCCAGGCCGGAAGTCTCGGAAAGCCCATACATATCCGCATATTTTGCAAGAGTATCCGTACCCCGTTCACTCTTGTAAGAATCTCCTGAAGACCCCAGTCTGTAGCCCATCTCATAAAAGAAACTGTTGCAGGATCTCTCGATACTGCTGATCACATTCATGTTGCCATGGGCCCCGGGATAAATATGACAATGGGGTGACGGCGTTATTTTTTCAAATGGCCCTGAGCAGGTGACTGTGGTGGAGAGCGAAATGACACCCTCCATCAACCCGGCTGTGGCCGAAACCATCTTATAGGTAGAACCCGGAGCGGTCCGCTCCTGTGTGGCCCTGCTGTACATCGGGCGTGCCTCGTCATTCATCAGTCTGGCATAATAGTCTGCATCGATAGAGTTGGCGAGCCTGTTTGTATCATAGCCTGGATAGGAAACAAGAGCCAGCGTATCGCCAGTATTTACATCTGTTATTACCATGGAACCGGAACAGGGCTCTAAAGCAAGCTGGGCTGGCGTGATATCCAGATCTGAAATCCGGTCCAGCATAAACTGATATGCTGTGATCCCACCACTGTACAACCGGTTTTCCACCTCCATATCCACTTCCACAACCTTCTGTTCGCAGAGTATCTGGCAGATCTCCTTGCCGCTCAGCACATCGTTTTTGATCATATAGCGGTAGATCCGTTTCTCAAAGGTGGAATCCGTATCCAGTTTATTTACGATATAGTCCACTAACGTTTCATATATCTCCTCTGAATCCGCGTAATCGTTTTCCAGCTCCAGCTTTGTCACATCGATCCAGCGCTTTGCGATACAGTGCCGCAGATACTGTTCGAGAGGTATATTTTCTTCCTGATGCCATGCCAGATAAATTTCATCTGTGTCTTCCACTTCATCCGTCAGAAGAATATTGTTGTTTCCAAGCAGAGATACGATATACAGCATGTAGACCTGATATTCTGTGGAAAGCTGATCATAAGGCGTCTTTTCGACAAGCAGTTCCTCCCGCAGTTTTTCCAGCACACCTGCCTTCTGCTGTCTGTACTTTTCCGCCACGGTCCGTTCCGTTTCCTTTGCATCCGGTTCCGTAAAGTGAGAGACATCGATGATGCTGTTTTCAATCAGTGTATTATACACATCGTATATTGCGATCAGAATGGAAGAACTTCCCGCGTTTTCCTTTGGCACATACTCTTTGATATTCCGGATTCTGGAAACCACGATACCCGCAATCTTCTGTTCCAGGATATTGTAGGCTGCAGCCTGCAATTCGGTATCCAGGGTCAGGTAAATATCGTCTCCGGCACCCGGCTCCACATAATCCGTAGATTCAATCACTTTACCGAAACTGTCTACATAGATCACCTCAGACCCCTTTTTTCCCCGCAGAATATCTTCCATGGAGGCCTCGATACCCGCAACGCCCACCTGATCATTCAAAGCATAAGTGGAGTCCCGCTCCGTATACTCCACAAGCCGTTCGGATGGAATCTTTCCGGTATAGCCGATGATATGACTAAAATATACACTGTTAACATATTTGCGGATCGTATCCTCCGCAATATTGACACCATCCAGATACTGAATATTTTCACTGACTACCGCCACAGTCCTTTCCCCCACATCCGTGGCGATGGTGGTTGCGATATATTTCTGGTAGCTGTTGGCGGAAAGCGCAAACCTCACAGTCAGAATCTTTAAAATTTCATCCTTTGTATACCCTTCTTCGGGTATGAGCTCTAACGTACCGTCCTCTTTTTCTCTGTAAGTTCCAACGCCATATCTGTCGGAACTGCACAGATAGGCAATCACCTCATCAGGAGATGCGGTCCGTTCCTTGTATTCCAGTTTATTGACATCGGCCTCACCGTACACATCCCCCAGAAAACGAAGCAGTGCATTGTCGCTCACATTGTACTGGTAATTACCGGAGGAATCCAGATAGATCTCAAAATCGCTGATCACCTCATCGCCGCTGTCCTCTATCATTCGGATCACCTTATAGATCGTCTCATTGATATTTTTATTTTTCATCCGGCCGGATTCATATACATCTTCGATGGTAACAGAATAAGCAAGCTCATTGTAAGCAAGCAGTCTGCCGTTCCTGTCATAAATATTGCCCCGGGCAGCCGGAATCGACCGTTCTTTTCTGATGGTCAGTTGAAAATTCTCCAGATAGGAAGCTCCGTTTACGATCTGCAGAGTAAAAAGTCTGTGAACTAAAATACCGCCACACAGAAAGATCGCAAGGATCAGCACAAACTCTCTGGAAAGCACCATATTCAGTATTTTATCTTTTATTCTGTCAAACAAAATCTGTTTCGCTCCTGTCTTCGTCTATATTCAGCCGTTTGTATATAGTTAACAGGATCGGATAGAGAATAATACTCATCACGATCGTATATACCGTTTCCGGCAGGATAATGTGAAAGAAAAAATAAGGAAAATTCAGTCTGCCCCGCAATAAAAACAGTACAATATAGCAGACCATACCGTAGGACAGATCACTCAGAGTGATTAATGCCAACGGCAGTTTTATATCTTCCGGATAGAAAATTCGGCTGAATTTTCCGTTCAGGTATCCGATGTACATGTAGAGCATGGCATAAAGCCCTATCACGTCGCCAAAAAAGATGTCCACAAACAGCCCACTGACAAAACCTGCCAACAGCCCCTGCTTCTCCCCCCGCATGAAACCCAGGGAAGTGGTCGTGATCAGTAACAGGTTAGGGCTGATGCCTCCGAAACTGAGCCGCTTAAACAGGGTACACTGCAGTATAAAGCAGAAAAACATAATAAAATAAAATAGAACAGATAATAATCTTTTACGCATTTATTCCTCGATCGTCTGTTTTTCTTCCAAAATAACCAGAACTTCTTCCAGATGGGAGAAATCCACTGCCGGCGTCACATAACCTGATTTTGTCAGATTGTTGGAATCAGTATTTAAACTGGATATGTAACCGATCAGAATTCCGGGCAGATAGTGGTCGCTGATATTGGAGGTGACGATCTTATCACCCTCCACCACCTGATTTTTTTCATCGATCAGCTTGTTAAATTCAATCAGTCCATCTGCATAGGTCTCCAGATTACCGGTGACCACCAGATTATCTGAGGTGGATAATACGGTGCCGCTGGCACTCACATTATCACTGATGATAGTTGTCACCTTCGCCCAGTTTTTCCCTACGGAAGTAACTCTGCCAACTAATCCTGCCCCCGCCATGACATTCATATTTTCCGCAATTCCGTCATCAGTTCCCTTGTCAATAACAAAGGAATGATACCAGTTACCGCTGTCTTTTGAAATCACCCGTGCGCCGATCTTTTCATAATCAGCATACTCTGCATCCAGTTCATAAAGCTGCCTCAGATTAGTCAGCTCAAACCGATCCTGCTGCAGTGCAATATTCTCATTTGTAAGATCCGCCACCTGCTGTTTTAAGGATTCGTTCTCCTCAATCAGATTCTGTATTTCCTGCAGCATTTCTGTACGTTCGTTCAGATAGCTTCCGACTTTTGATATTCCCTTCTCAAAGGGCACCACCAGAAAACCTGCCGCATAGGACAGAGGCGTACTCAGCGCTGATGTGGTAAAAGTCAGGACCATCAGTCCTGTACACAGGATCGTTAAAATAAAAAGGAGATATTTACCCGGTAATGTAAATTTTTCTCCTTTTTGTCTTACTACTGGACTCATTTACTCATTCCTTCAATAGAATATGCTACGGATTTATAGTTGTCATCTTTGATGATCTTTGCAATACCAAGTACCACACTGTTCATGGGTTCTGCAGCCACGTTCACCTTTAAGCCCGTACCTACGCTGATCAGTTCCGCCAGATGGTTCACCTGAGAAGCGCCGCCGGTGAGATAAATACCGTGCCTGTAAATGTCTGCCGCCAGTTCAGGCGGCGTACGTTCCAGAATCACTTTTACATTATCGATGATCATATTGAAATTTTCCGTCAGGCAGGTATCGATGAGTTTTGTCGGAATTTCCCGTTCCACAGGCAGCCCTGTCACAATATCCCGGCCGAAGACCTGTGCCCCCCTTCCCTCTTTCTCCAACTCGGCAAGAGAAAATTTCACATTCTCGGCAGTCTTTCCACCAATCAGAAGACTGAATTCCTTCCGCACCGCAGCACGAATGGCGTCATCAAATTTGAGTCCCCCAACTTTGATCAGCCGGCTGAGTACGATGCCGCCCAGAGAAAGAATTGAAACCTCCGTCGTATCGTATCCTACGTTGACGACCAGCACACCCTGGGAATTTTTCACATCAATATCAAGCCCAAGGCCATCGGCTACCGCTTTTTCCACAATCATGATACGTTTCGCTTTTACGCCGGCATCCCGGATCAGATCATAAAAAGCTCTTTTTTCCACCTCAGTCACATCGGTGGGTACTGCAATATAAAAATCAGAAGGCTTAATCGTTCCCCTGGAAAGATCGGTGATAAAATACCGGACCAACGTCTCCATATTGTGGATGTCCGCAATCACACCATTACACAGCGGATAGGAAATCTGGATATTGCCCGGCGCTTTTTCATACATTTCATAGGCAGAATCTCCATAGGCAAACAGATTCTTCTTATTTTCAATAGCTATCATGTTTTTTTCCACCATGATAGAATCGTCACTCTTATTAAAAATCTTAATATTATTTGTCCCCAAATCGATGCCGAAAATGTTGTTAGCCAAAACCGTACTCCTTTCATTTTGCGAATAAGCTTTTTCCTGTAAAAAAGTGGTATACATTTCTGAGACAGCTCATGCCATCGCACTTTTTATATTACAAGGTATCCGTTTTCCCGCAGACTGCAATATGTTTTATCTCCGATAATGATATGGTCCACAAGCGGTATTTCCATCATCGCCCCAAGCAGCCTTACCCGTTCTGTAATTTCCAGATCTGCTCTGCTGGGTGTGGGGTCACCGCTGGGATGATTGTGGACCAGCATGATCTGTACTGCTTTTTCTCTGAGTGCCATGATAAATAATTCCCGTGGTGAAACCACGGATTCTCTGATAGTTCCAATGGAGAGCACGGCATCGCAGATCATCCGCAGTTTCTGATCCAGCATGATCAACAGCACTCTCTCCCGTTCCTCATGGCGCATACTTTCTTTATAGTACTGCCATATCGTCTCCGGCCTGTCGAATTTCAGCCCTTTCTTTGCTGTCATCCGGGATATCCGCCTTGCGAGCTCCGCCAGACATTTCAGCCTGATAGCCTTTACTTCGCCGATGCCGGATATTTTCATCAGTTCCCGCCAGGGAATACGGCACAACCCCAACAGGCTTCTCTCCGGAAAACTGTCAAGAATCCGGTTTGCCACTTCCACCGCATTCTGTTCTTTTGTCCCGGTCCTGATAAACACGGCTAAAAGCTCGTCATCCTCTAAAGCTTCCACCCCATATTCTTTCACTATTTCATAGGGTTTCATATCGTATGAATGCATCTGCTTTCCTTTCCACTCTCCGGGCAGAAACTCATCGCTCACGCATTCTTTTTGGTGATTCCTTCATAGTATTTACCATATTTGGAATACTATACCGGCCAAAATAGGATAATATTTTTTCCTTTCCGGCATCCCCCATTTTTTACGCTTCTAACATACTAACACAAAATCCCTTTTCTGTACATAAAAACCCCCACTTTTTTAGACAAAATTTGTCATCACAAATTCTGAAGTTCTGATAAAACCAGTCCTTTGTCGACAAGAGCCTGCAAAGACCGCATAATACCAAATTTTGCGTGCTGCCAGGTGATGCCCCCCTGAAAATAAGCAGCATATGGATATTTCAACGGGCCGTCTGCAGATAGTTCAATGGAAGAGCCGGACACAAAGGCCCCGGCAGCCATAATCACATCGCTGTCATAGCCCGGCATCGCCCAGGGCTCAGGACATACGTGGGAATCCACCGGTGAAGCGGCCTGAATGCCCTCGCAAAACGCGATCAGTGCTTCCGGCTTCCCAAAGCATACAGCCTGAATGATATCATACCGCTCTTTGGTGCCATCCGGAATCACTTCAAATCCCAGTCTCCCGTAGACATTTGCTGCAAAAACAGCTCCTTTTAATGCGCTCGCGGTCACATTCGGCGCCAAAAACAGTCCCTCATAGAAACCACTCAAAATCCCCAAGGAAGCCCCCACCTCTTTGCCGAGTCCCGGGCTGGTGAGGCGGAAGGCCGCATTCTCTACGCATTCTTTTTTTCCTGCGATATAGCCGCCAATGGGTGCAATGCCGCCGCCTGGATTTTTGATCAGGGATCCCACTGCCATATCCGCCCCCACATCCGTAGGCTCGATGGTCTCCACAAATTCCCCATAACAGTTATCCACCATACAGAGCACATCCGGTTTTATTTTTTTTATAAAGTCGATCAGTTCTCCGATCCGCTCCACGGACAGTGTGGGACGGGTAGCATAGCCTTTGGAACGCTGAATCGTCACAAGGCGCGTCCGTTCGTTTATCGCCTTTTCGATGCCTTCCCAGTCAAAACCGCCGTCAGGCAGCAGATCCACCTGCGCGTAGGTAATGCCGTACTCAGCCAAAGACCCCTTTGAAGGGCGGATACCGATAACCTCCTCCAGCGTATCATAGGGCTTTCCTACCGGCGAAAGCAGTTCGTCACCGGGGCGTAAGTTACTCAGTAACGCTAACGCCAGCGCATGGGTGCCGCAGGTGATCTGGGGACGTACCAGGGCATCTTCCGTATGGAAGATGCCTGCATAAACTTTTTCTAACGTATCCCGTCCCAGATCATTGTAGCCGTAGCCCGTAGTACCAAGCATGCAGGCCTCGGAGACCTGATTTTCCTGCAATGACTTCAAAACCTTCAGCTGATTTGCCTCAGATACCGCATCGATCTTTGCAAAGCGTTCTGCTAGAGAGTCCCAGATTCTCTGGCAGAAATGATAGACATCGGATGAGATACCGAGTTGTCTGTAATACTGTTCCATCTGTTTTTATTCTCCAATCACTTATTTTGGGCGTACCGACCTTTTTTCACAATATTGCCCGGTACTGCGGCCATGACAAACAGGACAAAAATCACATAGCTGCCTGTTCTTCCTCTTTTTTCATCATATCCGTATCTTCCGCAAAACAGTGGACATTTTCTTTACTCCAACGCTTCTGTCAGTGCTGTCGGATCCACAATTGTCCCCAGTTCATAAGAAGTCCCCTCGTACTCTAATGTCTGCACTGTGCCGGTCTCAAACGCAGTCTGAATAAATTCTTCGGGTGTAAGGTCCTGATCCGTCTGCAGACAGAGGGCGTACAGCCCGGCAAGCCAGGGGACGGACCAGCTTAAGCCCCCGGAGGAGGCAAACTCATAGCCGCCCGTATCGTACCAGGAAGCGTAAGTCCTCGCATCCATAGGCACTAGCAGTATATGGGCGGGATCTGCTATGCCGTCCCTGTAAAATTCCCCGCTCCAGAAGTGCCCCGGACCGTAGACCGATACGCTGTCGGGATCTGCGGTCTGTTCTCTTCCAAGTCCCATCAACGCGAAACCGTAATTAGCATCCGTGGAGGTGGTGATTACAAACACGTCCTCCTCTTTCGCCCGCTCGATGGCCGCCCGCACCTCGTCGGAACCTTTTTCGGAACTGAATCCTCTGGAGATAGAGATCACACGGATCTTTTTCTCCACAGGTAGCAGCTTATTGATCTCTAATACCCGGTCGATGCTGTCCGCCATGTAGTTTAAGTCCATCTTCATGCTGCCAAAACCGTAAGTACCGAAGGTGGAAGCGATATAATAGACATCAGCTCCTGGCGCTACGCCGCAGGTTTTCCCGACGGCGATGCTGGTCACTGCGGAACCATGCATCTGCGCCGCCTGATCGCTGCAGTGCAATAACTCATAGTTCATCAGGTTGTCCGCGTATTCCACATGCTCCGGATTTAACGCCTGATCCACAATGGCGATGCTTACGCCCTCACCGGTGATCCCCTTTTCATGGAGTGCTCTTATGCCGAGGCCGGGATTTTTTCCGGTTTCCATGATCCGTTCCGGAAAAAAGTCTTCCGGCAACGCTTCCGGCCAGACTGTGGCGCTGTCAAAGGTTGCAAGATCCAAAAGCGCTCTCTCCTGTGCAAGATCCAGACTGGAAGCGTCGCTTCCCCGCAGATCCAGGCCCATATTTTCATCTATCTCGGGGATTTCCGATAATACGCCCCTCTGTAACGGGAAATACTGTTCCCGTCTGTAGTACTTCCTGTTGCCCGCCCTGTAATCCTCATCCTCAATCCGTCCGGTCACGGGACTCATAAAACCACCAGTCAGATACCAGACCAGGATGCCCCCGGCGGTCAGTACCAGAACAGGCAAAATAATAAGCAGATATTTCTTTTTTCCATGTTTCATTTTCTCTTTCGGACCAAACCGTCGGCGCCTGATGATTCGATCCTGCTCCTTTTCTTTATATAGATTATCGATACATCTATTATCTATATAATATATCGGTAATCTACATAAGTCAAGAAGCTTTTATTCTGCCGATTTACAGCACATTAAAAGTTTTTTCATCGATCATTCACTTCTTTCCGATTATCTCTATTCTCAGCCTGTTTTCGCTCCCAGTCATCCCTCGTCAGACAGGTGACATGCTCCGTCCGGATATCGTCCATCAGCTTCCAGTGCATGTCCTTATTCGTATGATGGTAAACAAAGCCGCATTTCTCCTGCACTCTCTTCGATTTGGTATTTCCCTCAAAATATCCGCACCAGAGTTTGACAAGCCCCAGATCCTCAAAACTGCGGCGTATCAGTTCCCGCACGGCTTCCGGTATCAGTCCCTGTCCCCAGAAGGGCACACCAATCCAGTATCCTATCTCTCCCTCCGTTTCTGACAGGTTTAAATTGCTCTCCGCTCCGACCGTGACGGCGACGCACCCGATCGCCTTATTATCTTCCTTCAGGCAGACCGCATACGTCTCATCCGCCGCGAAGACAGTCCGTATGATTTCTCTGCTGCTTTCCACACTGGTATGTACAGGCCAGCCCGCCACTGGCCCTACAGCCGGATCTCTCGCATATTCGTATAAACTTTCCGCGTCTGCCTTCTCCCAGGGACGCAGAATCAGACGCGCTGTTTCCAATTTGATATGTGTTTTTTCTATCATAACAATGTTCCTCTCTCAAGTTACAAAAAACATTACTATTATTCCTGATAATATTCGTCTTTCAGAAGTTTCTCTCAAAAATCACTGTCATAACTTTTTACCGATATTTGTTTCAAAATCTTTTATCAAAAAATCAAAAAGCTCCCACATATCTGCAAAGTTTTTTTTCTCTACCCAGGTCACTTCCTTTTCCCGGCGAAACCAGGTGAGCTGCCTTTTGGCGAAATGCCTCGTTTCCCTTTTGATCGTATCAACAGCAGCTTCCAGTGTACAGACGCCATCCAGATAATCCAGAATCTCCTTGTAGCCCAGGCCCTGCATGGAAACCATATCTCTGGTACATCCCCTCTCCTTCAGCGCCTTCACTTCCGCTACAAGCCCCTGCGCCATCATACCATCCACCCGGCTTTCAATTTTCTCATAGAGCAGTTCCCTGGGCTCATTGAGCACATAATAGCGAAACAGATACGGTGAACTTTTCTGTCTCTCTTTCGCATTATGTTCCGACAGAGGATAACCGTTCAGCTCATAAAACTCCAATGCACGGATCACCCGCCTGACATTGTTGGCATGGATATTTTCGGCCGTCACAGGGTCTACGGCGGTGAGCTTTTCGTGGAGATATTCTGCCCCCTTCTCCAACGCCTCCCATTCCAGCCTGTCTCTGACACTCATATCAGTTTCCACCGTAAACGCAATGTCATAAAGTACCGACTGGATATAAAATCCGGTGCCGCCGGTCAGAATTGGAATGTGGCTGCGGTCGTAGATCTCCTCTATCTTTTCTTTTGCAAGCCGCTGGAAAAGCATCACATTAAAGTTCTCTTCAGGTTCTAAAATATCTAACAGGTGATGTCTGACACCTGCCATCTCCTCCGCCCCGATTTTCGCCGAACCGATATCCATTCCTCTGTAGACCTGCATGGAATCCGCAGAAATGATCTCTCCCTGCACAGCTTTTGCAAACTCAACAGAAACCGCCGTTTTTCCGACAGCGGTAGGCCCTGTCAATACAATAAGAGGACGAAGTGTGTGAAGTTTTTCCCTGTTATAGGATGTGTGTGTGTCTTTCATTTCTGAAATACCCCATTACCCTATTCCCGCGAACAAGGACACTCGCGGCAATCTGTTGATTATGCGAATTATCAGTCTGCGCTGCTGCCTGGATACCCGTAGGTTTCCTGCCGGATTATTTGAGGATTATACGATCCGCTTAAATTTTTTCTCCAGTTCCTGTCTTGTGAAGGAAATGATCGTCGGCCTGCCGTGGGGACAAAAGTAGGGATTGTCCAGTGTCAGAAGTTCATCGAGCAACGCCTCCATCTCCGGCACGCTCATACGCATGTTCCCTTTCACCGCCGCCTTGCAGGCCATCGTGGCAATCCGCTCCTCTGTGCTCTTTGCCCGTCCGACACCTGTGACGGAGAGTTCGTCCAGCACTTCCAGAAACATATCTTTTATCGTGCTGCCGAACAGTTCCGCCGGCGCGCTTCGGATGTTGATCTCGTTACCGCCGAAATATTCCAGCTCAAAACCCAGTTTTTCAAAGGCTTCCCTGTAACGGGAAAGGATCTCCTGCTCTCTGCCGGACAGAGAAAGCACAAGCGGCGGATAGAGATACTGTGACACTACATCACTTTCTTTGACCGCCTTCATGATCCGCTCATACTTCACCTTCTCATGGGCGGCATGCTGGTCGATCATCAGCAGTCTATCCTCATGCACAACGATCCAGTATGTATCAAAGGCCTGTCCCAGGATCTGGAATTTCTGTCTTCCTGTCTCAGAGATGATCCGTTCCTCAAAAAGATTCAACTGCTTTGTGTCGGAAATTGCAGGTCCTTCAAAAGCCGGTGACAGGCTTTTTACTGCACAGATCCCATTCTCCTCTCGGTTGACCGGCTCGGTCACATATATTTCTTCCTCATCCTGCACCTTTCCGGCAAACAGCTCTTCTGAAGCAGTCTTTTTCATGCTCAGGCTGTTTACTTCCTGTACTCTTTTTTCGGGGAGTCCGCCTGATGAAGCTCCTGTCTTTGTCCCCTTCTCTTCCATCTCATCAAAATCCACAAAGAAATCTTTGGAAGAGACTTTCGGATTATTTTCTGTCACAGTATCTGCCGGTAAAATATTTTTTATACTTTCTGTCCTTACCTCTGTCCGATTTTTCTGGAACGGTTCGATGGCTTTCTCCTTTTTAATCTCTTTTTCCGGCTCTGTCAGGGCGATTTCCGGTATCATTTCATGAGCGGCCAGCACTTCCCTGACAGACTCCAGAAGAAATTCATAGACGCGCATTTCCTCCGTAAATCGGACTTCCATCTTTGCGGGATGAACATTCACATCTACCCGAACAGGATCCACATCCATCATCAGCACACAGAACGGGTATTTGTGCTGCATCAGGTAAGATCTGTAACCTTCCTCCAGCGCTTTGGCTACCAGACTGCTCTTAATATATCTGCCGTTCAGAAAATAGAATTCATAATTTCTGTTGGAACGGTTACAGGAAGGTTTTCCAAGGAAACCGGAGAGACGAATGCCCTCCCCCTGCCGCTCAATCGGGATTAAGGCATCTGTCATGTCCTTCCCATAAAGTTTGTATACCGTCTGATTTAAAATTCCATTTCCGGCGGTGGAAAACTTCACCTGATTATTCTGGATAAACTGGAAAGAGATCCGCGAATTTGCCAATGCCAGATGCTCCATCAGATCTGCCACATAACCGCCCTCAGTAGCAGGCTGTTTCAGGAATTTCCGCCTTGCGGGCACATTGAAAAACAGGTTGCGCACAATAATCGTCGTCCCCTCAGGCGCGCCAACCTCCTCAAAATCCGTTTCCGCAGATCCCTCCATACTGATGCGGACCCCTGTCAGTTCCGCTTTTGTTTTGGTGATCATCTCCGTCTGGGAGACTGCGGAAATACTGCTTAAAGCCTCCCCGCGAAATCCCAGAGAATGCAGCCGAAGCAGATCCTCCGCATCCTGTATCTTGGAGGTGGCATGGCGCAGGAAGGCTCTGCGGATCTCCGATTTTTCAATACCGCAGCCGTTGTCACTGACCCGGATAAAACTGATGCCGCCGTCCTTAATTTCCACTGTAACTGCCGTTGCCCCGGCATCGATGGCATTTTCCACCAGTTCCTTCACGATACTGGAAGGTCGTTCCACTACTTCGCCGGCTGCGATCCTGTCGATTGTCTCATGACTTAATACATGAATAGCTGCCATACTTCTCCTTCCGATAATTTCTCTCACGCATGCTCTGCCAGATACCTCGCCACATAGACGCCGCTGGCGGAAGCGTGGGACAGCGAGTGAGTGACGCCGCTGCCGTCGCCGATAACAAACAGCCCCCTGTGCAGCGTCTCCAGATTTTTGTCCAGTTCCACTTCCATATTATAAAATTTCACTTCCACACCGTACAGCAGCGTATCGTCATTCGCCGTCCCCGGCGCGATCTTATCTAGGGCATAGATCATCTCGATGATACCGTCCAGAATTCTTTTGGGCATCACCAGGCTCAGATCCCCGGGTATCGCCGCGAGAGTAGGTGTCAGGAAAGATTTCGACAGACGTTTTTCCGTACTTCTCTGGCCACGGATCAGATCTCCAAAACGCTGCATGATCACGCCGCCTCCCAGCATATTGGAGAGCCTGGCAATACTTTCGCCATAGCCGTTGCTGTCCTTAAAAGGCTCCGTAAAATGTTTGGACACTAACAGCGCAAAGTTGGTGTTTTCCGTCTGCAGCGCCGGATCCTCATAGCTGTGCCCATTCACCGTAACGATGCCATTCGTATTTTCATTGACCACGGCCCCCTTCGGATTCATGCAGAAAGTGCGCACCTTATCCTGATATTTTTCCGTCTTATAGACGATCTTGCTCTCATACAGCTCGTCCGTGATGGGAGCAAAAATTTCCGCCGGAAGTTCCACCCTCACGCCGATATCCACACGGTTGGACAGGGTGGGGATCTTCAAGTCGCCGCAGACTTTCTCCATCCACTTGCTGCCGCTTCTGCCCACGGAGATAATGCATTTTTCAGCGGTATAACAGGCTTCGTCCGTCACTGCCTCATAGCCGCCTTCCAGCAGTTTGATACTGCGCACCGGCGTCATGAAATGAAATTCCACCCTGTCTTTCAGTTCACCAAACAGATTTTCCAGCACCTCGAAATTGATGTCCGTGCCCAAATGGCGCACTGAGGCATCCAGCAGATGAAGGTTATTCTGCAGGCAGAGTCTCTTGAACTGTGTGTTTGTGGTGGAATATAACTTTGTCTTGTGACCACCATATTTGACATTGATGCCGTCCACATACTCCATCAGCTCCGTCGCTTTCTGCTTTCCGATATACTCGTGGAGCGTTCCGCCGAATTCGTTCGTGATATTATATTTTCCGTCGGAGAAAGCCCCCGCACCGCCGAAACCATTCATGATCGCACAAGTTTTACAGCCGATACAGCTCTTTACTTTATCACCGTCAATAGGGCATTTCCGCTTATCCAGAGAATTTCCCGCCTCCAGCACCACGATCTTCCACTCCGGCTTTTTCTGCAACAGTTCGTAAGCCGAGAAAATACCTCCCGGTCCTGCTCCTATTATCATAACGTCGTAATCATAACTCATACTGATTCCCTCCTGAATTTTGTTCTGTTATTTACTGAATTTTTTCTCAATATTCGAATGGTAAGCCGGTATACTTCTGTATGTTATGCCTGCCTTTTGATACTTCAAATTTTATGTTCCACCCGGTATATGGGATTTACCATGATGCGCCGCTTTCTATCCCCACCGGTTTTTCAATCTGCTCTGCAGCCGGTACAATGTATTCATCGCATCCACCGGCGTCATATTCATCACATCCACTTCCAGCAGTTCCTTCAGCACGTCTTCGTCCGTAACCGTGTCAAATAGTGATATCTGCTGCAGATCCACCTCGTCGTATGTCTGCACCTTTTTGTCGCCTGTCTTTGCCTCCACGGCAATATTCTGTACTTTCTCGGTGATGTCATTTTCGCTGAGCTGTGCCACGATCTCTTTCGCACGATCGATCACCATATCCGGCACTCCCGCCAGCTTCGCCACCTGAATACCGTAGCTCTTATCCGCTCCGCCCTTGATAATCTTTCGCAGGAAAACAATATCGTCTCCCTTTTCTTTCACTGCTATGCAGTAATTGTTGACATTGCCAATCTTTCCCTCCAGCTCTGTCAGCTCGTGATAGTGGGTGGCAAACAGCGTCTTTGCCCCAAGAAGCTTACGGTTGCTGATATGCTCAATCACCGCCCAGGCGATGGAAAGACCATCGAACGTGGAAGTGCCCCTGCCGATCTCATCCAGAATCAGCAGACTGTTCTTTGTGGCGTTGCGCAGAATATTTGCGACTTCGTTCATCTCCACCATAAAGGTACTCTGCCCGCTGGCCAGATCGTCAGAAGCCCCCACTCTTGTGAAGATCCGGTCCACCAGTCCGATCTTTGCGGATTTCGCCGGCACAAAGCTGCCCAGCTGAGCCAGCAGCACGATTAGGGCCGTCTGCCGCATATAAGTAGATTTTCCGGCCATATTGGGGCCGGTGATCACGGCGATCAAATGGGAATTATTGTCCAGATAAGTGTCATTTGTGACAAACATGTCATTTCCCATCACCTGTTCCACAACGGGATGCCGTCCTTCCTTAATATGGATCAGTCCTTTTTCGTTGATTTCAGGCCGCACATAATGGTATCGCTCCGCCACCAGAGAAAGGGAAGCAAAGACATCCAGTCTGGCGATAGCTTTCGCTGTTTTCTGGATCCGCTCGATCTCAGCTCCTATGGTATCCCGTATCTTACAGAAGAGATCGTATTCCAATGTGGACAACTTATCTTCCGCGTTCAGAATCGTATCTTCCAGTTCTTTTAACCGCGGCGTCGTATACCGCTCCGCATTGGCGAGAGTCTGTTTGCGTATATAGTCCTTCGGCACCATGTTTTTAAAGGAATTTGTCACCTCAAAGTAGTAACCAAACACTTTATTATATTTGATCCGCAGATTTTTAATACCCGTACGGTTCCTGTCCTCTTCCTCCAATGCTGCCAGCCAGTTTTTCCCCTCCGTCTTTGCCTTCCGCAGAGAATCTATGGTATCATCGAATCCGTCTTTAATGATACCTCCTTCCCGCACCAGTACCGGCGGATCCTCCTCGATCGCTGCCTGGATCAGTTCATACAGATCCTCAAACGGATCGATATCCACCCGGATCTGAGATAAAAGACTTTTATCGAAGGCGCTGAGAACTGCCTTGATGGGTTTCATCATGGCTAACGAATTTCGAAAGGCGATCAGATCCCTTGGGTTTGCCGACTGATAGCTGATCTTACCGAGAAGTCTTTCCAGATCGTAGACTGGATTCAGATACTCCCTGATCTCATCTCTGCTGATGGCGTCCCTTGTCAGCTCCTCCACTGCATCTAACCGCTCTTCGATCTGCCGCTTATCTATTAACGGCTGTTCGATATAGCTGCGCAGAGTCCTCGCCCCCATGGCAGTTTTTGTCTTATCAAGCACCCACAACAGGGATCCTCTCTTCTGTTTTTCCCGCAGCGTCTCCGTCAGTTCCAGGTTTCTTCTTGTGGCAGAGTCAAGCAGCATATATGTATTGGCCAGATAAGGATATATGTGAGTGATGTTGCTCATGGAAGACTTCTGGGTCTCATACAGATAACGCAGAAGCGCTCCCGCAGCCAGAACTCCAAGGGGAAAATCCTCGATGCCAAGCCCTGTCAGAGCAACTACTTTAAAATGCTTTTTTAACAGTTTTTTAGCGGCGTCCTCATCAAAGTAGTGGGATTCCAGCGCATTTACCGCAATGCGCAGACGATGCCGCATATCCTCAATATCCATACCTGAAATCAGAAATGCATCGTTGCAGATGATCTCCGCCGGCCCGTACTTGTTGATCTCGTCGAACAGTTTAGCGCTGTCCTCCAGCTCCGTCAGATAATAATCCCCTGTGGAAATATCGGCGACAGAGAGGCCGATTTTTCCCGGAAAATAGGCAATACTCATCAGAAAATTGTTGCGCGATTCCTCCAGGGCCTGGACATTCAGGTTGGTTCCCGGCGTGACGACCCGCGTCACTTCCCGCTTCACCATACCCTTCGCCAGCTTCGGATCCTCCACCTGCTCACAGATGGCCACTTTGTATCCTTTTTCAATAAGCCTGTTCAGGTAAGTATCCACCGCATGGTAGGGGACGCCACACATGGGCGCCCGCTCCTCCAGACCACAGCTTTTCCCGGTCAGCGTGATCTCCAGCTCCCGCGATACGGTCAGCGCATCTTCAAAAAACATCTCATAAAAATCCCCAAGCCTGTAAAAAAGAATACAGCCTGGGTACTGATCTTTTGTCTGCAGATAGTGCTGCATCATCGGCGTCAGTTCCGATAGCTCTTTCTCTGTCAGTTCCTTAGCATTTTCAGCCATTTTTCCTCCCACAAATCAACTGATATGCCGATATGTGTAATTGACCTATTTAGTCAAATTAAATATCCCATATTCAGACTTTTTCTCCGATATAGTAAAATCCCTCGCACCTTTTCAGTTTTACGTCCACGATCTCACCGATCAGGGAGGCATCCCCCGGAAAATGCACTACCGTATTATTGGAAAGCCGTCCTGTCACAAGTGAACTGTCCTGTTCGTTGATCTCTTCTACCAGAACAGGCAGCGTCCTTCCCTCAAAACGCTTTACTCGATTTCTCGCCGTCTCCTGGACACAGGCCAGTATTCTGTCAAAATTCTTCCTTACCACTTCATCAGGCACCTGCTCCATGGCCGCCGCCGGAGTGCCTGTCCGTTTGGAATAGACAAAAGTAAAAGCGTTGTCAAACTGCACCCTTTTTATCACATCTATGGTCTCTTCCGCATCCTGCTCAGTCTCTCCCGGAAATCCCACAATAATATCGGTTGTCAGAGAAATATCCGGTATTTCCTTCCTGATCTTTTCTGCCAGCGCGATGTAAGCTTCTTTTGTGTAACGACGATTCATCTTTTCCAGAATCCCTGTAGATCCCGATTGCAGCGGCAGATGGAGATGGCGACAGATCTTTTCTGAGTCTTTCATCACCTGTATCAGCTCGTCGGAAAGATCCTTCGGATGGGATGTCATAAAGCGGACCCTGTCGATCCCCTCCACTTTAACCACTTCCCTGAGCAGTTCAGGAAAAGTCATACCCTTCCCCCCCTGCTGCTTTCCGTAGGAGTTGACATTCTGTCCCAGCAGCATGATCTCTCTGACACCGTCCTTTGCAAGATTTTTCACTTCCTGAAGAATCTCCTCCGGTGCCCTGGAACGTTCCCTGCCACGCACATAGGGAACAATGCAGTAGCTGCAGAAATTATTACAGCCGAACATAATGTTTACCCCGGATTTAAAAGGATATTTCCTCTCCACAGGCAAAGCCTCCACGATCCTGTCAGTGTCCTGCCAGATATCTATGACTGTGCCTTTTTCCGTATAACAGCGATACAACAGCTCCGCAAATTTATACAGATTATGAGTGCCGAAAATCAGATCCACAAATGAATAGCTCTTTAACAGTTTCTGAATAACCAGATCCTCCTGCATCATACAACCGCAAAGAGCCACTTTCATATGCGGATTTTTCTTTTTATACCCATTTAATACCCCCAGTCTGCCAAAAACCCGCTTGTTTGCATTGTCACGTACCGTACAGGTATTGTAAATAACAAAATCGGCCTCCTCGATATCCGTTTCCTGAAAACCTGTCTGCTTCAAAATGCCGGCCAGCTTCTCTGAATCTCTCGCGTTCATCTGACACCCAAATGTTATTGTAGCACAGAAAAGCGGCCGCCCTAAACGCTTGGATTCCGCCCGGACATATTCCCGGCATTTCGCCATGAAATAATATTGTCTTTCCGGCTCATGCTCCGGGGGCGGCTCGGTCAAGTCGATTTTATCTAAATCTATTTCGTTCATCTAAATCCTTTCCCCGGTTTCCCGGTTGATAAATGTTATCTCCACATCATAGCCCATGACATCCGCCAATTTACGGATTTCATTTTCACAAAAATTATTCCGCCCGAATTTGTTATTGAGGTTTTGCCGGGTCGTTTCCGCCCTTTCTGCCAATTCCCCAAGGTTCAATCCGGCCCGATCACGAATCAGCTTTATTTTTTCCGTTGTGGTCATCTGCATTTTTCCATCTCCTTTCCTGTAGTGATTACATTCTACACTCTATAATGTCATTTTGTCAAGTGTTATTTTTCACTTTATAATGTCCTATGTAAAAGGATTTTGAAATTTTTATAATTTTATTTACATTTTCTCTTGACAAGTTACACTCTATAGTGTATAATGTAATCATAAGGTAAGGGAACAAAACAAGAAAGGAAGAAAAATAAAAATGACAAATTCACAGATTATCATCAGCGAAGCGATTGCAAACGGGATTTACACAAAAGAGGAAGTTGAAGCCATTCTGGAAAGCGGCCACATGATTCCAGTTCATACATTCGCAACATGGAAAAGTGCCGGATACAGCGTGAAAAAAGGCGAACACGCCAAAATCGTTACTAGGCTTTGGAAATTCTCCACCAAAAAGGCCGGAAACGCTGAAGCGGATGCGGATGCAGACGGCGAAGCCGATAATAGCCACTACTATTTAGCAAAAGCCTTTCTATTCACGGCGGAGCAAGTGGAAAAGATTGCAACCGCATAAATCAAGCATATAGCCGGGGCAGAAAGCCCCGGCGGAAAGGAAAAAGAAATGATAGATAAAAACGGAATCGAAATCAAAACCGGGGATGTGGTGGAGATCACGGGGGCATATTTCAAAAATGATAACGGATTGTATTTTGTAAGCCGCTCCGCCGGGGATGCCGGATGGTGTGGGAATTATCATTCCCTCCACAAAATTTCAAAAACCGGGAAAATAAGCAAGGCATCCGGCGCAAGCCGCTCTTGGCCTATCGCCATTTACACAAACGATTATATGAAACGGATTGAGGGCAATGCTTGGAATGAGGAACACGCTGCAGTCGAAGTAAAAGCCGGAATCAATCAGACATATATTGCAGAACATTTTAGACAGGCGGCGGAAGCTTTGGATGCTCAAATCGAATATGAAATCTATAATTATGGCGAAGATAGCGAATGCACCAAGCTTACAAAAAGCGTAAAATCCCATTTTATCAGCGTTGCGGAGAGAATCACAGTATAAAGGACAGGGCGGAAGTGCCGCCCTGTCTTTCCTACACTTTATAATGTAAAATGAAATTATTTCTTTCACTTTTTCAAAATAATTTTACATTTTGTATTGACAAGTTACACTGTATAGTGTATAATGTAATCAGAAGTTAAGGAAAGGACGGTAATAAAAATGACAGTAGCAAATACGATTCTTAATCAGTTAGGCGGAAATCAGTTCTTGGCAATGACAGGATGTAAAAATCTTTTAGGATTTGAAAACGGTCTGCAAATGAGAATCCCGAAGAACGGTAGCAAGGCGAATTTCTTAAAAATTACATTAAAGGCGGATGATACCTACAGAATGGAGTTCCGAAAGCGCATCGCCGGACACCTCAACACAAAAACTTTTGCTTGGATTGAGGATAAGGACGAAGAAATAAAGGTTTTTGATGGAGTTTATTGCGATATGCTGCAAGATTTATTTACCGAAGTAACAAAAATGTACGCAAAATTATTCTAAATCATATAGCCGGGGCATCCGCCCCGGCGGAAAGGGGGAATCTGGTATGTTGGCTATTTTGTCAAGGGCGGAGTATGAGGAATTAAGCCGGGCAGACAAGGAATTGCAGCAACTTAGAAAGCAGATTGAGGGATGTGTTACAAATCCGGCGGATGTGATATACAATGATGCGCCCGTGGATTTCAGCATTGAAAAAGTTGCAAGCCTTCTGCATGATGTAATTACGGACTGTTAAAAAATGCCCCGGCATCGCCATTTGACGATTCCGGGGCATTTTCATGTTCCGCTTGCGTTTTGCTTATATATCCAGTTTCCACCCAACAACGATATAATCCCTTGTCATGGCCGGGTATTTGCCCTTGTTTGCCGCTAAAATGGCATCAACCGAAGTATTGTATGCCTTGGCGATCTTGGATAGCGTATCGCCGCCCTTGACGGTGTAAACCGTGCCGGACGATTCCGCCGGGGCGGATGCCGCTGCTCCGCCGATGGAAAGTTTCCACCCAACAACGATATAATCCCTTGTCATAGCCGGATATTTGCCCTTGTTTGCCGCTAAAATGGCATCAACCGAAGTATTGTATGCCTTGGCAATCTTGGATAGCGTATCGCCGCCCTTGACGGTGTAAACCGTGCCGGACGATTCCGCCGGGGGATTGCTTGCCGTCTGGCCCCCTGTTGCTATTCCGCCGGATGCGTGCTTGTCAAAATAATGCTGCCCATATTCCGCCCTTTTTGCCTTGACGGAATCCCCCATATTTGCCGGCCTTTCGTACCCGGTCAATACTGCATCCGAAGCAGCCTTGACGGATTCGGCGGATTTCAGCACGGACATAACCGCTTTGTACCCGGAAATCTCTTTCCACAAAAATTCAAGCTGCATCGTCAAATCTCCGATTGATGCGCCTTTTCCCCTTGCGTAATCAAGAAGTGCCTGTTTGCGTGTGTGATATGTCCACTGCGCCAATCCGTACCCGGCGGCATCCCGGACGAAATTGCTATATGTTCCGGCATCCACGGCGGCGGTATATTCCGCATCTGACATATTCAGCTTCTTTTCATAGCTGTTTTGCAGATTCCGGGGATTCAGTGCGCTTTCAGCGTAAAGATTGCCCATCAGTCCGGCGATGGCGTAAGCATTCAGCCCCTTTTCTTTGAGAAATCCCCAAATCACGGCGGCATTATCCGCCGGGGGCTGTTTGTCCTTGCTGTCCGCCTTTGCTGCATAGTTCGGGGCAATATACCCCCGGATGTATCGCTCATTGATGGCGATTACCCGATAATCCACGGAATCCCGGATATTTCCCTCAACGATGCGGATATTTCCGCCGGACACGGCAACAACCATCCCGATATGGTCGGCCGCCCCTGTGCAATCCCCGATTCCGTTATCCTGCCAATCATAAAGGACATAATCCCCGGAATCCGGCACATAGGAATCATTTTCCACCCAAATCCCCATCTTTTTGGCAAGCGCAATCATCTTTTCGCAACTGCATTCTGTCGGGATGATGTCCGTGTACCCGGCGGCGATGGCGGCGGCGGATGCTGCCGTGGCGCACCACGCATCACTATATTTTACCCTGTACCCCCTTGCAAGAGGGGAATGCCCGTTGTAAAGGTCAATAATGGACTTGTGGCTTCCATCTGCTTCCTTTTTGCCGGCCCATCCCGTGAAAATGCCTACAATTTTATTTCTCGCTTCTCTTTCTGTCATGATCTCGTTTCCTCCTGTTAAAAAGAAAGGGCGGCATCGCTGCCGCCCGTGGGTCAAATAGTTATTCGCTTTTCTTTTCATCGGGCGGCGTTCCGCTTGTGCTGATTCCGCCAATCTTTCCGCCCGTCTTTGCGCTCCCGGATTCCTCCATGATTTCCGAAACGCTGTCAACGGTCGTTTTGATTACGGTTGCAACGGCGGCGGCATCAATATTCCCCTCGATGATGTTATAGGCAATCGTGGCTGCAGCCGCAACAATGATGCAGATAATCTGAATCAAGGGGGAATCGGTGTTTCCCAATGCGCCGCATACGGCAATGATTACCGTTAAGATGGTAAGCAAGAATTTTCTGCTTTTCAGTTTTTGCATGGTCTTTATGCTCCTTTCTGTTTTTTTCATGCACCACGCCGCCCATATATGCCCTTGTGCGTTCCTGTGCGCCCTATTTACGGCTTTTCTGTTTCCGGCGTGGATTTACTTGCCCCCGGCTCTTTTGGGGGCATTCTCGCCCGTTCCGTGCGCCTGTATGGGGTCAAATTCCCATTCCAAGCTTCACGAAACAGAAAATCACTCCGACAAGCGATGTAATAACGGCGGCCGCAGCCGTCCGGGCAAGCCACTGATTCCGGCTTTCAAGCTGCTTGATTCGGTTAAGGTTTTCTTTGACATCATCTTTCAGAATCGCCAACTCCTTTTCGGCATCGTAGAATCTTTTCTTAAATTCTCCATAGCCGTCCAGTTTTTCCTCAATCCGTGTCAAACGCTCCATCACTTGCACTTCGAATGATTCCCCATTGTATCCTTCAGACATAAGGCATTATCTCCTTTCTGCTAGAATAAAAATAACCGCCTATTATGGCGGCGATTTTCGATGTGGTATTAGCACAAATTCCGCCGCTAGGCGGTTATAAATATTCTGATTGCTGCAATGTTTGAACATCCCCCGGTAACTCTGGTAAGTGTTGTTTGCTTTCTTAAAAGATGTCCGCCCCTCGTTGTACTTTCTGGCAACGCATTTCAGACATCGCCTTGTCCTTTTGAGGGTACTCTTTCGGATTTTGATGCGCCGTGTGTTCACAAGTGCGCCCACATACTCCACGGAACGATTCGCCGGAATGATTGCGGTCTTGCTGTTCAATTCAAGATGCAATTCCTCATTCAGAAATCTTTCGATTTCATCCTTGATTCCGTGAAGTTCCTGTTTATCCGGCCACAAGATAATAATATCGTCCGCCGTCCGCTGATAATAATGGATTTTCAGCTTGTGTTTGCAAAATAAATCTAATTCGTGCAAGTAGATGTTTGCAAACATTTGTGATGTCAAATTGCCTATTGGCATCCCGGTGGAGTAAATCCATTCATCCCGTGGCAATTCAGTAGGCATACAGCCGGAAGGAAGCCCGAAAGCCGTATTCTCGCAATTTATTATCTTGTCAAGCAGATTCATAATCCGCTTGTCCTTGATGTGCTTTGCAAGGATTTTCAGCAGTATTTCGTGGTCGATTCTGTAAAAGTATTTGCTTATGTCAAGTTTAAGGATATAATGTTTCTTGCTGCTCCTGTTGACTTTGCGAAGCCAATATTGCAGCCTTTCCCTTGCCCTTACTGGCCCTTTTCCTTTTCGGCATCCGTAGCTATCATATATATACATCTTTTCATACAGCGGATTCAATTTCCTGCAGATAGCCCACTGTACAACACGGTCACGGAATTGCAAGGCCATTATGATGCGTGGCTTCGGAATTTTTATTTCTTTCGCCCGGTATGGCCCAACCTCATAACTTCCCCATATCAATTCATTTTGAATCTGGATAAGTTCTTCGGTCAATTCTGCCGTGAATCTCAATGTTTCGCCCCGGTAACGCTTTCCATTCCCGGCCGCTTTCCTGTATGCCATAAGCAGATTTTCAAAATCCACAATTTCATCAAAAGTCAAATCAAACTGTTTCATGCTCTGATTCTCCTTTATAAGTTGCTGCTCGTTGCAAATATGGCTTGCGCCGTTCCGCCGTCTGGCGTACTGTCTGCATTAGCAGCGGTTTTAATATCCCCTTTCGGGGCGGAAATAAGCCCCTTACCCATTTAGTTATGCTGTTGCAAGTCCGTAAACTTGCAAATCTGATTCAAATGGTAAGCGGAGAAGAAGCCGATGTTGCCGTTCACATTGGAGCGCAAGTTGTTCAAATTCAACGCCGAAGAACCGCCGTTCGAAGTGTTGTTGTAGCTGCCGCCCCGGATAGGCACACGCCAATGGCCCATTCCCGAAGAAAATACAATCTATAAATCAATTTGCATTTCTTTCATTTGTTCACGTTCTTAATCCAACCGCCCAAAAGCCGCCCGATCTCGTTTAGCTGCCTTGCAATCAGTTCATACCGCTTTATGTCGATATAGTGCAAGTCATACGATAAATCGTTAAGCATCCGCAACATTTCAAGCCGCACATCGGCATCCTGTAGCGTGGTCTTTTTGTAATATTTTTTCCGTGCCTGTATAATCAGAAAAAGAAATTCATACAGGTTTTGCTTATAGTCCGCCACAAGCCCTAATTTTTCGGATTTCGGATATTTCACAAAAGCCGTATAAAGGTATTGCAGCAAATCCCGGATTTTCTGAAGCGTCACAAATCCGGCTTTATCCTCATTCATTTTGTTTATTTCATCCTGTGGGATTTGTTGCGCTTGCACTGTCTGATTCCCCGGCGGTTGATTTTGTTTTTCCATCCCATCATTCCTTTCATGCAAAAGATAGGGGCGGCTATCGCCGCCCCAAACAGGAAACATATTTCAGCGGACAGGCATCAATCTTTCTGGTAAGCGGAGAAGAAGCCGATGCTGCCGTACACATGGGAGCGCAAGTTGCTCAAAAGCAACGCCGAAGAACCGCCGTTCGAAGGGCTGACGTAGCTGCCGCCCCGGATAGGCACACGCTCCCCGGAAAGGTCAATCCAGAAATGCCCGGTATTTGTAACGCCACTTACAGGCGCAAGCAGCAATTCCATGATAATTTCGGGAAGCGTGATGGAATCAGCCGCCGCAATCGCTGAAAACGCCTTGTTATGCGTTCCTGTTGTCACTACAGAAGTGCCGATGTTGCCGGATGCGTTGAAGTGCAGAGTTCCGCTTGTGCCGGGGTCTACCAAGCTTCCGTCCGGCTTGATGGCTTTCCATGCCGTTGAAGCGGCCGCATGGGAAACTTGCAACGCCGGGGCGTTGCCCTCCATCACTTGTATTTCGCCGTTTACTATCCTCATTCCAGAAAGCCGCTTCCAGACATTCCCCACGAAGTCCGCAATTCCGCCCGGTGTTCCATCATGATTCCATGTAACCGGGCCGCTGCCCGTTGCCGTCCGTCCGGCGGAATCCTTTGCCCCTACTTCGTAAACATGGGAATGACTTTTCCCGTAATTGCTGTTTCCTCTCGGCTCATATCCGATCTTGTGCATCAAATGGACGATTGCGGCCCATTCCGCAAAGGACATTTGATGCCAATGAAGCCCTTTTGCATTGCAGAATCCCATTTCAGCATCAAAATTATATGAATGCGCCGGGATTACATTCGGCCAACTGTACGCACGGCCATCCACAACGCAGTTAAGGAATTTACTGGCGTAGAAAACATCCTTTTCAACGCTGCCCTGTTTCCATGCGGAATGTACTATCTCGCTTCCGCCGAAAAGCTGTGCATTCGTCATTTTGTAAAAGGGATTCATAAAGGACGGCAAATCGGCGTTATCCATGATAATTGTTGTTTTTCCGCCGGAAATGCCCTCCGTTGCAAATTTCAAGCTGTCAAAATTAGCCATTTTCCACCACTCCTTCCCTAAGTGCAAATAATGTCAATGTAACATTGTCCATCGAAAACGGGATGGGGATGCGGTCAATTCTGCTGCCGTATGCACCCATTCCGCCGCCGTTTTCCCCGGAATCTCCCTCCGCATTGGCTTCCCCGGATTCCGGCATTTCCTCCGCTTCCACCGGGATTTCCTCATAAGCCCTTGCCGGAATGTCGATTTGTGCCACATAATCCCTTCCGATGCCCGTAATCAGCCCCCCGAAGTCATCCGTTGAAATGTCGATATGTACATCGGCATCTGCTTCTTTCTTTTCCAGATTCAGCATGATCTCATCATCGAAAGTGATTTTGTTTCCGCTGACATCATAAGGGATTTTCGGCCCCTCGTTTGCGTTGATAACTTTCATCTTCTCATTCCTACCTTTCTTTTGATCTCGCCCATCCTTGCATTGATTTCTTCGGCATATTCCCGATTTTGGGCGGTTGTGTTGGCTCTGGCCCCGCCGTTGAAGCTTTTAAGGATTGCGGCTTCGTCCCGGCGGCGTTCATCTGTTTTTATTATCACGTTTGCAGCCATCTTTTACATTCCTCCTGTGACATAGATTCGCAGCTTTGCGCTTGTTGCGCTCCCGGTGTATTTTACTTTGAATGCGTTGGACGCAAGGTCGTAAAACTCCACGCTCTCCACATATCCGCCGGAACACTCCAAAATCTTATAGTGAAGCTGATAATCCGTATTGTTGAGGTATTTTGTAAGTGCCACGGTTGCGATTGCGTTTGTGGCCGGGTATTTCCGGGAATTGGAAAGTGTCACATCAAACTGCTGCCCGGTAAGGCTTTCGATCACTCCGGCCTGCTGCCGTCCTGTCGTAAACATAAGGTTAGCGACAAGCTGCCCCTCCAGAATCCCTAAATCCATGTGGCCGAAATTTCTTGCGCTTTGCGGCGTTCCTTGCTGCTCAATTTCTCCGGGGGATGGGGTCAAGTAGACAAGCCCCGGCCCCTCCCCATTCGTCATCATGAAACGGCGCATGAATTGTACAATATGGTCTTTCCATTTAACAGGTATATACATCTTTGCAACTAACTCCTTTCCTTTTACTCCGTGGTCTGCTTAATCGCTATTGTGTATCGGTACAGGATTCCTTCAGAAAACGATTCCTTATTGATGGATTCCGTGCCGGAAGCAAAGATTCCGCCGTCCACATTGTAAAATTCTATTTTGCTGATCTGATTCGGCGCATCATGCCCGAATAAGATGTAAGCCGCAAAGCGTCCGTCCGGCAATACATCAACCTTGTACACGTCGATTTTGTGCCAATTTCCGCCGGAATAATACTTTGCGTATGCCACACGGTTTTTGAGATAGTTCTTTAGTGCCGCTATCTCTCCATTGCTCATTAGCATAGTGCTTTCTCTCCTTTCCTTTACACATCCTCGGATGCAAATTTATTATCAACACGGTACTCAAAAGGGATTGCATCGCCGGATTCTGCAATATCAAGCGATTCCTCCGCAAACTGCGCCGCCATAGCGTAATTCGGAAATGTGCCGCTTTCCGTTTGATTGTCCATGCTGTAATCGAAAGATTGTGAATTGCTGCCATTTTCGGCGCACAATTCCCCTTCTGCAAGCTGTAATCCCATAGCATAATCCGGGGCCGTGCCTGTTTCGGTCTGATCGTCCATGCCATAAGCGAACGGAATTGCGCTTTCATCATTCCCAACGGAAAGAATCCCTTCCGCAAGTTTTAATCCCTTAGCGTAATCCGGGGTCGTGCCGGCCGGCTCATGCTCCGTTTGATACAGTTTCCCATTGCCGGACAACTGCAGGCCGCTTTCTGCCGTATGTAATCCCATAGCGTAATCCGGGGCCGTGCCGCAATAAAAATCATTGCTGCAAGGCTCAAAGGACAGACGGCTATAGTCTGAATCATTTTGCAGTACAAGCGTGCTTCTGCTTTGCAGAACAAGATAGTCAATGATTGACCGGGCGTTTTTTACCTCGTTTACATATTTCAAAAACTCGGACATTTCGACTGTAGTAACGGCGGATGATACCGCTATTCTAAAGTGAAACGCTTCTCCGGCGTAGCTGTACCATTCTTCGATGCTTGTGTCGTTGTTCTGGAAAACAATGTTTATCATTTCTTCCATCGCCGCCGATGTGCCTAATTTCATGTACCAATATTGAGAATTTGCTATCAGCTTGCGCTTCACGTCCGGCGCAAGGGATGAATTGTAAAAAAGCGTCCGGCTGTCCGCTGCCATGTAATCAAGGTATTTTTCATCCACTGATTCCACGGCGCACCAAACTTTTACCTTTTCCGTGCGCTCTATCAGCTTTTTAATCTGTTTGTCGCAAGCATACATGAAAGCTTTCGTCCTTGCATCCTTTAAATTCGCCGGGGTAGATAGATATAATCCGCCGATTTCAGAAAGACTAATCATTTTCTAGCCCTCCATAAGCCATTTTTACAGATTTTGCGGATGCTATTTCCGTGTTTGTGATTATTTTGTATGATGGCTTTCTAATTTCCGCCCTTTTCACGCCGGCCGCCCTCAAAAACTCCACAAGCACATCCGTGTTTATGTCTGCCCCTATATGGGTTTTTTGCCATGCCACATAGGCATCCTTGGCTTCCTCCGCCGCCGCCTGTATTGCTTCCACGTTTTCCTTGCTGCTCCGCCCGATATAGTAAGTAAAATCAAGGTCATATTCCACGACATCCGGCGCAGCCACCGACATTTTATCCGTAAGCGGACGGATGGCGGATGTCGTGAGGTAATCCGTCAGATCGGCAAGGAAAGCGGCGGATGGCAAGGCCCCGTCTGTAAGCACAAGCCGGATGTCCACTTCTGCATCCTTTGTGGTATTCACTTTTACATCCTCTATTGCCGCCGAATTGTATTGCCGCACCCAATATATATAAGCATCCTCCGGGCCGGCGGTCGAATAAGACGATGGGGCAAGAAATATCCTCTCCCGGAAAGCGGAATCCGTTTCTTCTCCGCTGCCGCCGTCCGATGCGCTGATATTCTCCACGCTCGCAATATAGGGGATTTTGTCCGCCATTGCGTTAATCTGTCCGGGGATATACTGATTTCCAACCGTGCCTAATTCCGTACAAGTGGCCGGAACATCGACAAAAAGCTGTCCGGGGGCAATCTCCGCATAGTCATCCGTTGCAAAAAAGACATTATCCCCGGCGGTTGCCCTTTTTCCCTGTGGAATCGCCGTAACCTGTGTACGGGCTTCCGAAAGGGAAAAGCGAAGTACCGTAACGGCCGGCCGGGAATCCTGCTTAAATGTCTTTTTCATCGCCCCCAAGTGTTTCAGATAATCCCCATAGGCATATTTAAGGAAATTCATTTTGAAGCCCCTGTCTATGCACTGATAAGCTTGGTAAAGCTTGTTTGCCACCACATTTAATTTGATGCGGTCTTTGTCTGCCGGATAAAGCGTCACGGATTCCCCCGTTTCCTCTTTATAGTTCGATTCAAAGTCCGAAATCATTTCTTTTTTCATGCTCTCTATATCCACATCATCAATCACGGAAATATCCGGCAAATTATAAAGATTCTGAATGTTAATCGCCATTGTATGTAAGCACCACCTTTGGAATTATTTTATCTTCTCTGCACTCAAAATTTATTTCGACAACCGCCAATCTAGGCTCGTATCTGTCTATCTGCTCTATTGCCTGTACGCTGAAAGCACCCTTTGCGGCATATACGGGCCGCCCGATGATGTCACTTGATACAAGCCCCATCCCCCTATCCTGTGGATTCGTTCCCCGTAGGGTCGAAAGGATTGTGGCGGCATTGTCAAGCAATTCTTTCCGAAGTGCTATTTCAACCGGGGAATTTAATTCAAATTCAATTTCGCCTATTGCGATCATCTGCAAGCCCTCCTATTCGTATTCTTCAAGCGTGAGGGATGCGGATGCTTTTACAAGCTTTCCGTCATTCATGATATGCCCCCATGTGGACGATACAGCCGTAGCCCTCCACCGGCCGCCCACTTTTTTCCCACCGATTACAAGCGGATTTATTGCGCCGCTTTCCACATATCCAATCAATTTTTCGATTTCACGCCGGGGGTTTACGCCATAATTGGCATCAAGTACGACAACAAACGACACCTTTTCGGCATTCGGCCCAAGAAACTCCCATTCAGACTTCCGCCCGTTCCTCTTGTGTTCGCCCCAACTAGACGAAGCGGAAAGTTTGAAATCCCGGAAGCTAAGTATTTTTTTATCCGATGTAGAGAAAACCACATCCCCAAAGTATCCAACCGCCATCTTTCCACGCTCCTATCAGTCCGGGAAATGCCCGGTTGCCGTGCCGGACACTTCCAGATTTTTTATTTTCGCCGTGCCGGACACTTCCAAATCATCCGCCGTGATCTTCTCCGCCGTGATGGTCTTTGCCTTTATTTCCCCCTTTACGGTCAAGCTGTCAGCGGCAACGGATTTCAGCGTGATTTTTTTTGTGGATACTTCCATGTTCTTTGTTTTGGGGTTATATAAAATGCTTGTGCCGTCTTGAAATTCCTTATAGAAAATTCCTTGTCCGTTCTCCGCCGGGATTTTTTTGCCGCTAAACGGCACTCCAAGGATGAATCCCTTTGTTGTGGAGTTCGGAAGCATGATAACCACCACTGTATCATCCACTTTCGGCATCTCATACACTAAGCTAAAAAACGGAAAGGACGGGGATACTTCGTTGTTCCTGTCCGTGTATATAACCGATGCCGTGCCGGCCGCATAATTGACTGTTGATATTTTCCCGATTCTGATAATATCCTCCATGCGTTTCCTCCGATCATGCCGGGGGGATTGTTAAGACTTGCCCCGGATATATAAGGCTTGGATTTTTGATAATGCCTTTGTTTGCATTGTAAATCAGCGTATACTTCGGGCCGCTGCCATAGAATTTTTTTGCTATATTCCATAGGCAATCCCCTTTTACTACCGTGTAGGTAGTTCCGGCCGCTGCCTGTGCCTGTGGCGGCGGTACAGGGGCGGAAAAATCCGTGTGCGTAACACAAAGATGCGCCTTTATGCTGCAAGTGTATGTACCCTTTGCATTTTTGGAATGCGTTACCCGGTCGATGAAATATACTCCGTCCGCTTTCCCCATTCCCTCAATCCGAATATTCCGGGCGGCTATGTGCTTTGTATCGCCCTTTACTCGGAAAGTGATGCTTATTGCGCCCCGGATGTTCTCCAAAAGCTGTGACTTCGCTTTTATCTCTGCATCCCGGTATGTGTCCGCCTGTTCGTTGATGTACAGCGTCCGCCTTCCGCTTCCTCCGGGGATTGTGTAAGAATAGGTCAATGTTTCATCGCTTCCCGGATTTGCATACTGGATTTGTACGCTGTCATACAGTTTTGACTTTGCCCGGTCGAAGCTGTATGTCTGCATATCCCTTTTGTGGACAGTATACGCCGGGGCTTTTTTCTCATAGGCTGTTTGGTCGTACACCACCATTTTGCTATTGTACAGCTTCATTGCAAGGTTGTGGTTTTTGCATAGGCTGAAAGCAAATTCCATATCCGTCTGCTTTGATTGCTCCACTTCCTCTATGCTGTAATCCTCGGATTCGTACACTAGGACGATTCCGGCCCCGGCGCACAAATCCGATAAAATGTTTTTCGTTGTCGTGTTGCTGAAAGTCCGGCTTTTTTGCGTTACATTGAAATTCGTCCGTATGGGGATAGTGATTCCGCCGATTGTGGCGGTTTCTGGATAGCCGGACGCTCTGAAGCTGTCAAGGTCGAATTTTCCGCACGATAGGCTTCGGTTATCCCCCTCGCCGTTCCAATTCCGCACGACAATCCTTGCATCCACATAATCCCCATCTTCCGGCATATACCCGTTAAGCCATTGCCCTGTTGTATTGCTTACAGAAAGCGAAAGCGTATCAGCTTCCCCGGACGCAACATCCGTATAAGAAAAGGATTCCGACTTTGACGAAAAATCCCCGGTTGCATTTATCCCGTTATACGATAATTCAAGCAATGTTTCTCTCGGCTGCTCTGTTTTCATCCCATTATCTCCATGACGGCAAATCCGCTTCCTTTTCTGATTCCAGTTCCGGCACGTTTAAAACCGTGCCGGCCCCGAAAATAAAAATATCAAGCAGTTCTAAATTGCTTTTCATAAGCTGACACATATATTTTTCATCGCCGTACAGCTTATAGGCGATTGAATCCCACATATCGCCCTGTATCGTTGTATATGTTTTCATGTGCTGCCACCTCTAAGCAAAAGATACCCTCGCCTTTTCCGCAATGTACTGCTCCATCAGTTCCCGGAATTGCTCCATTGAGATATTGAGGGCTTCTTCCACATCCTCCCGGCTTGTATTCCCTTTGATCTCTATTTGAGGGGAGAAAACAAACTGCCGGGAATCCGTTGATTCGTCCGATGTGCTGTTGTCGTTCGTGGTCTGGTAGTTCGTCACGCCGTTGTAGAGTTCTTTCCCCTGTCCGGCTGCCGTGCCGCCATCAAACACGCCTAACAGTTTTCCCACCCTTTCCCATAGGGAAATAGCGTTGCTGCTGCCGTCAAGGGGAATCGCCGCTTCCGGGCCATCCTCTGCAAACCATGCCACATGGGGCCTGTCGAAGATTCCGCCCTCTGCATGTCCGCCAATCCCGGCGGCTGCTCCTGTTGATTTTGCCGCATTTGCGGCGGCTGTGGCTATGTTAATAGCAGCGGCGGCCGCATTGGTAATAATAGGATTCAGCGTAACATTGACATCCGTTGATACATCAAATCCTTGTGAAAATTGCTCATTGAGGTAATCGCCGCTATACGCATACATCCCATCTATCGCCGGGGCAAGCGTTTCCGTTTGCGCCGTTTCCAGTTCCTCCGCCACGGCTTCCGGCAATTCCCAACCATACCCCCTTAAAGTCTGTTCTATTTCCTCATAATCCGCATTATTTACGATATAGTCTTGTGCGACTTTCCAAACGGATTCTACATCGCCGCCCGTTCCAAACCATTTATCATAGGCTGTCATTGCAGATAGCAAGTCGGCATTGGAAAGCGTTTCCTGTACGGATTTAGGAATCTCCATCCCTAAATCCTCATATTTCTTTTTAAGGGTCTCCATCTGCTCAACGGATGGCTGCATAGATTCAAGCAGCATAGCGATGGCCTGTTTTGTATCTTTTGAAATATCGTTGTCATACAGGCTTTGCACCATAGCATCCATCATGATAACCGGCCGCTCCGTCCAATCCCAAGAATAGGCATCATCCGAAAATTCCGCCATAACCTCATTCATGTTTTCCCGGAAAGCGTCCACATCATCGCTGTACTGCTGCATGATGGTGTTGATCTGGAAATCAAGGGATTTCCCCTCTAATTCCGATACAGCGGAAAGATATTCCTCATAAAAGGCATTTACAGCAGTATTGTATTCCTCCAAGTTCATTCCGCCGCCGTCAAATGTCACTTTTGCCGCCGCAAGGTTTTTTTGCAGCGATTCCTCAAAGGAAGCCGCCGCCGCTTCGGTCTGTGCTGCAAGTTCTTCCTGTAAAGCTTGAAAAGATTCCGCATCCAGTTCCGCCCCGGAATACTGAAGCTCCATAACCTTTAATTGTGCGTCAAAATCGCTTGTGGCAAGGGCTTTTTCTATGTTTGCCATCTGTGCCTGTAGTTCCGCTATTTTGTTCGCTTCGTCAATGTCAAGAAATCCATCGGCAAAAGCTTCCGTTACGGCATCGGAAAGCTTTACGCCCAACTCCGACAATTCGCCTTGCTTATTCTCGTAAAACTGGCGGATTTTATCTACCGCATTGCTTTCATCCGGGTCTAAATCGCTCATAGCAGAAAATCCGATGTCAAGCGCATACCGCTCTTGCTCTACATAGGCTTGTGCCTGTGCTATGTAGTTTTCAATCTCCGCTTTATAGGAATCCTGTTCATCGGCTGATAACTCCATCCCGATGGAAACTTTCCAGTTCATTTTGTTTATTGCGTTGATGCTGTCCTGCATACTGTCCGCAATGCCGTCCAATTCCCCGAAAGCCGCAAGGGATTCTTCCACTTTCGTCAATCCCTCTGTTCTGATAAGATAATCCGCCGCTTCGGAAATTTCCTCCATCGAAAGGGCAATATCCCCGAAATGCTCCGCTAGATTGCTTTTTGCTGCCTGTTTTTCAGCGGTCTTGATTGCGGTTGCTATTCCGACTATTGCAGCCGCCACTCCCACAAGCACCAAAAGCCAAGGATTTGTAAGCACCAAGGACATACTTTTGAAAGCGTTTACCATTCCTATAATCCCATTGATAACCTTGTAAGCGACAATAGCACTCCCGATTCCAACAATCGCCACTTGTACGGCATCAAAATTATCTAAAATCCACCCTCCTATATTTGAAATGACTTTCCACGCATCCCCGGCCCCTTTCTGTATGGTCTTGAAAGCCTTTGAGATTTTCGGCCCGGCTTTCGTGGAAAAATCAATAAATTTCTGTGTCAATGTCGGGATAAATTCAGCCAATCCGTTAATCATCCCTTTCAAATCATCCGAAAAGGCATCCGCAAGGCTTATCTTTGCATCATCCGCCGCAGAATCAAGCCTTGCAAATGCGCCCTGTAGCGTGTCCGTGACAGTGTTTGCCATGTTCATTAAAGCGCCGTCCGAATCATCCAGTGATGCAGATAGCGAATCCCACGCCGTAGCTGTTCCATCTGCCTTTTCCGAAACTGCGTCAAGCAGATAGCTCATTTCTGTATAATAATTAGTCCCGGCGATTTTTGACATATAGGAAGCCTGTTCTTCGGCGGTCAAGTTTGAAAGTGCTTTTTGCGTTTCCGAAAGCACGACTTGAAGCCCCCTAAACTCCCCGGCATCATCAAATACCGCCACGCCTAATTTTTTCATAGCGTTTATAGCGACATCCTTTGATGTCATTCGCACAAGCATAGAGTTTAATGCAGTTCCGGCTTCCGCTCCCTTTGTGCCGTTATTGGCAAGGATTCCTAATGCGGTTGCTGTATCGTTTAAATTTGCCCCGGCTGTCCGTGCCGTACCTCCGCACCCGATAAAGGCTTCCATAAGTGCTTCGGCGGATGTGTTCGCTTTATTGTTCGCCATCGTGCATATATCCAGATACCCATACAAATCATCTACCGATAGGCCAAGGGCGGACATCGAATCCGTTACCAAGTCGGAACATCTTGCCAAATCCATCTGTGTGGCTTCAGAAAGGCGGAGTACAGGCTCAAGCCCCGAAATCGCTTCGTTTACATCCCACCCGGCAAGCATCATGTATCCAAGCGCATCAGACGCTTCCGCCGCCGTCTTTGTCGTGGCTTTCCCCATTTCACGGGCGGCCGCTTCAAGCTGCTCATACTCGGCCCTTGTGGCGTTTGCCGTGGCGGCCGTGTTCGCCATCGACTGTTCAAATTCGGAATACACCTCCACGGCATCCGTCACAAACTGCCCTACTTTCACGGCCGCAAAAGCCCCGGCGATCATTTTTGCGGCAGATTTCGCCATGTTCGTCATGGAATCAAAGCCGCTGTTTACGTTCTGGACGCTGTTACCGAATGATGCCGCTACCTTTCCCCCGACTTGAATTGCTATTTCGTATTCTGTCCTTTTGCTGCTTGCCATACTCCACCACTTCCTTCGCAATGTCGATAAAATCAGATAGCGCAAGTCCTAAAAAGAAATCCATCCCGGTATTCGTAGACATAGAAAGACGGACAGAAACTTTCTTGAAGTCCTGTCCGTCCTTTGCTCTGATTCCTAACTGTAGAAAAAATTTACTACCCGGCTTTTGATTTTCAGCATATCCCGGACAGGAAGCTGATTGAAAAACTCAATCGGAAGCCCGGTTGCTTTCCATGCAACGATCTTTGCATAAACGGCCGTATTCTCCGGGTTAAAGCTGGCGATGCCCTGTTTATAAAACTTCTTTTCGATTTCCGTCAAATCGTCTGTTGTGAGGTTTTCAAGGCACGACATATCAAGCCCTTCGTATGTATCATCCTCAAATACATAGGGCTTTGAGAATTTCACATACATATCCAGATCGTCAGATTCTCCTTCGGAATCCTCCCCGGAATCGCCCTCCGCCGCTCTGCCGCCCTTTTCCTCCGGCTGCTCCGTCTGGAATACATTTCTTTCCTCGCCATTCTCGGCGGCTAACTCCATATTTCTTTCATCCGCTGCTTTCATGCGCTTTTTCCTCTCTTTCCTTTATTTTTTCATATCCCTTTATATCTGGCTTCTGATTTTTGCAAGCAAATCCACGCCGCCCATGATGCAGATATTGTTCAGCTTGTCAAGTTCCACAACCGTACTGCCGTTCATGGTAAGCTTGATATAAGTGATCTCCTTCGTGATGCTCGGCTGGCCCTTTCCTCCCTTTTTCAGCACTCCCGGATTGATGTTCATTGTGCGCCCCTTTACCGTGATAACGATAGGGATTGTTTTCTTTGCCTGTGATTGCGTGTTGAAAATCTCCATCGCACCACGAAGCACAACGGGATTCGTGCTTGCTGCAAAACCAAAGAAATCATCCGAAAGGTTTTCAAACGGGATTTCTATTTTCATAGAACCATAAGAACCGATAACCTCGCTTTCGATTTCCCCGGCCATGCCGGCCACGTTAAGGGTATCCGTCAACGGGTCAAACGGGGGAAGCGTGATCTCGGACGATATGCCGATCAGCTTCGATTTTCCATCGTACACGTTGAAATTGTTGATTTTATCGGGTATTTCATACGGATTCGCCATCAGTTACTACCTCCTTCCAGTGCCGCCTGTAAAATGGTGGGGTCAAATTCAAATTCGTTTTCGATGTCCTCCATCGGCGGATAAGTGGCAAGCCGCTCTTTGAACAGGATTTTGCCCCCAAGAATCTGTGTGATCGGGTTATCCTCCATGCTGAAAGAAATTTCTCCCCCGGCAATATCTTCCGAACCTTTAAGGCCGTTAAGGGTCAGATTTTCGGACAGTACGACATCCTCAATCTCCCTGTAATTGGTCTTGTTGCCAACCTTTTTAAAGAAACTCCGCTTAAAATTATTCTCGATGTAATCAAACATCATTACGGATGTTACCCACCTGTCCACCACATCCGTAGATTGAGGATATACGGATGTATTGCTTCCCCATGCAAGGAATCCGTCAATGTTCACGGCCGTGATTACGCCGTTTGCATTGATATAATCGTTTGCTTCGTCCATATCGAACATGATTTCCGTACCATCTTCCAGAACAAGCCCACTGATCTTCAATCCCTTGTTGTCGCATGATTCGGACGGAACGCCGCCATTATCCGCCGCCAACCGCTGCAAGAGGGCGGCAAGCTGTGCGGAAAAATAATATATATAGCCGTCCACATTTACCTTCGGCCATACGGCGAAAGTCCGGCGGTCGGAATAGGCGTTCTTGTTTTTCCATTCCTTTACCTTGTCGATGGAATCCGCACCATCGGCGGATGAATCAATGTCCGATACCACCTTACAGGAAAACAGGCTGTAAATAAGCTGTGATTTTGCCGTAAGCGCAGTATTTACCGCCGGGATATGGGAAAATCCCGGGGCTATCAGCGTACCCGGAACAATGCCAAGCTTCGGGAAAATATCCCCGATAACCTCCGCTCCTTTTTTTGTTCGTGTGGAAACATTGTATCCGCCGATGATGTCCTGATAGGTCACGCCTTCGGGATTCAGCTTTGTATACAGTGCCTTGATGTTTTCCCCGGCTTTCTCTGCCCCGGCATCCGTGAAGCCGATAATGACAGTGCCATCATCGGCGAAAGATGCCACATAATCATCATCCGGCGTTAATTTCTCGCTTGCGTCCGCATTTGTGATCTCGATTGTATCCAGAAGGATGCCCTCCACCGGGATAACCGCCTTTTTGTTCGCAACGCTGTAGGCCGTGGACGCTACCGCCGTTATATGTTTTTCATTTTTGGGGTCAAGCACGTTAATCATGATAAGCGGCGCAACCGCAAACACATTGAATGCCGCATATACGCTTTGCATGATTGTGTACTTCTTGAAATCCTCGCTCCATCCCATTTTTGCAACCGCATCCGGCTTCGAATACGCCGCAAAAGGAACATTGGCGGCGTTGTACGGGTCTTTCGCCATATTTACCGGGGCCGTGCCGATAACCACCGTAACATTTGCCGCACTTGTGAGGGGCGTTGTCAATGCCGTGGCTTTTCTGCTTGTGCTGATTCCATGCTTATAAACAGACATTTCTATTTTTCTCCTTTCAGATAGTTTTCTATCCGGCTAAAAGAAACATTTTCCACGCTTCCCGGCTCGGACAGTGCTTTCTTTGCGGCTGTGATTCCGTCAATAGGAATCACAAGATTGTTGATGCTTCCAATCTCCGCCGCCTTTTTCGTGAGTTCTCCCGGCAAATCCCCGATAAAAACCGTTCCGTATTTCACGATTCCGGGGATTGACGGGCCTATATACATCCGCTGCTCATTCAAATATACCTTTCCTCCTCTCCGATTACTGGCAATTCCCATTTGCTTTCGATTCCGCCTACAAAATAAGGGTATGTATCATCATTTTGCAGCGCAATCTTGAAAGGATAATCCGGGCGGAACATATTGGCAATAATGCCTTTGCGGAAAAAATGCTGATAAATGGTATTCGCAATCTGCAATACATCCCGGAATCCCTGTTTGTCCTTTTCCTTGTCTATAATCCCGATAATGAAGTACACATAGACTTCCAACGGGTCATCACGGCTTTTAATTTCCTCTTCGTCAAAGCACACACGCACATAGGGATATTGGTTTTCGTCCCCTTTTCCCTCTTTTGTAGGTAGGTTCTGTGTGTAGATGTTGATAGGGATTAGATTTTCTTTTGCTGACCGAAGCCGGAATCCTTTCAGCGCAGCCGCCGTTTCCGCCGCTAATGCGTCCAGTAAATCTATTTCTGTCAAAATGGATTACCCCCTTCGCAAAATGTTCTCTATCTCCGCATCAATACGCTTTTGCAGTGTGCTTTCCGCTTCCGCCTGTATTCGCTCCATGCTGCCATCGTTTTTTATCATTTGCGGCACGGACGGCCCGAAAAGCTGCTTTATTGGTAGGCTGCTATCCGTTTTCCGGCGGAAAAGCCCTTGATGCCCGGATTTCATTACCGCTATAAATGCTTTGGGGTCAACATCCAACGGTTTAGATGCCGGCCCCTTTTCGACTGATACCTTATACGCCTTTGGCGATGGCTTGCCCTTTGATGTATATGTGACTTTCCTGTTCGGGCTTACCTTGAATTTCGCAAGGGCAATCGGGGAAGCCTTTGATACTGCCGCTCCTTGCAGCCTTGCCCTTGTCGCTCTGCTGATTGTGATGGTCTTTTTTACCTCGCCGGAAGTGATGTTGTACCGCTTGGCGGTTTCCTGTGCCATCGTTTTTTTGATGTTCGTAGTCGTGCGGTTGATTGCGTTTACGAGTACAGACGGGGCTTTGTGGCTCAAACTCCCTAGCCTTTTCCGCACTTCCTCGATGCTGTCAACCTCAATCCGGGTTTCTATCATGATTCATTCGCCCCCAATACAATGGTATAGGATTCATCATCGGTCTTTACATCCGAAATCAGCATCCCCCGGCCGTCAAATTCCAGATATTGACCGGGTACAGGCTCAAAATCCAAGTCTTTTTTGCGTACATAGAACATAATGGAATCCGTGAACAATTCTTCCGTGTGGGTTTCCTTGCTGATATACATTTCCGCAAGTTTGTCGTTGTCCACGACAATATCCACTTCCGCCCCGTTGATTGTGTGGGATTCAGCAAATTCCTCCGGGTTAAAAAACACGGCATCCAGATCATCAAGTAGCTGCTCCTTAAAGCCCATTCTGCCACCTACTCCGGCATTGCTGCCGCTTTCTTTTCCTCCGTGTAATTCAGCACGGCATCAATCAGATCAGCCTTCAGCTTTTCTGCATCCAGTGAAAGCCCGATGCTCCCGGCATACTCCACGATCTCATCCTTATTCAGTTTTTTAAGGGCGGATTCATCCTTGTAGGCGATCCCCCCGGCGGAATCCCCGTCCGCTCCGGGCGGCGTGATTCCGGGGATGCCCTCCGGGGCCTGCAGTGCTTCCATCGGGGGAGTAATTCCGGCGAAATCTCCGCCGCCATCCTCGGATTCCTCCGCCGCATCGGAAAAATCATCCTCGCTTGCAATGAAATTGTGCTTTTTCAGAAATGCCACATCCGCATCGGAAAGATGCCCCGTGATTTTTTCTCCCGGCTTGTAGTGTCTTGCGGCCGTTTCAATGTTTACTTTCGCTATATATGCCATTTTTGTATCCTCCTTGATCGTTTTTTATTCGTTGCTCTGGCCGTTTGGATAGATCACACACCAGCTTTCCACATCGGTAGGCCGTGGAAGCGGTCTTGATGTAAGGCGGAACATTTTCACTTCCGACTTTTCATCACAATAGATCTTCGGCACTTGCTTGGCTTCGTAGGAATGAAATTTCTTATCCTCCAACTGCGTGATAAGCCCGTATTCAATGCCGCCCTCTCCGCCGGAATGTGCCATAAGGCAAGCACCGGCCGGGATAATGCCTTCTTCCTCTCCATCGTCATTAAGGAAAAATTCATCATACGCATAGATTTCAAGCCCCAATTCCGCAATCTTGCCGTAGTAGGTCAGGGCATCGTCCACGATTCGGGGCTTGATCTCGACATTCTGCAAATGGCGGATGTCCATTGACTTTACGATAAAAGGGTTCTGGATAAACACATCAATCAAATCCGATGCAAAAATCAGAACATCCGGGGCTTTCCCGGTTTCCTTGATAATCTTGCGCCGCTTTTCTTTCAAAAAAGGCAACGGATTCACGGTTGAAAGACTCCAATAATTATCGGATGTAAGCACGAAAATATTTGTGAAGCCATAGTCCACCTGTACATCCACGCCGGCCTCCACATCCACGACATCCAGCTTGCCCTCGAAAAGAATCTGGCGGCACATCCATTCAACCCTCCGCTGTACGGATTCATCCAGTTCCCTGTAATCCGTTGCAAGAAGTTCATCCTCACGCTCGGAAGGCGTTCTCCGACTGTAGACATTTTCCCCTAATGCCCTTTTGGAAATGTCATCAATCGTTAATTCCCTTTCCGGCGCAATCCGGGGCGTGGAAAATTCCTTTGTCTGGAATCCGTTCCTTGTGATTACCTTGCCGCCGACACGGGGGGAAACGAACGGGGCCATGATGCGCTTGCCCTTTTTAACATCAAATTCCACTTTCTCCGTGACGTGCGTCCTCTCCACCGGGAAAAACCATTTTGTGAGGAAATTCCGCACGGGCGGATTTACCTCAATCGCATCAATCATTTCTCTTGTGGTGTATTCTGCCATGATATAAAAATCTCCTTTCTGATCTCCTTAATATTCCTGTACCGCTTTGAGGAAAATCCCCAACTTGCGAAGCTCGGTTTCATAGTTTGCGATCTCTACCCCCGTAGGCAGAATCACGGCCGCCCGGTTGAAATTGCCGGAAATGTACCCGGACGATACAACCGACTTTGTGACTGCTGCCACATCATCCGTCAAGATACAGTCCGCCCCGATTGTAGCTTCGCTTTCCGTTGCAGAATCGCCCTCCCCGGTCGTTATGGTTTCTTTCGTTCCTGTACGCTTATAAGTGCCATCAGCGGCTTTTCCCATCAGCGTACCACGCTTCAAGAATCCCTCGCCCTTTGCAACCTCGATTCCCTTTGCCGTGGTAGGGATTGCATTATCGGCTATCAGCTTATCGGGCGTAAATGTTCCTGTGGTCTGAAATAAATTCTCGCTCATGCGTTTTTACCTCTGCTTTCTTTGATTTTCTGTGCAAGGTTATTTACCTTTGCTTCCCTCTGCTCCCCGGAATCATCCGCAAGCCCCGTGTTTGCGGACGGCGCAACTTCGCCGGCCCCGGATTCGCCGATGTCCTCTTTCATATCAGAAAGGGCGGCCGCTGCCATGATGCCATTCTGCCGGAACGCTTCAAGCGCAAGGGCTTCAGCCGTGACTTTCTTTTCCCCATACTTTGCATCCGCCACCATCTTGTCGGAAATCTGGCCGGCGATTTCATCAATCGCTTTCAGTCGGGCATTTTCGGCGGCTGTAGCTTCAAGGCTTGCAGAATCCTTGATCTGCTGCACTAACGCCGGATATTTTGCGGTAAGTTCCTCAACGGTTGAGATGCTTTCCTGTGTTGTGTCTGCCATTTCTTTTACCTCCACTTTCTTTTGATTCTGGTTATCTAAAACACTTTCCGGCGGTTTCGGCACTCCTTCCGGGGCGGTGTTTCCGGGTTTTTCGGACGCTCTGGCAAGCATTTCCTTTGTCCTGTCTATGGTTTCCCGGTCTAAAACCGTGGCCGCATTGTACAGGGCTGTCTTTTTTTTGCCATCAGAAAAGCCGCCCTTTGCGGCGGCCCCTTTGGCATCCTCTTGGCTTTCAATGATGGAATCCACAAATCCATAGCTTAACGCTTCTTCGGCTGTAAGCCACGATTCGCAGTCCATCAGATTCAGCAAATCATCAAGTTTCATTTTTGTTTTATCCATGTAAGCCGTGGCAATCGCCCGGTTTACTGCCTGTAATATCTCCGATTCCTTGTCCATAGCGTGATAATCGCCCCTTGCGCCGCCGGATGCGTTGTGTATCATAAAGATGCCAACCGGGGAAATCTCGCAATGTCTGGCGGTTGCTATGTAGGAAGCGGCGGATGCCGCCATGCCGGAAATGATAATGTTGACTTTCCCCCGGTACATCCGAAGTGCCGTGTAAATCTCATTCCCGGCCACCACATCGCCGCCGCCGGAATTGATCTCCACATCCAAATCCTCCCCGTTTGCTTCCATGATTGCGGCTTGAATGTCTTTCGGACACGTTGCGGCGATTCCGAAATACTCATAAATCCATTTATCGTCATCTGCTACAATCGTGCCTTTAACTCCAATTTTCGCCATGCTTTTCTTCCTCGCTTTCCTGTTTTTCCTCTGCCCAATCGCCGGATTCCCCGGAATCCGTTGGCGGTTTCAATAATTGATTGATTTCGCCCATTTTCTCCGCTTCTCTTAAAAGCTGCTCTGCATTATCGTCAAAGCTTCCGCCGTTCATTTCCATCGTTTCCCTTTGGCGTGTTGATACTCCTAGTTCAACCCGTTTTGTGGCGGCGTTTATCTCTTTGAGGGGGTCAAGCATCCCCTGTGATGGCCCGTTCCATGTGCATTTGCTCCACGCTTCCCGAATGGCGGCATCAAGGTAAAATCCGGGGGCTTTGATGCGCCCCTTTGCAATGGCTTCCACAAGCCACATTTCATAAATAGGTTGACAGAAATCATTTACAAGCCATGCCCTTTTCATGCGAAAAGCCTTCCACGCTTCTTCAAGTGCCGCTTTGGATGCGGAATAGCTTGCCCCGAATTGCTTCAAAAGCAGTTCATAGGGTATTTCAAGGGCTGAACCGATATATTTTGCAAATGATGTCGTGAAAGCATCAAAATTCGTGTTGGGCCTTGCCGGGTCTGCCATCTTTATATCCTCGCCGGGGGCCAATATGTTTATCATGCCCGGCCCCAAGCCGTAACTTCTGGCATCGTCCGCATCCTCGGAATCATCATCCCGGATTCCAGTAAAGGGCATTTCCGCCGTGTTTTTCTCGGTCGTGATGAATACAGTAAAAAAGCCGTTTATGACTGCTGCCATGATCTCCGCTTCGCTGTACCTTGTAAGCTGCTTTAAGGATTCGATTACTGGCGCAAGATACGGCACTCCCCTGTACTGCTCCGCCCTTTCGCTCTCAAATATCACAAGCACATTCGGAAATCCCGTCCGCTTTCCGAACGCTTCCACCCTTTTCCATTTCTTCTCTGCCTGTAGGGATGATTGAGGGTATGTATTGCAAATATGGTATGCCACCACTGCCCCATCCTTGTCAATCTCCACGCCATTATAGATTCGGTTTCCGTTTGCCGGATTCGTCTGCTGAAGATTTACATAGCTGCCGGATGAATACGGATTGCAAACCTTGTCGGATTCTATCATGTGGATACGCAAGCCGTAAGGCATGAAAGCGGATTCCGAATCGCTGTACTTTATCAGCGCAACCGCATCCCCATTCATCAGCCACGAAAGACAAGCTATCTGCTGCATTTCATAGAAATTATTTATTTTCGTGCTGTCGCAGTGCTTTGATTTCGCCCACAATTCAAATTCTCGCCCGGTCTTGTCCTCCCACGCTTTGGCTTCCGCTTCGGAAATCCCTAATACTGCCCTGTCTACCGTAGGACGGGCTTTCAGCCCAACCCCGACTATATTTGTCCTATTGGTTTTGATTGCTGATACAGCAATCGGGGCGGACATCATAAGGCTTCTTGACCGCTGCCGCAGCGTGTGAAGATTGCGGTCTATGTCCTCTTGTGGGGATTTGCTCGATGCGTTCCATCCTTTCATTGAGTTCTTGGAATGGGATGCCCCGGATTCATCATAACCGCTATCTCGGAATTTCTGTACAACATCAAGCTGCCAACGGGCTTTTTCCCTTTGCAATGCTGCCGCCGGATTTATGGCGGCGATTGCTTTATCTAAAATATTCATGCCTTGCCGCCCCTTTCCTAGATGTCAAGCGGAATCCCACGCAAGGCACGGTTTTTCCCGGATGCCTGTAGGGATTCCACTTCATTTTCAAGCTGCTTTATCATTGATTGCACATCTTCCAGATCGGCACGGCGCAGCCGCTTTGTGCCTATGGTGTATTCCTGTCCTGTCAATATGGCTTCCTCTGCCTTATAATATAATTCAAGCCGCCTTTTGGCCCTGTCCAGTCTTTCCATGTTTCCGCCGCCTTTCTATACCTGTATCCCCCGGTTGATAATCCCGGTCTTTTTCTTTTTTGCCGCCGTTTTTGGCTGCTTTTTCATGTAATTTATGCCCTGTTTGATTTTCTTTTCCAGTACATCCCAATCCGGGCGGAGAATTTCGGCGGCGGCGGTAGAATAATTTCGTAAGTCAAGCGGCTCATTCCGTGTTCCGCTTGACTTTTTTACCCATTTCAGAACCGGGCGGCCATCCTTAAACTGTATAACCCTTTGTTCACTGGAAAGCCCTTTGATATAGGTTTCATCATATCCCCTGTCCGCATTGATGGGAAAATGACAATATCCCGGCCCCTCATCCGCTGTTTTCAGCCTTGCCATAAGGATTTCTTTGCCGGAATCTACACCCAAAAGGAATATTTTTACTTTTTCTATGTTGTTTGTCGATACCTTGTTTACAAGTGGGATTCCCTCGCCGCCCATGCCTTTAATCCCGAAAATCAGTTTTTGCTTCCGCTCCATCTTTTTCAAGAATTTATAGGCTTCCGCCGTGAAATGTCCGCCCGTGTCTATACAGGTACAGGCAATCAAAAGAGAATTTTTATTCTCAAAATACAATTCCATTTCAAGAAATTTCTCTAATTTTTCCCATGTTTGCTCTTTTTCCAAATCGCCGGGTATTTTCCTGTACAGGATTCCCCAAGATTCATAGCCCTTTCCCCACCCTGTTATTTCAACCTCAAATCTGTCATCCTGTACATCCACGCCGGACGTTACTAAAAGGACACCATCCGGCAAATCCGCCGTGTAGCGTTCACGCCGTTTTAGCAGAACATCTTCATCCGCAGCATCCCCTTTTTCCTCCCATGTTTCGCCAAGCGATGTATTTACCCACACTTTCAGCTTTTGTATATCGCCGTTTTCTTTCCATTCCCTGTATGCTTCCCGGAAATCCTCTATGATTTCTTCCCAGTGCTTCCAAGGGGATGCTAATTCGTTTAGGTGGAATCCTCTTTTTCTCTTATTCTCCGCCCCGGCTATCCATTTTCCCGGACGCTCTTTCCATTCGGTTTCCTTGAAATGCTCTCCGCAGTATTTGCATTCCATAGTTACATCGGAAATACGGATGCGCCCCCATTCGTAGGGCTGATATTTTCCGCAGCAAGGGCAAGGAACACACCATTCTTCTTTTGACGATGAAAGGTATTCCGTTTCAATTTGTGATCTCCCTTTGATTGTGGGAGTGGATACCTTAATCTTCTTTCGATTCCAAAATGTTGTAGTACGCTTTTCCGCTAGTTTTATGGGGTTTCCCTCGCTCCCGGCGGACGGTGGAAATCTGTCTATTTCATCCATCATGACAATGCGAATCGGGCGCATTGCCAACCCGGCGGCGGAGTTTGCGCCTACCATCGTAATATGGCCGCCGGGGAAAGATTTGTGTAATATCGTGTTTTCGGAATCCCTCGCCCGTGCATCCTTGACTTTCCCACGAAGTACAGGCGTATCACGAATCATTTTCGCAAGCCTGTCTTTGGAAAATGCTTGCGCCATTTCAAGGGTAGGCTGCAAGCAGAGAATCGGGGCCGGGTCGTAATCTATGTAATACCCGATTGTATTCAATATCAATTCGGTTTTCCCCACCTGTGCGGATGACATAATAACAACCGTTTCCACGGCGGAATCCACAACCGCATCCATGATCTCGCGCTGATAGGGCGCACGGTCTGTATTCCACTGCCCCGGCTCTGAAGATGATTCCGGCGATAATTTCCTGTATTTGTCCGCCCACTGGCTTACCGTCAATTCCGGCGGCGGAGAAAGCGCTTTTGCAATGTTGCGGAAAAGGTTTAATGTCTTGCTGTCAATTTTCCTCTCTTTCATCGCTTTCTTCATCTCCTACCGCCACATATTCATCACTATAAAATTCTTTCGGGTTATAGTCCTTTAGTTCGTTAAGGGCTTCCATTACTTCCCGGTTAATCGTATTCCTAACAAAGTCAATCTCGCTCCTTGATACCAGAATAGGGGCTAATTTCGTAGGCATGGAAAGAAGCTTTGCCCTAACCGATGCAAGCATATCCATCATGACACGCTCCACATCCTCCGATTTGTGGAGTTCCCCCCTCATGGTCTGAAGCTTCAGCTCCGAAATGTGCCGCTTTACCCTTTCATGGATGGCTTTTTCTTCCTCCAAGTCGATTTCCCCATCCACGGATTCCGCATTGTTGGCTTCCATCTGTACCTTTAAGGTCAAAATATAGTTCGTGATGGAATCCATCAGCTTATACCGCCCCTTTGCTGCCCGGATGATGATATTTTCCTCCGCAAGCTGCCGGATGCGCCTGTCAGACACGCCTATTATCTTTTCAAGGGCGGCACTGTTTACCGTGATTGCGCTAATGTCTGTTGTCTTTATGCTGTCTGCTGCTCCGCCGTCCGGCGGCGTGGTTTTTTTTGCCATCTGTACCCCTCCCATCGGAAACGGCAACTTTTGTTATTTTTTTTCTGTGCCTAGAAAGATTTTGGGCCTCGCAGACCCGCAACAAACATTTGTTCGATAAAAGAACCTATGTTGTTCGGGCTTGCGATAGCAAACGCCTGTTCGTGTTCGGGCGTTCCGGCGCATCCACATTCTATTGACATATCTAATATTTTGTAAAATAGTCTTTTCAAGCTTCACTTCTATTTAAGGCGGACGAAATCATCCCATGCCATTTGACAATGCCTTAATATGTCAAGCCGTAGGCAAAATAAAAAAAGCTTTCCGATTTTTCGTCCGAAAGCAGCGTGTAATATGCCTACCGTTTGAATGATAGATTGTTGTATGCCTTATCCTTGCAATCCTGATTTACCCCAATATATCTTAATGTTATATGGATGTCGGAATGGTTGAATATATCCATCAGCAAGGCCGCATCGTTTGTCTGTTTGTATAAATGATAGCCGAATGTCTTTCGCAGCGTGTGCGTTCCTATGCTGTCAAGCCCAAACTGTTTCCCGGCGGCCGATAATATGTTATATGCTTGCTGCCTTGTAATGGCCTTGTTTGGCTCATGCGGATTCTTAAAGAGAAATTCATAGTCCTTTTTGTCCGCTATGTATTCATTCAGAATCTTCTTTAATTCCCGGTTTATCGGGAATCGCTTTTCCTTTTGCGTCTTTTTCTCCCTCCGGGATATATGGTCTTTATCCCGGACATCCCGGACACGGAATTGCAGAATGTCGCATATCCGCAAACCCGAATAAATGCCAAACATGAACATCACATAATCCCGGCGGTTTCTCTCTTTGAGATAGTCCGCAATGTCCAATACAACTTCTATATCCCGAATCGGCTCAACCGTATTCATCAATATGCCCCCTTTGCAGTGAAAGGCATATCCGCAAGTATGCCTTTTCTGGTAACGAAAAAGCAGCCCACAACGGGGCTGCTCCGCACACTTTTAACTATACCCATTATAACATAACAAACACGACATTTCCACGACATATTTCACGACATAAAACACGACATTGATTTTTTGTGAAAAGCCTTGATTTTACTGGATTTTCTTTGATTTTCATTGCTAAAAAAGTGCTTCAAAAAATCGTTCAAAAAATCGAATCAAAAAATTGCACTTTTTACAATTCAAAAACCTTTGTATTCTCTTTCATCTGCTTTTCGATTCTCTGAAGCTGCCGGGATGAAACGCCTATGGCTTCAGCGGCGGCATCCTGTGTCATTCCGTACAGGACACGGTAAATAAATATGTTCTGCTCCGTGCCGTCTAAAATCTCCACGGCCTTAATCAGATTCCGCTTGCGCTTCCTCAATGCCTTTATTGCTGCCTTTTCCTGTTCTATGTATTCTTCATCTTTTGCGATCAAAGCGATTGCGTCCGGGAAATCCATGTGTGAGAATCCGGCTTTCGGCATCCCGGAAAGGTCAACCGAACCAATACCAGACGGGCCATTCATGCCGGCCATCCGTTTAATCTTTGCAATGCTTTTTTCATGGTTTTTGATTTTTTCCTTGCACATAAGGATTTGAAAATCAATCTCTTTTATTAGCTTCCCTTCCTGTAGATTCGGCGTTCTTGGTGCTGACATTTTGCAGCCCCCTTGACTTATAGCGCACTTTCGGCTATAATTATTAAAGGATTTCAAATTTCATATTTTCAGAATTGGAGCGGATGGCCGTCCGCTCCTTTTCATTTTACCAAATTTGTCAAGTAGATTCAATGGTTTATTTCGCTTTTCATGCGCCCATCTAGGACAATGCGGTTATTTTTCGTCTACCGTGCAATAATCTATATACGGAAATGTGCATTCATTTATGGTAATTTCCTCCGCATCCTCCTTGCTTTCTGCTTCAACAATGATTTCTTGGCTCGCCCAACACGTTACAGTATACTCTTTCACGCTTTCCCCTTTCTCTCTTATCTAGGTAAGATATAGTACATCTTTTCATCCCTATCAAACCAGATGCTCCATTTTTCATAATGCTTTTTAGCATATTCTTCAGCGTCCTTGTAATATTTGAAATACATTTTGTTTTCCTCCGTTCCTTTTGATAATTACATTATACACTTTATAATGTAACTTGTCAATAGTAAATGTAATTATTTCTATAAATATTTTTATTTTTCTTTACATTATACATTTTATAGTTTATTAAAGGGGCCGAAAGCCCCTTTAATATAATATTCCCATCCCTCCATTTTCATTTATCCAGTCGATTACCTCTTTATATCCAAGTCCAGTGCCATCTAAGTAGAAATCTTCCTTTTCAATCTTGAAGCGTATATTTTCCCGGTTATTTTCCGCCCATCTTTCAATCTGTTCATGGGTACAATGCCGAAGTGAAATTTCCTCTCCTTTGAAATTGAATATCCTGTATTTCCTCCAATGCCCTCCACGCATTATGTAATCATATTGCTTTGGATGTGTTATTTTCATTTTCTCAAATCGGTTAGGCGATTTTTCAAGATGGCATCCATATCCGCAGAACATACAACCTGTACGGCTGCATCCTGTCGTTTTCAATGATCTTTCGTTTTCTAAATATCCCATATCTGAAAAATCTATCTGCCCCGGAATCTGTCCGCAACTTGCATAGTCCACAACAATATCGCCGTAAACGCTTGCTATCGGCGTTAATGAATCCACCGGGAAAGCCGGAAGCCCTGTCTTTGTATCAATGATTTCAGAGATCGGGCATCCGTGCAGCTTTTCGATTTCCCGGATTCTCCAATCAATAAGCAATTCCCGATTTGCAGAAATGTATTGTAAAATGTCTTGCTCCGTCCAAAAGGCCATCGGATTGCTGATCGGGCTTTTCATTTCAAAACCATTGCATCCATTGATTATCCAATGCTGTGTCCGCAGTTTGCTTTCACATGCCATTTGTGCCGTAATCGGTTTTCTGTTATTCTTTTTTGCATACTCTTTTATTGGCTGTTTTTTCATCACTTTGCAGCACATAGAGGATATTTCAAACGGGGCATCCAGAAAAAATTTGTATTTAGATTTATTATACATTTTTGAGATTTCGTCCGTTTGCTCTCCCTTTTCTTTGTGTCTGAATGTTCCGCAAAGTATTTGATAGCGTACATTTTCTTTTGGCATAATCCCATTCTTTAAGTTTTGATATTCCGGGTTCTCTTTGTTTGCCCTCCTTTCTATCCCTAACAAGTCGGCCATTTGTGGGTCGTATGGCATTTTACTTTCTGGTATCGGCTCATTTTCTTTTTTCCATGCTTCAAGTGCTTTTACATATCTCCTTGCATAATCAACTGTTTCCGATACCTCTTTACTGATAAATGGATAGCCATATTTTTCTATCACTTGGCGAAAATTCATTTTTGGAATCAGAATATCGACATTTGAAAATGTTCTTACAAATTGCCTTATCTCTGGATATTCTAACCCCGTATCAATGAAAACCGCCTTTATATTCGGGTAATCCTGTCTTACAAGATGCAGTAATACCGTGCTGTCCTTGCCGCCGCTAAAGCTGACATATACACCATCTTCGCCAAATTCATCAATCCATCCCTGTATCCGCCGCCGGGTCATGCTGATTTTTGAATCCAAGGAAAGGCTTTGCATCTGGTATAAGTCTGATAATGTATGTTTGTTCTCTGCCATTTATACATCCCTTTCCTCGTTATCGTCTGATTCCGCATCCGGCCCCTCTCCGTATTCCTTGGCGCATTTCTTACTGTCCGGGTACAGGAACATACAAGCCCCTTCTGTGATCGTGCATCCGTAACCGTGCCATTCGTCTGTATGATAAGCCGCCGCACATCTGCCTGCTGCCATGCCCTAATCCTCCTATTTCTCCGATTCCCCGGCATTGCGGATTCTTTCCAGATTCCACATGAAAAGATTCGCCAACCGCCGGGAAGCCCATTGATACATTTCCGCAAGTTCTTTTTCGCTGTCCGTTACGCAAATGCGGCATATATTCCCTTTCAACATATCCGCTTCGCTTATGATATTATTTATCTGCCCCATTTCCTCCGCCCCTTTTCCTTGCGATGCGCTGAATCTGCCTTTGCAGCTTCCGCATTATCTCCGCATCCAGCTTCCTTTCTGCTTCCGCCCCTCTAAGATATGCTATTTGCATAACCATGACGGAAACATCTGCCAATTCCTCCAACACATGAAAAGCAGATTTTTCTAAATCCTCATTCAGTGCCGCCGACTGCTCCGCATCCGTTTTCTGATTCAGCCGCCAATCTTTATTTACCGCCTGTATCAACTCGGCGCATTCCTCTATTAGCTGTCTGCTTTGCGGCTCATAGCCGTATTCCATAGCGATTTTATGTGCATAGTCCGCTTTTATGTAACCCTCTATGTTTTGCGCCCTATCGTCCACATAATGATTCGCATATACCTTTCTGCAGTCATTTCCGTATTTTTCGATATTCTCCGGCACATTCTCATTGACATAATCAAATTCAAGCCCATATCCCCGGCAAAACTCCACTGCTTCCGCAAGCCGCTCATTTACCCGGCAAGTCCACAATATGATTATATTTCCCTCCGCCTTTATGGATTTCGCCTTTTCTATCGCCTGTAGCTTTGCCGGCCCGATCTCCGGGAATCTATCTTCGCACAACGTACCATCAAAATCAAAGGCCCATATTGCCATATCCTACCCCCTATATGATAACGCCGTTTGTATGGTCTATCTCATGCTGTACGATCTGCCCCACAAGCCCGGTGCAGTGCATTTTCTTGATGTGATAGCCGGAATCCCTGTACATGACATCCACCCACCGATTCCGCATCGTTTTCCGTGCGCCCTCCAAGGAAAGGCATTCTTCGGTTGCTACATAGCATTGTGTAGATTTTTTTACGATTGTCGGATTTATCATCAAGATAAAATCATTTTCCGTAATCTTGACCGCCACAACCTTTTTCGTGCCGCCTATCTGATTCGCAGAAAGCCCTAAACAACGCTTTCCGTGATGCTTTGCCGTGTCCAGTAGATCACGGGCCAATTCTTTCACTTCCTCCGCAGATTCCACCTTTTCAAGCGGCTTTTCCAAAAAGTCAATATCTGTTACGATTTCTCTAACCATTGCGCCATCCTCCTATATTTTCTTGATTTCCTCAAAAACAATTTGCTTTGGCAATATCCCATGACAAACATAAACGCTGCTGAATGGGGGATTTAATGACGGCTTTTGTTCGGCGTAATCCTTGAAATATGCAACCCTCCTATTCATGTACATAATTTCAAAGTCGTTATCCCGGAACATTTCAAATCGTTTTTGGCTCTCAAAAAGCCCCACCACTCCCACAAGCATAGCAAACGGCTTTCCGATGTCAAAAAGCCTTTGCAACACATCCCCCTTTAAGCTGTACGGCGGATTGCTGATAATGTAATCGCATTCCGGCGGCTCTATCAAAAAGAAATCCTCTCCGTTGAAAATATGTGTTGCGGTTACGAAATACCCCCCGAAAATCTTTTGACAAACAGGCTTTCCGCCGTATCGAAAGGACACCATATCCGGCTTCCCTCTGGTATGTATTTCATGATCGGGTCAATCGCATAATCCGGCGTATAAAATTCATCGTTTCCGCTGTTTGCGACATTTGCAACTATCATCTTTCTGCATCCTCCTGTATCAGATTTTCCACCACGCCGGAAAGGTTGTCTTTCATGAATACAGGGATGCCGGCCCATATACAGGCTTTATGTATTCCGTTTATCCATTCCGGCATTGCTTTGATGCGTTCTTTCCTGTTCCCTGTCTCCTGTCCGATGATAACCCATTTTATCCCCGTGAACGGTATCGAAATCGGCCCCTGTATAGGCTCAATGCTCAAAAATGAATTGTACCCATCGTCATAGAAAAAATCGTCCGTTTCCGTTGTTATTGTCGTTCCGTACCACATATTTTCCGATTTCGGGAGATTCCCGGATTCCATCAAAGAAAAATACCTCATGGGATTCTTGGTAAGAAACATATACCTGTGTTGCGGATGCTCTGCACACGCCTTGAAAACCTCAAAAATCCATTCATCCGGGATAATATCGCCGAACAAATCCGCCATGCTGCACACAAAAACCGTTGACGGCGTTTTGATATTGCCCGGCTCTTGCAGCCTGTACCGATGAAGCGTAGGCTCAAATCCATAAGGAAAAGCAATGTAATGTTTCTTTGGATAGAATCCATATTGCTTTATGTCAAGCACATGAATCTTTTCGCTCGGCCTGTACTCCCTAAAGTCCGGGCATTTCCTTTCAGCGGTCTTTCCGGGGCAATCCGGGCTTATGCAGCAATTACAGCATTCGGCATCATCCCCGGCGAATCTGTGTGCTATTTTTGCGGCATAGCAATACGGGCATCCGTTGTTGCATCCCGTAACGGGATTCCATGTATATTTGCACCATTCTATTTTTGATTTATTCATACATTCATACTCCCTTAATCCTCGATGCCGCCATATCCGCCGTGTGCGTGTAAAGTACATTCGGATACTTTTCGATTGCGTGTCCGTAGGCGTTCCATGCGTCTTTGCTGTACTCAAATGCACCGTGATGATACCTAATGCAAAGCATTTCTTCATCCGTCAGATCGGGAATCAGCATCGCCGCAATGATGGCGGATTTATCGCCGTGTCCTATCAAAAGCCTGTCCTTGTTAAACTCATACGCCCTTGCGCCATCTACCTCTTTCAAGATATATTCATCCATCTTGCAAATGTCATGCAGATAGCCAACCAGATAGGGGCTTCGCTCTTTTTCCCATTCCAACCCCATTTTACGGGTAAACCCTAAAAGTGCTTCCGCTACTGCGTGGGAGTGGTCTGCAAGCCCTCCAAAATGTGCGGAATGGTAATGTGTTGATGCCGTTTGCCGGAAAAACCCTCCTTCAAGCATATATTTCTTTGCGCTTTCCGGGAAATACCTCCCGGCGAATACTTGAAATCGCCGGATTCTCTCGCACTCCTTTTCGCTATCGGTTTTCCCAAGATCATTCAGTGCCTTGTTGAAATTCTTTATCGCATCCGCTGCTTTATTTGCGCTCACCATCATTTTCTCCTTTCCCCTGTTCTATACAGGTTTTGATTGATTTTGCGATCTCGCAGAACAAAGTTACTGTTACGGCATTTCCGAATTGCTTATATGCCTGTGTGTCCGATACTACTTGATGCCAACCGTCCATCGGGAATCCCTGTAGTTTCCCGTACTCGTTTGGCGTTAATTTCCTAACCCGGTACTTCATCAAGTCCAATATTTTCACTTGCCTATTACCCCCCCGGATGTTGTAAGCGTTGGGGATAGCCCTTCGGGATGATATACTCGCTTTATGCTGTCATGGCCCCGGATGTCAAGATGCCCCAACATTATCAGTTTTGGCTTTTCCATCTGATTATTCCTTTACCCTTTCGATGATATGTGTGCGCTGCCATTTCCCTATCTTGCTTGGAGAAATCCCCTTGTAATAGGACGCTTGGCAACAATAAGCGCAATTATCTTTATCCGTGAAGATGCTGTTCGTCATTTCATCGTCAAATTCATATTCCCGGCTTCGCAGTACCCCCCCGAATCATCCGCAACTATTACCCCGTGGATGTCTTGCGCCGTTAGCGTGAACATTGCTTCTTCATCCGACTTTGCCCTTGGCCCCCTCTGCCTTTTCTTTTCCCGGTCAGGCGTTAATGTTGCGTGGCATTTCCCTAGATTTGCAAGGCGTTCTAATGCCTGTTTCAAGATTGTTTTTGCCTTGGAATCCTCTATGTAGTATTTCGCATCCACGTTTTTATCCAGAAAGCCGGATAGCTTCGGGATAAATTCGTGCTGCTCCGCCGGGAATGCAAAAGAAAGGTTTTCCGCTTCCCTTGTGCCTACAACCGCATACCGCTCCCGGCTTTGCGCCACATTCCAGTATTTAGAATTGAAAAGCTGATAGTATGCCTTGTATCCCCTTTTCCTGTACTCTATTTCCAGTACATTCAGATACGGCTTTAATCCTTTTACGTTTTCGGCGATTATCACGGCCGGCATATTCTCCGGGGCGTGTTCCTCTGTTTCTTGAAGCAAGCGCATCATTTCAAAGAAACATCCGCTCCGGCTGTCCGCCTTGATGTTGTTTCCGCCGCACTCCGGGCATCGGTTGTTTCCATCGTATTCCCCCGGCTCTATCTCCTGTACGCATCCGCAGTCTTGGCACTTGACAACCATCCCTTTCTTCCCCCCCGCCACGCTCAAATCTTGGCAAGGAAATCCAAAAGCCCACACATCAGCCTTCGGAATGTCGCTCCATTTCATTTCCCGGATGTCCGCTTTCTGGACGTGATTTCCGACATTTTCCCGGTAACTCTGTACGGCGTGTTTGTCATAATCCCAAGCCCCGGCGATTTCAAACCCGGCTTTTTGGAACGCAATGCCCATTCCTCCGCATCCGCAGAAGAAGTCATTTACTTTTAATCCGCTCATGGTATCCTGTTCCTCGTTTCTGTTTCTATCATATCCGTTTCTTGCCGTGTGATCTCCACGCCGAAAAGATTTGCGACAATGCGCTTCGCCAATTCCTCCGCCGGAATCCCGGAATCTCTGCTACTCTGCAAGCACACATCCACCACGCCGACAATCTTCGATGTTGAAAAATCCTTGCCGGATTTTTTCCTTCCGGCATCTATGATGTTATACGCCACGCAAACATCCGACATCGCCGCCGTGTGTTTGCAGCACTCGTTTTCTAACAGAATGGACGCTTCACGATCTGCATTGTTCAAAAGCGTAAATATATAATTGATTCTGTACAGCTTTATCCTGTAATGTTCTTCTATCTTCTTGGCAATATCCATTATCATATCCGCACTACCTCACGCAAACGGCAATTCGCCATCTGCCCCTTCTGGAATATCCATAAAATCATAACTTTCCAGGCTCATGCTGTCTAATTCCGCTTGGATGTCCGCTTGCTGCTCTGCTGCCCGTGATTCCGCAAATTCCAGTTCGGTCACAACGATGCGCCTATAATATGACCGATTCCCATCCCTGTTTATAAAGCTGCCGGATTTCAGCCGCCCGACAATTTCCAGTTTCGTACCCTTTCGGATGTGCTTTTCTATCAATTCCACTTTCTTCTTGTCGTAGACTATGCAATCAATAAAATCCGCTTTTGGCTCTCCTTTCCGGGCAAATGGGTCTGGTATGGCAAGCGCAAATGTGGCGAACGGCTTCCCGGATGATGGGAAATACCTTATTTCCGCATCCTTTATCAGCCGGCCGCTCCCTATCCATTTATTCAATGCAATTCGCTCCCCTTATCCGTTTTTCTGCTCTGCCTTATAGACATATATTTTCTTTCCGCCGGAAAACTTGGAAAGCCTTTTCCGGGTCTTTTCCGCCTGTTTTTCGGAATCCCTTATAATCGCCCTTTCCTCGCCCTCCACTAATACAAAAAATTTTTCCTTGATTTCTGAAAAAACCATCTGCACCATCCTTTACATCGCCGGGGCCATAACGCCGGCCCCGGCGGATATGCTGTCACTATGACAATATGGCGATGTTCTCCACATCTGCCAGTTTATCCTTCAGATACTCGGCGATCTCATGGACGGCCCGGAATTTCCATGCTCCGCCGTCCGCTTCAAACAATGCACACGCCACGCCGTTGCTGCTGTTCTTCATGCGGAAAACAAAGTCAATTTCCTGCTGCCCTACCTCATGGAATGTACGGAACGGCTGCAGCCGAACGGGATTCGGCACGATCACATCCTCCACGTTTGCAAGCCCGGTCTTGATGGTCGCTTTCTGTGATACGCCGTCATCCCCGTATGCTGCCACGGTCTTATCCTCCACGTTTCCGGAAACTTGCATCACGATAGCCTTATCCGGCGTATCAAGAAACATGGACTGCATCTGGATGATGAAAGCTTCCTGTTCGATAAATTTATTCAGCGTGATGGCCGGCACTCTCGCTTTTACGCTTATAACCTCCAAACGCTTCATATCTCCGTTAAACTGTGTCAGCAGACTAACTTCCGTTTCCGATGCCACATGGACGATCATTTTCGTCGTACCGTCCGGGAAATCGTCCGGCCATGCGGTTCTTGATATAATCGACAAGCGATGTAAGCGTGGAAAGCTGTACCGCTTCGCAATCCCGGCATCCGTCCACAAGCATAGGGATATTCCCATTGTGGAAGTAATAGTTCTTGCCGCCGATTTCCTCAATCCTTGGCTGCTGAAGCCCGATGATGTACTGTAAAGCCTCTTTAATCATTTTCAAATCCTCACTTTCTTTTTTATCCGTTGACCCTTAAAGCCCTCGGCATTGATGTTACTTTCTTGCTGTCTGCCTGTGATTCTGTTTTCAGTTCCTCCGGGGATATGTCCGTAAAAGTCATCTGCCCCGGAATCTGTTTTCCATATTCCTGTATCAGCACTTCCCCGGAATTTAGGTCTTTCCCTATTGCGAAATTCGTCTTTGCAGAAATCACGCCGGCCAATTTGCTGTTTACAGAAATATCCACTTTCGCATCATCCCGAAGCTCTGTCTGCTTTAGGGATATTTTGATTGTGATGCTCCGGGCTTCTTGGTATGGCGTGTTTGGGTCTTTCATGTTCTCGATCACTTTCGTGATCTCCCGGTCAAATTTCGCTTGCAGTTCTCCCCCGGCCAATTTGCTTAAATCAACGTGCAGCATCCCGATTCCCTCCTTTCATGCTTAATCAATCTATAGCAAAATCAGATTGTCCTTAACTGTGAAGCCGTTCTTTATCCCCGGCATTCTGGAATGCTTTTCCGTCCGTGTAACCGATGCCGTAAAGCATGGAGTTTTTCCGGCTCATGTTCGGGCGTGTGGACGGCGCAGCGTCCTCTACTCCCATTGATTCTATCGCCTTATCCACAACCGCCGGAACGCAAAGCGCAAGGGCGAAGCAATTATCTCTCCGGCTCTCTTGCTGCCGCTTTGTCTGTTCTGTGAAGTTTATCTGCAATCCTTTCATGAATCCGTGGCAATAAACAAGCTTGTCATTATAATTAAAATCCTTTCCAGATTCATAAAAAATTCCCCTCATGGTCTTTACTCTGCTCTTTATCACTTTTAGGGCATATCTAAAGATTTCCATGCACACGAAAGCATCATCATTCACGCCTAAAAAGCGGATTTTGTATGTGTTCCCTGTGTACCAGTGCAAAAGCAATGTCCGGCATCTGAAATTTTGCGCTATTACCCCGGCAAGGTCTGATACCCAAGTTTCCCGGAATTTTTCAAGCGTTGTGGCGGCTTCCACGGTTTCGCTTTTCTTTTCCTCCGGGGAAACATCCTCCATGCGGATATGGTATTTCGCCATCAATTCCCGTGCTTTCATCATTGCCGCCCGTGCTTCATGTTCATTGTTGCTGCTCGAAAGCCTTATGAGGTTTTCAATTTTGTTTATCAGCCTATCCTCGCTATTCCCCATCCGCCGCAGCCCCCTCAATCTTTTTCATGATTGATTTCCCGATTCCTGGAATTTCACTAAGCTTTTGCAGAAATGCCCGTTTTGCGTCCGTATCACGGAAATATCCGTCCGCCTTGCAATCCCCTATCACATCGGCGGCGATGTCCATTGCTTTCAAGCACTTTCTGAAATCCTCCGGGCATCCGCTGAATGTTTCATCCACACAATCAAAAATTGGATAGATATATTCATCAAATACCGCTTTATATTCAGCAACCAAAGCTTCCCGGACATTTTCCTTTTCGCCCTCTATGTACTCTATAAGCTGCTTATCTGTCTTTTTCCGTATTTCCACCGCTTCCCGGTGGATGCGCTTTTCATCCTCCGACAATCTATAATTCTTTGTTTTTCCCATCGCTCAACCTCTCAAAAGCCTGTTATAAAGTTCCTTGTTTTCAGCCTTGGCAAGCGCAGCCCTCACGGATTCATCCGGGAAAGGCACGGGCAAGGCCATCTTCATAATCCGATTGATAATCCTATCATCGAACAAAAGTTTTTCCATTTCGCAGTTGCTTGTAAAAATCGTTACTTGTTTCTGCACCATCCGCCCATTGAGGATTGAATAAAATTTCTCATTTACCCATTCTGTAGGCTTTTCCACGCCTATATCGTCAATCACTAATACAGGAACACGGATTATATCAGCAAGAAATTTCTGCTCCCCGGAATCCGCCCCCGTCTGCTCATGCCATGTTTTTTTGATCTCGTCCAAAATCTGAAGCGTAGTGGCGAATTTTGCGGAAATCCTGTATTGCGAAATAATGTCGTTTGCAATGCTCGCCGCCATCCGGGTCTTTCCGCTGCCCTTCGTCCGGGAATACATATAAAGCCCTTTCCCATCCTCCGAAATCCCCGGAAATTCCTTGATGTAGTTCGTGCAAAGCATCTTTGCCATTTCCGCCCTTTCCTTTCCGTCCGGCGTGGTATACAGCCCCAAGTCAAAGGATTCCACCGTGTAGCCCTTAAACTCTTTGGGGATGTTGGCAAATTGCAGCTTGCTCTCCATTATCCGGGATTTAATGCATACGCACGGCGAAGCGTAATCATATCCATCTTCCCCTTTGCGGAATATATACCCGGTATCTCTGCATTTTTCGCACTTATACGCCGTTTCCGTCCTCTCCGCCATCCTTTCCTCTCCCGGCCCGGAATGCTGCAAGGGCATCATTTTCCGATTCGCAAGAATGCGCTGCATCGCCCGGTTGAAATCCTCCTGTGTTGCCGACATAGTTCATCGTTCCCCCATTCTTATAATTGCCCTCTATAACCTTTAGGGCATTTTTGGCGTTTATCAGCCAATCAAAGCCGCACCACTGATTTGCCTTACTGCGCCCGGAAAGGAAGTCCGATTCATCCGCAAGCCGGAAAATATATTCAAGCCGCTCATAAGCCCCTAACTCCATCAATACCTTTGCTTTATTCAAGGCATTTAACAGGGTCTTTATTTTCCGCTTGCGTTCGTCAGAAAGCCCCCTCACTTTCGGCAAATCCTTACAGGTAGCGTTATATAGTGCCGCTATCTGCTCATAGTCCAACCGCTCCGGCTTGCCCCCTAAATCCGGCGGATTTTGGGGTATATTATTATTTATAATAATATCTTTATCTTCTTCTATATCTGTGTCTTGACAGGTTGACATATTTCCTTGACTTGTCATTGACTTGTCATTGACATTTAGTTGACTGTCAATTTTGCCGGCCAATGACATTTCAAGCCGTTTCTGCTTTGCCCTTTCCCGTGATTCCGCCTTTTTTATCCTGTTGTACTCCCGGATGTCCTGCATATTTTCGCCCTGTTCGGCGGCGAAATCTGTAATAAAAATCCCCTCATTACAGGCTTCAACCATCCCGAAAGTTTCAAAAGTTTTCAAGGCAAGCCGGACAACGGAAAGCGGCTTGTTGAATATGGTCGCAAGCATATCCTCCGTATGGGGAAGATTTTCCGAAATCATCAGATACCCTTCCGCATTGCTGATTCCGGCAAGAATCAGCATCCGAATCCATATCACGATCAGCGCATCGCCCTCCGGCATCGCCTGTATAACTTTGATTCTGTCATCGTTGAACATTCCGACTTTCAGCTTTATCCATTTAATATCCGCCATGCTCCGCACCTACCCCATATATTTTTTCAGCAAATCCCTTCTGGATGTCTTTTGCTTTGGCGCATCGGCGGACGGCGCAGCTTTCACGGATGCAAGGAAATTCACGTTCTTTTTCATGCCGGAATCAGATACGGCTTGCAGATTCTTGATGATCTGCTCTTGGTTCTCCACCGCTTTCCCATACACCGATTCAAGCCGTGTTTTCGGGTAGTTCAGTCCGGCAAGGCAACAAATAGTTGCTTTCTCGTTATATGTCTGGAATACATCCACCGGGATTCCGATTTCTTTTCGCATTGCGTCCACATCCACGGCCCCGGCGATGGATATGGAGATGTATTTGATAACCCTGTCCGGCTCAATCGGGGCGAACACGCTTTTTTTGAAAGATTCCAGTACCGCCGCAGTAGTGCTTTCCTTTGCCGGAATCTCCGTCACAATAAGCATCCCTTTTGACTTTAATGTTTCCTCTATCTCCGCCCGGTCGATATTGCCCCTTTCGTCCTTGTGCCTGTTGGGAATCTCGATAAAGTTATAGAAAACATTTACAAGATGCTGATTCAGAATCAGCTTATCCCCTTTTGAATTGTCAATAATCATAACGCTTGCAATGCTGCTAATCGCCGTCAATTCCTCAAAGCACTCATAGCAGTTTATTTGTGTTTTCGGGCTTTCCTTTTCGCTTGGAATGACCGTAATAGCCCCAACGGATTCCACCTTGCTTTCTCCGGCCGCAATATCGCCCAAAAGCAGATCAATCAGCATCGGGCCGCATCCGCTTCCAGTTCCGCCGCCGGCCGCAAAGACAACGTAAATCATGGAAACATCCATCTTTTCATAGATTTCTTTGCTGATATTGTCGAAGTCCTCCATCACAAGCCTTTTCGCCTTTGCCCGGTCTTTGTTGCAGCCCTCGCCCCCGGCGATGTGATATGTGTATTTTGCATTTTTAAGGGTCTGCAAATCCTCCTGTGATGTATTGAGGTACAGGACAGAAAACCCCTTATCCTCAAAAAGCTTCCCGATGTTGCCCCCGGCTTGCCCTATGGCAACAAATCCGATTTTCTTTTTCATGCCGCAATCCTTCCTTTCATACCTGTTTTAACGCCTGTTTGCCGGATTCCGTGATATAAAAGGTTTTGGCTTTCCCCTCTTTGTATCCGGCGGCAACATAGCCCATTGATTCAAATTCTGTTATTTTCTTGAAAATTGTATTGTCCTTATATCCGAAATCCTCCGCATCCGTGATTTCTTTCGCTGTCATTGCCGACACTTTATCGAATGCGCCATTTGTAGACAGGACGGACAAAATCAGAAATCCCAAACGATTCAAAAAACCACCATCCTTTCACTGATATTTTTTGAATATCCTTGAAACACAATGATTTATTTTGATTTTCTAGGATATTCTTTTATTTATTTTTCAACCGGGCAGATTCCGCATCCGCTTCCCTGTAGTCGAAAGAACGGAATACATCTTCACATCCGCATTCGGGGCAATGTGATGTAATCAACACGCTCCAAAAGCGATGCAAGCAGCCACGGCAAACACATTGATAAAAGGGGTCTGTAAATTTTGTAACGCCGTCCGAATAATAGCCGATTTCCGCCATTTTCCCACCTTTCCACTTGCAAAAATATAAAAATGCAAGTATAATGAGTAAAGGAAATGCGTTTTTCAGCGTCTTTTCCTTTGGGGCTTGCGTGTGAGTTGGTAGCTTTGGCGCAAGCCCCTCTTTTGCCCCTATTCAACATTTCAGTGATTGCGCTATCGCACAATCAAACAGGAATCATATTTCAGCGATCAGCTTTCAACTTTGTAGTAAGCGGAGAAGAAGCCGACGTTGCCGCGCACATAGGAGCGCAAGTAGTTCAAAATCAACGCCGAAGAACCGCCGTACGAAGCGGAGCCGTAGCTGCCGCCCCGGAAAGGCACACATTCGCTTTCCTCTGCATCCGCATAAAAATATTCCCTGTTTCCCTCATGCCTTGCCGGGATGATTCCAAGGGCTTTCACAAAGTCCGGGATAGGGTCAATGTCAATCCCGACATTCTGCCATTCATCGCCGCCGTACTCTTTCCCGGTTTCCTCATTCGTTGCAAGGATTGTTACTTCGTCATCCTCCACGCTTACCTTCAGCGGCTTCCCATCAATCAGCACATCCGCCCATTCCTTGCTATCCCTTGACAAATCGCAATCCGGGGCGGCGGCATCGTTGTCCTTTATGTACTGATAACGCCCATTCACAAGCCGGATTCCGGCGATGTGCTTCCAGACATTCCCCACAAAATCCGCAATGCCCTCTTTGTTGTCGTATAAGAACCACGATTCCGGCCCGCTGCCTGTCAAAGTGATCGTGTTCCGCCCCTCTGGATGGATTCCCTTTTCTCCCATTGCAAGATGGCTGCAGCCGAATGATGTATTGCCCCTCATGGATTCCGCCCCGGCGGATTCCCGAAGCCTTATCAGATCGGCTATAAACTGCCATTCTACCGCCGTCATGCAGTGCCATCCATCGCCCTTTCTCCTGTGGCACTCCACAACGGAATCAAAGTCCATCATGGTAGCCGGGGGCTGCATCGGCAAGCTGTAGGGGATGCCGTCAATCATGCAAGAAAGGTATTCCGGCAGATAGATGGCATCTACCTCTTTTCCCCGGATGATAAACATGGGATGCACGGCATCGCCCTCAATGGACGGGTCAACCTCACGATGCGGACACTTTTCATACCTCCGCATGATGTTGGGATTGTTGTTCTTATCCCTTACAATTACAAGTTCGCTTTTAATCATTGTTAGATTCTCCTTTCATATTTTCAAACGGCAAGGGGGCAAGTGTGCCGGCCGCCATAATCCCGATGCTGAAAACGGATTTTTTCAACGCCGCATCCAGTTCCCTTTCCGTTTCAATTCCAAATTCTTTCAGTGTTTCAACGATTGTTCGATTATCCATTTCCGCCCCCTGTTTCCGGGATACAGTCAAATTTCAGCTTTAGGCCATTTTTCATTGCGGACAGGTGACAGTGAATTTCTGTAGCGCATGATTCGCACATATCCTCCACTTTTTCATCGTAGGACACCCGGACATTTTCCGGCTTTGACAAAAGAGATAATTTCCAAACCTCTTTCGCCCTTATGATTTCTTTTCCGCAAATATCGCAGTATACTTTTACCATCCGTTTGCACCCTCCATATTGAAAATCGTAATTTGCGCCGTTTCTGCCTGTAGGCGTTCCGACGCCTTTTTGTAATATCCCGGATGTATTTCAAAGCCAATATAAGGAAATCCCAATTTTGTACAGGCTATAAGGCTTGACGCACTCCCTACATGGGTATCAAGGATGATAGCCCCCGGAACGGCGTACTTCTGCAAAATCCATTCATACAGCACAACGGGCTTTTGCGTTGGATGGATACGGATTTCCTTATCCCTCATGTTGCCCTGTAGCATTCCGCTCCATCTGAAAGTATATTTCCGCACCGCTGTAGAAAAGGAAGTCCAAGCCAATTCGCAATCGGCAAAATCATTGTTTCCTGTTTCCTTATCCCACACAATCCAACAACTTGAATCAAACGGCATCCGGGATATGAAATGATTTGCGCCCCATACGACTTGATTCTTGCTTACCCGGAATAACTCCGCAAAGTATTCCGGCCCCGGCGGCTCTTTGTCCTCGCCGTAAAATTCCGGGTAATCCTTTGATGTAGCTAATTTGCTTCTTGTGCCGTTTTTCTTTCCAGATTCCCCTATTCCGTATGGTGGGTCAACGATTGCCAAATCGAAATATTTATCCGGGAATTGGCGCATACCCTCCATGCAGTCCATGTTGTAGAATCCGAAATCAAGCATTTCCTAATACCATTTTTCCGGCTCGATAACATGCAGCCAATCCATCCGCTTGCCATCCTTATAGTCAAACCGTAGAAATTTTTCCGTGCTTGAATCAATCCAATATTCCGCCGGAATCTCCGGGTAAAAATTATGAAACTTGAATCTCCGCTTTTTCCCATCCGGCAAAAGGATATTGAATACTGCGGCGCATACCTCTTTGTATGGCGTTTCATTCCATTCGTCCGCCGGCCGTGATACGCAATAGGTTATTTTCTCCACATAATGAATTGACTTCGGAACAAATCCGCATTTAAGGCCCATGCCCACGCAATTATAGTAATTGCAGATAAACGCATCGAAAAGTTGTTGCTGCTCCGCCGTCAAATCCGAATAGCCTTTTAACAACTTGACATCATGCCCGAAAACCACTTTCAGATCGGTTACATTCCGCAGCCTGTAGTCCGGCAAGCCGAAAGCATTAAAACGCTTTTCGGCTTCGGTTACGCTGATTTTTTGTACTGCTGCCATCTTGCCCTTCCTTTCTCGTAATAAAGACTTTTTGTAAATCCCCGTGATTGTCTAGGTCACAGGAAATTTGTTATCTGAAATATATCTCTGTCATTGCCAAATTTGCCTTGTTTTCAAGCTTCCTATCTCCTATAATGTATCTACAGGTTGTTACAGCAACCAAGTACATAGGAAAGGGGAAAGCAAATTGCTCCAACGATACATCGTTGACCTTAGTTCCTATTCCGATGAAGAATCGGAAAGGCTGTATGAAATTCTTGACGGAACGGCATTTATGTGTAACTTCGTTGCCAATAAGCCGAAAGTATACGAAGTATTTTGGGAACATAAGGATTCCATAGAATCCGTTCTGCATATTCCGTCCGATTTCATCACTCGTTTTCAGTAAAGTACCGAATCTTTACCGATGGGCTTTCCGGGTCATAGTCAACTATGGCCCGCTGCCTTTTGTTCAGTTCAAAAGGCTTTGCAATCTGCTGTATGGCAATCAGAAACTTTTCTACATCCTCTCGCCTTATAGATGTTGTCCTTTGCAGTTCAAAACCATCATTTTCTTTGATTTCTCCCATATATGCCTACCTCTCTTTGGGAAATCCCCGTGATTGTCTAGGTCGTGGGGATTTAATACGCTATCCTATACCGCCGCCAATGCTGCCTTGCTTTTTTCAAGCCGCTGCCTGTCCGCAAGTGCTGACAGATACGTTTTAGCAAGCACTTTGGAATTTTCATCCAAGGATTCAAGCAGAACCGCCACTTCCTCATTTTCCGGGGATGCTATTGTCTTTCTGATTTCCTCGGTGTTCGCCATATTCATTTCCCCCTTTCCGTAGTCTTGTTTCGTTTGACTATGGTAAGATTATATCTACCTTTGGTAAGTTTGTCAATAGTTTTTTTGAAATTTTCTTGACTATGGTAAGTTTTTTTGTTATTATGTGCTTATCAGTCATAGAAAGGGGGCGTAAATCAATGAAAAATAGGGTTTCTAATATAAGAAAGGCTTTGCATTTAAGCCAAGAATCTTTCGGAAGCCGTTTGGGAGTGACTGGCGCATCAATATCCAGAATTGAAAAAGGGGAGCGAAGTATTACCGAACAAATGATTCTTGCTATCTGCCGGGAATTTAATGTCCGGGAAGAATGGTTAAGGGATGGCAAGGGCGATATGTTCTTGGATTTCACGGAAGATGAATTTGCAAAAGCCGCCGCATCGCTGTCCAGTGATGCCTTTGTGCGAAGCCTTATTGTAGAATACTGGAAACTGGACGATGACGGCAAAAAGCTATTCCGGGAATTTATACATAGGTTGTCGGATAGCATGAGGGGGCTTGAATAGCCGCCCCATGCTCCGCCGTCCATCTGTTGCCGGGATGCTATTTCAGATACTTGATGAATGTGTAAATCATAACAAGAAGCCTTTTCTCTGAAATTGCATCAATCATCTTGTGGATGATGGCTTTTAATTCCTCGTTACTCATTTAGCGCATCCCCCTTTCTATAGATTGTGGAAAATCCACAAGATATATTTTATATAGGGATGCGGAAAAAACAGGAAAGGAAGTGTGATATGTGGATTGTTGCCATTATTGCGATTGCTATTATAGCCTTTATTATATGGCTTGCAAAAAGCGGTAGAATAATTGTAAACAAGACAAATGCCATGGATAGCGATTCTAAAAAAGATTCGATTGTGATAGAAACATCTATTTCAGTTGAAACATCGAAAAAATATGTTGAAATACAAGAGGATGATGATTTTGAGGATCACTATTCATATAAAGCAGATTCTTTGATGGACAAGTATGAAAATGCTTGCAGCGAAGCGGAATCGGCATTTAATAATATGTTCGACTTATCAAAAAGGGTTAAGCTACTGGAAAAAGCAATATCAAAATATGAAGAATGGAAAAATTTCTGCTATGAAAAGGGGGATGCCGGAAAAAGATATTTTGAAGATGCCTATTCTGCCGCTTCGAAGCATCCTTATTCTCCGATTGAACGTGATATGTCGGGGGAATATATCGGGGAATACGAAAACGCCGATTTTACCGATATAGACTTTTTAAAATCAGTGTTAGAATATTATACATCACATCCAGACGAAGTAAAGGCGCACTTGCATGATGAATACATTTTTTATTGTGGCGGCCCAGATGAATACGAATTTTTAATGAAAGTGCAATCACTTCCAAAAGATTTATTAAAAATTATTAAGCAGAATGATGGCATAATGCAAAAAGATTTGTATGGAATGTTTGATGAAAGAATGAAATCGCACATACAAAAAGCTGTAAAAGAATTATCAGCAAAAGGAAAGATAATAGCCGTAAAATCCGGCAATTCTTATATGCTGACAATTAGAAAATAAATAATACCGCCCTTGCTACCAACAAGGGCGGTATAGGATAGATATACCTTGACACGGTTTCCCATGCCGCAGTATGACCTAGACACTCATATTATAGCATGGAAAGCCGGAAAAATCAAAGGCTTTCTTTTTTGTACCCATTTTTACCTAATTTGCAGTATTTTTCAGAAAGGACTTGCTATAATATGGAATTTGCCAAACTATACGGAAATCGGAAGCTGAAAGCGGCTTTATATGTCCGGGTTTCAACGCTCTATCAGATTGACAAGGATTCGCTTCCTTTCCAGAAACAGGAATTGATAAACTATTGTAAATATGCTTTGAATATTGATGATGTGGAAATATTTGAGGATGCCGGGTATTCCGGGAAAAATACGGATAGGCCGGCATATCAAAGGATGATGGCGAAAATCCGCCGGGGAGAATTTACCCATGTTTGCGTATGGAAGATTGACCGCATATCCCGGAATCTGTTAGATTTTGCCGGGATGTATGAGGAATTGAAAAAGCACCGTGTTACATTCGTTTCAAAAAATGAACAATTCGACACATCTTCAGCTATGGGGGAAGCCATGCTGAAAATCATCCTCATATTTGCGGAATTGGAGCGCAAGCTGACTTCCGAACGTGTCACCGGGATAATGCTTGATCGGGCGGCTAAAGGGTTGTGGAACGGCGCAAGGATGCCGCTAGGCTATAGATGGAGCGAAGAAGCGAAATATCCAGTGATTGACGATGCGGAATCGGTAACAATCCATTTTATTTATGACAAGTACGAAGAAGTCAAGTCATGCTTGCAGATTTGCCGGATGCTGAATAACAATAACATCAAGACAAAACGGGGCGGAGAATGGACATCAAAAACGGTATGCGACATTATCCGCAATCCGTTCTATAAAGGCACATACCGCTACAATTACAGGGAATCAGCAAGGGGAGCATTGAAAGCTGAATCTGAGTGGATTGTTGTGCCGAATAACCATCCGGCGATTGTATCAGAAGAACAATGGGAAAAATGCAATAAGATAATGGATGCGAACAAAGCGACAAAGGACACGGCGAAATTCCGCCCCCGGCGGTATGTTCATGTATTCGCCGGGGTTTTGAAATGTGCGGATTGCGGCGGCGGCTTTTCATCGAACAAAGACAAGGAACGGTCAAGCGGATGGCGGCCGTCTGCCTACCGTTGCAACCGTGCTACAGGGATGCGTGATTGTCCGGCTCTTGGAGTGTCCGATGTTGTGCTAGGCCCCTTTGTGTTTAACTACATTGCTAACTTCGTGCGCTTGCAGCGCAAGGGCGGGCCATACACGGCGGAATCCATCGAAAAGGCATTATTGTCCGGGAAGTGCTTTTCAGAGGTTGCCGGGATTGATTCTAAGGGCATACAGGACACTTTGAAAGCGTTGGGCTATGCCAATACCGCCGGCCCGGATTTTGTGCCGGATTTAGGCGCACAGGACACCACGGACGGCGATTCCGGCGGATTCGACATCGAAATATTGCAGCAAGAGGAAGAAAAGCTGAAAAACGCCTTGCAGCGGCTTTTAGACTTATACCTTTTTGATTCTGCTGCCATATCGCAGCAGATCTATATAACCAAAAAAGAGGAATTAGAAAAGAATCTGAAAGGGGTACAGGCGGCCATTGAAAAAAGCATGGACGATTCCGGCATCCGCCCCGATGCGCTCAATACCTCATTCATGAAAAAGGCATCCGCTTTCATAGTGAATCAGCGCATTTTGAGTAAAAAGGAAATTGATTTTGAGGAATTGGCTTGTAAGTGTGATGCGGATGTCATGAAAGATTTAATATCTGCCACAATAGAACGAATAGACATCCGGGCCGGGCGCATCGAAGCCATCACGTTCAAATCCGGGCTTGTGCATCGGTTCAACTATAAGGAATGATGTGCTTCAAAATATTTTTAAAGCCGGGGGAGCATCCCCGGCTGATTTATTTCTTATCCTGTTTTTCGCCCTTTTCTTTAGAATCTTTCTAATGTACCTTTCACAATCGCATATATATTTTTTCTGGAATTTTTCTATTTCTGGATTTCTGGAATAATACTTTGATTTATCATTCATTCTGTATTACCTCTTTCTTGATGAATTTCTTACAGGCTTTTCTTGAACCATAAAAAGCGTTATTCATCCAGTATAAAAAGCTTTTTGCTTCGAAGGGCTTGCATTTAAGGCCGCACAAGCCCCTTGCTTCTCCATCTGTTAAAAAATTTTTGCAATCCCTACATGTATCAGCCATTTGATACCTCGCTATCTCTATCGGAGTTTCGTATATTTCTTTTATGCGCTTTTGTATGGATTCCATGCGCTTTTCAATTATTCCTTTTGATTCCTTGATTGCCGCCATCAGAGAATCGCTTTCTAATTCTTTATCCCAATACCCTAACGCCTTACAGTTCAAAAACCATCCATCACAATTTGTTATCCGATGGATTGATATTTCAACGCTGCCGGATTTTGCCCTAAAGATTGTTCCATCCTCTACAGGGATGCCGAATTTTGCATTGCTAACAAATTTCACGCTGATTACCTCCAAAAAAACAGGTCAAATGATAATGATACACTGTTTGCCCTATCCTTGCCGGAAGAACAAGCACCCTGTTTTCCTCAATCGCCTGTTGTAATGATTCTTTTGATAGATTTTCTCCCATTCTCGCACCTTTTTTGATGCCCGAAATCGCTAGTAAAATCAAGGCTTTCGGCAAATCCGTGTTACAATAACCATTGGACACCCGAATGTTTGAGTAAACGCGAACGGGCGACGTCCGTTTTTCCGTTCAAATTCCCGAACCCATTCCCGGCATTTAGCCATAAAATAATACTGACGAGCCGGTTCTTCTGTCGGCGGCTTCCTGTCTAAATCTATTTGGTCCAGATCAATTTCCTGATACATATTTCCTGATTTTTTTCCTTTCCTTACCTGAAACACTGCTCTGATTTTATCACAGCCCCCCTTTTTATTCAAGGTAAACTGCCGAAATTTGCCTGGTGTACCAGTGTACTGCATCAGTGATACCAGATAATTAAACTGTTAAACGCTTTCGTCCAGGGTATCATATTTGTTTACTTTTCCAGGCTCCAGTGATATGATGAAAGAAAATTGACAATTCACAAAAGATGAGGGCGCCATGTATCATATTATCGTCAATCCCGCTTCCCGTTCCGGCAGAGGGCTTCGCATATGGAAAAAGCAGGTGGAGCCGGTTCTGATCAGAGAAAAGGTATCTTTCCGGTCTTATCTGTCCGAAAAACCAGGGGATGTAATCAGAATTGCAAAAGGTCTTTCGGAATCAGCAGAAAATAATACAACTTTACAAATCATTGTACTGGGCGGAGATGGTACGGTCAATGAAACGCTGCAGGGCGTTTCCGTGCCCTCCCGGCTGATCCTTGGCTATATTCCCACGGGTTCCAGCAATGATCTCGCCAGAGATCTGGGGCTTCCTGAGAATCCTGTGGATGCTCTGCATCTGATCTTACACACAGCCACACCTACTCCCATGGATCTTGGGCATATCACCTATCCCGATGGCGAAAGCCGCTGTTTTCTCGTCAGCTGTGGCATCGGTTATGATGCGGCGGTCTGTGAGGAGGTTCTGCGCTCTCCGATGAAAACTGCGCTGAACAAATTAGGACTCGGCAAACTGATCTATCTTGGCATTGCTCTGAAACAGCTCTTTACGGCCAGGGCTGTCTCCGGCAGACTGACGTTAGACCACAGCGATCCTGTTAATATTGGTAATATGCTTTTTACCTGCTGCATGCTGCACCGCTATGAAGGCGGCGGTTTTATGTTCGCTCCTGCTGCAGATGCCCATGATGGCCTCTTAAACCTCTGTGCAGTGGGTGATCTTTCAAAATTTCTGATTCTCTTTGCCCTGCCCACGGCCTTCCATGGAAAACACTATCGCTTTCAGGGTATCACTCCCTACCTTGCAAAAGATATCATAATAGAATCCGGCACCCCTTTATGGATCCATACGGATGGGGAAGTTGCACGAAAAGAATGCCGTATCACCGTATCCTGTGAAAAAGATGCTTTTTCCATGCTTCTTTGAAAATCGACAAAGGAAATATCTATCTGAGCAATACAGATTTTGTGCTGTTTCCTGTATTTTCCTGTATTTTGCAGCTATTCTGTATTGCTGTTTTATACTGCTGATCCGTATGGTTTCTTTTAATATTCTTTCCAAGGCTGATCAGTTTTTCATACACCGGGATCATATCAGGTTCCGTCACTTTTTCCCTCAGTCTTGCCACCGGGATCCAGCCGACCTGGCTGTTCTCATCTTCCTTGATATGCAGCGCTTCGGCCTCATCAGCCTCAAACAGATAGCTTAAGTTCAGATGCAGATGGGCGGAAACATATTTTCCTCTTTTCACATGTCCCCACACCGGCAGCACATCCACCGCTGCCATAGGATATTTTCCCGGCTCTGCCTTCAATACTCTCAGATGCCTGATGCCCGTTTCCTCCTTTGCCTCTTTTTCCGCCACATAGAGCATATCTGTATCACCGTCCGCATGCCCGCCGGTCCAGGACCAGGACCGAAAAATATTGTGATAGATCATCAACACTCTGTCCCGGTTTTCATTAAAAATCATGGAAGCTGCCGTCATATGGGCAAAACGGTTTTCTCTGGTGAGTATCGTGTCAGGAAATGTCTCAATATAGGACAAAATCATTTCTCTGTCCGCCTCTTCCTGCGCATTTCTGGGGTGATATGCTTTTAATTCCTGAATATAATTCATAGGTTTCTCCTGTTGATTCTGTAATTAAGATTTTTTCAACCATTGTGGGCTATTCATTGCTTTGATGCACACTCGCTTCGCTCGGCGCTGGTATAATATCTGTCGATATTATGCCATGTCCGCAAGCAGACATGGCACGCCTTGCGATGCACACTCGCTTCGCTCGGCGCTGGTATAATATCTGTCGATATTATACCATGTCCTCAAAACAAGTAAAAGTTAATTTTAGTTGCACGGTCACAAAAAAATCGTTATAATATACCCGATTATCTTTATCCGGCCCAGACTTTTACAGCAGTCAGAAAACATGCGAAAACAGCACATATTATAAAAAAATTGGAAAGCGTAAAAAATAATGATGGACAAAAAAATCAAAACACGGGCACTTATCATAGGAATTTTGCTCCTGTTAACGGGAATACTCTCACTGTTTTACTGGGGATCTAAAAAACAGGTGTGGTTCTGCGATGAGATCTATACCTATGAATCGGCGAACGGCTTTGAGCAGGACTGGCCTATGGAACAACTGGATCAATGGATGACAGGCAAAGATGTAGATGCCTTTTTTGCTGCTGACAAAGATACGCTGTCCTTAAATGATATCACTGTGCGACTGTATAATGACCACGTCCCCCTGTACTTCTGGCTGTTTCGAATGGTGAGTTTCTTCTTCTTCAAAGGAAGCGGCAGCATTTGGATCGGTCTTATCATCAATCTTCTTTTTTATCTGGTCTTCCTCATATTGTGCTATAACCTGTTTCTTCAGTTGACAAACAGCCCTATTCAGGCCGGTGCAGTATTATTTTTAACCTGTATAGTTAATTGTGTAATGATTGAACAGATAACCGTTTTAAGAATGTATATGATGCTTCTGCTGGCTGAGGGAATGCTTTTGTTGGGAGGACTGCAAGTCCTGCACGAATCCGGTAAAAGCAAGTTGACGCCCAGCTTATTTCTCTATCTCTTTGCGGTCAGTGTGACAGGATTTCTTACGCATTATGATTATTGGATCTTCTATGCGGCAGAGGCATTTGTGTTCTGCCTGTGGCTTCTGATTCTGGCATTTAAAAGAAATAGAAAAAAATTCTGGATATCTCCTGAATTTCGATATGTTGTGGCGTGGACAGGTAATTTTATTATTTCTCTTCTCACAACGATTTGGCTGTTTCCCTACTGTCGCTGGAACCTGAATAAAGGGAAAGGGCAGACTGCCTTACACTCCTTTTTTGACTTTTCCGACGCAAAATTTGGACAGATCGCCTGGGGATACGAACGCATATCCAGGGTTTTATTTGGATATGCTGTTCCTGTGGTGGTAGGAATGATGCTTGTTTTTGGCTGCATTATCGGAGGAATGATTCTGTTATATCGAAAAAAAGAATATAAAAAGCTGGCAGGTTTTCTGCTCACTGTTCTGACAGCACAATTATATCAGTTGATTGTATGTTTTACCATGCCAGCAGCCATGGAGGAACGTTACCTCTGGGGAGAATTCACCATCATGGCATTATGTACGGCCTGGGGTGCAATTCTGTTACTGCAGTCCTGTCTCTCTAAAATCAAAAAAATAAAAGTACGTAGAATAAGTCAATGGATCATCGGTATTATTCTTTCTGTATACATTCTGACTGTCCAGCTTTCTATCATTGATTTCGGAAAAGGAGTCGCCTACCTGTTTTATGAAGAAAAAGACATGAATCTTCTTGTAGAAAATCGTGATATTCCCTGGATCGTATACGGTGCAACAGATGTCTACTCCTGCTATGACTGGCGGATACCGGAAAAGATATGCTTTCTGTCTTCGGATATTACTGCAGAAGACACCGCTGCAGTACAGAAACTGCAGGAAAATGAATCTTTTGTGCTCTATAGCTATGAAGATCAGCTCACCACTGCCCTGACTTTTTTTGAAGATACACTGGGCAGAAAACTCAGCGCACAATATTTGACGAAAAGCACAAATTTTAATGTATATCTGATCGAATAAATGTGACCGTTCGGTTCTGCTCTAATACCCCAGCCTGGCGAAACGGTCAAGAACAAACTAATCCTGTCAGATAGCGATCCTGTGTAAATGAAACCTTCCCTTTTTTCCGATCAGCTCTATGATCCCCAGATCGCGCAGAATTAACAGACAGGTCTGCGCCGTATCTCTCGGAATGCGAGCGCACCTGGCCAGATCCATGGAAGTAAACTCTTCCGGCAGGCTCTCCGGCAGAAAATACAGGTAATCCTTCCTGCTTTCAAGCCGCACGATATCCCGCAGCTTCCCGGGCAGACGGTCATAGCGTGAAGAACCTTTTTTCCTGTCCCGGCTCCATCCGTTTAACAGTTTATATTCCTCCATATCCATCAGAAAAATATGGATGGACAAACCGGGTTCTGACAGATAAGGCCGGATTTTATAAAGCTCTCTGAACACATCATAAGCCTTCCCCCTTTTCGGGGAACGCCTGCCGCCCGTGATCTTTCCGGTCTCCTGATCCAGCCAGTATATTTTCTTTTCCACCGGCACCGGATAAATGACAGTCACATGGTACTGCTTTAAAAAAGCCGACAATTTCCCCCGCAGTTTGTCAAATGCTCTCGTCTGTATCTCCCAGATATCATCTCCGATCGCAATATCTGCGATATAACGGCCCCTCTTCTGTTCCTGAAAATCATGGTCATAGCAGTAAAAATCCTTGATCACCTCATGGATCGTCTTTTCCTGCAGTGTGCCGAAGCCGTTCTCCTCCTTCTCCCGGGACAGCATAAGATCCGCCACCTCATCAAAATAACGGCGGTTTTCTTCCATATCCTCAAGGGGATATCTTTTCTCCTCCTGCATACCTCCATATCTCCCGTATTGATTGTTGACTAATTTAGTCAGTCAACAGATCCGCCCTGGTCAACTTTCATTTTTCTCCGCGTGCGGACAGCCAGGCAACCGCACTTACACAGATAATCTGAGGACTGCCGCGAAAGGCAAATTCCCTGCTGCTCTGCTGCATATCAAGCTTGATGCAGCGTATTTGGCTTAATACAGGGTATTTGACTTCCGTATGTAACAAGCCATCATCCTCTAACCTGCCCGTTTCCATAGATCCGGTACTTATAACTCGTCAGCTCCTTAAGTCCCATTGGACCCCTGGCATGGAGCATCTGTGTACTGATACCGATCTCCGCACCGAAGCCAAACTCAAATCCGTCGGTAAATCTTGTGGAAGCGTTGACATAGACACAGGCCGCATCCACTTCCCGCAAAAACTGCTCCGCATGCTCCCTGTTTTCTGTGATGATTGCTTCGGAATGGCCTGTATTATAGCGGTTGATATGGGCGATGGCCTCCTCCATGCTTCCCACTGTCTTCACAGAAAGAATGTAATCCAGATACTCTTTCCCGTAATCCTCCTCCGTGGCAGGAATACTCTCAGGCAGGATCCCGCACACCTCCTGATCTCCTCTGATCTCCACCTGTTTTTCCCGCAGTTTCTCGGCAAGCTTTGGCAGCAATGTATCCTTGATCTTCTCATGGATCACCAGCGATTCGCAGGCGTTGCAGACGCCGATGCGCTGCGTCTTTGCGTTAAAGATAATCTCTACCGCCATCTGAAGATTCGCTTCCTCATCCACATAAATATGACAGTTGCCGGTCCCTGTCTCGATCACGGGAATTGTGCTGTTTTCCACCACGCTTCGAATCAGTCCTGCGCCGCCTCTGGGAATCAGAAGATTCACATAGCGGTGCATCTTCATAAATTCAGCCGCCGTTTCCCTGCTCGTATCTTCGATCATGGACAGCGCATCCGCAGACACGCCATGTTCCGTAAGAACATTTCGCAGCATCTCCACGATCTTTTGGTTGGAATAAAAAGCGTCACTGCCGCCCTTTAAAATCACCACATTCCCCGTCTTAAAACACAGGCCAAAGGCATCCGCCGTCACATTGGGGCGGGCTTCATAGATGATGCCGATCACCCCGATGGGAACACGGCATTTTTCGATATGCAGCCCATTCGGTCTGTTAAACTGCTCCATCACTTCTCCCACCGGATCAGGAAGCGCCGCGATCTGCCTGAGTCCTTCCGCCATGGCCGCGATTCTGTCTGTCGTCAGCCGCAGTCTGTCCTGTAATCCCTGGGGCATCCCCTTTTCCACGGCCCGCTCCATATCAAGCCCGTTCGCCTTCAGTATATCTCCCCCCCATTGGACTAACGCCTGCGCGCATTGTTCCAACACCTGATTCTTTTTTTCAGTGGACAATACCTGCATTTCATATTTTACCGCCGCCGCATTTTTACATAGTGTTTCCAGATTCATCCTGTTCTCCTTCCTGCCTGTACTATGCCTTTCAGACATGGTACGCTTCGCGATGCACACGCCCTCCGTACGGCGCCGCTGCAATATCTTTCTGTGTTCCGTCTTTCAGACATGATACGTTTCGCAATATATCTTCCCCTCTTCCGTAATCACATCATCCACCTTTCTGTCAAAGGTTTCTGTCGGAAGAGCCTCTGCGATCTGTATCCCATAGGCAAGCCCGATTTTTTCCAGCACTGCCGTATCACCGCTTCCGGTATGGATATGCTCCCATTTTGCAAGCCACCTGTCGTAAAAACCGCCGCCATATCCGATCCGATTCCCGCTTTTGTCAAAAACCGCTCCGGGAAGCAACATCCGAAGATGCAGCCGTTCCGTATGGGCTCTCGCTTCTTTTTCAGCTTTCGCAAGCCACACGGAAAACGCTCTTTCCGGCAAAGCTTCCGGTTCGGGAATCCCCTGATACCCTGCTTTCAGTTCCTCCCATGCAGTGATCCGATAAAATTCCATTTCCGTCTGTTTCGCTTCCGCCTTCCCGGAGTCCGCCTGTTTATCTTCCTGTTTTTTCAAAGAGCCTGGTTTCCTTCCTGAAACAGTACAATCCCCCGGTAAAACCTTCGGCACAAAAACAGTCCTGCCTTCCTCCAGACACCGGCATATGAATTCTTTTGTGGAAACCTCACTCTTATAATTTGCATAACACAGATATACAAAGCAGGGGGCTTCCTGATCATACCGGATAAGATGTTTAAAGATCTGTCTGTCCCATTCCCGCCTCTGTTCTATGGAAAGCGCATTCCGCTCTTTTAAAATACCCCTTCGCAATTCTGTTTTCTGACCGCTTTTTTCTTCCATATCTGATTTCCCATCGTCCCTGACAGCCGGCTTATATCATGTTACAGTGAAATACCTCGCAGCATTCGTCAATTTATTGAGTCCAGCCAAAGGTTAGCTTTCAGCATGGCTATCTCCCTCGTTGCCTGCGGGAATAAAGCCAAACCGCTTCGTCTTCCTTATCTGTGCATTCTCTCCACAAACAATGGCAGATCAAACTTCCTGTCATGGCCTGAGGTGCGGAACAGCGTCCCGATCTGCATCCCGCCCACCAGCCTGTGGATCACCTTGATATCCTTGCTGTTAGCAATCAACATATCGATTCCCGATTTTGTGGCGATCTTCGCCGCTAACAGTTTTGTGTTCATGCCGCCCGTACCACAGCTGCTTCCGGTGGAAGCTTTCCCCATCTGCATGGTTTCCTGATCCAGGTTTTCCACCTCTTCCACGAATCTCGCCCCCGGATTTGTCCGCGGATCGTCTGTGTAGAGCCCGTCTATATCGGAGAGCAGGATCAGCAGATCCGCATCGATCAACGCCGCCACAATAGCCGAGAGCGTATCGTTATCCCCGATCTCGATCTCATAGGTAGCTACCGTATCATTCTCATTGACGATCGGCACAACGCCCAGCTTTAACAGTTCTCTGAAAGTATTCTGCGCATTAAAGCGATTTAAATTATCCACGATTGTATTTTTTGTCATCAGAATCTGGGCTGTCATCTGATTGTACTCTGCAAAAATCTTCTGGTAGATCATCATCAGACGTGCCTGCCCCACCGCTGCACAGGCCTGTTTTACCGCAATGGCATGATCCTCATCCTCACTGTCGATCTCCGTGATATGGACCGCTTTTTTCCCCACAGAGATTGCGCCGGAAGTTACGAGCACAACATCTTTTCCCATATTGCGCAAATTGCAGATCTCCCGCACAAGAACGTCAAGCTTTGTATAATCCAGATCACCGGTCTCCGGATGCTGCAGTGAAGAGGAACCGATTTTAATGACGATCCGTTTTTTATCCCGCAAAAATGCCCTTTTGTTTTCCATATTGTATCTTCCTTTCTGTCCCGTATCTTTGATCAGAACCGTTATCCAACGAGATCTGTCCTCTCATTCCCCATCAGGCAGGAAAGATTTTCTTCCACTGCCCGACGCGCAGGGTGCCCGTCACTGACAAACTTACGCCTCATGTCTTTCCGGGCACAAGAACATTCTCTGAAAAGTACGGCGCATACCCGCCGCCTTCCTGCCATTTGATCGTAAGCGGCGAAAGGCCGTACTCCGTCACCACCTGGCCTTCCTCTCCCGGCACCATCGTAAAGTATGCCATCCCGCCCCTGACACAGGCTTTCTCCGGCTGAGCGCTGACAAAGTTTCCGATGGAATAGTACACAAGCATCCTGTGCCCATCTACACCCTCCAACATTTCAAAAGGCTGCAGCACATGGGGGTGGGCGCCTACCACCACATCCACCTTCTCCTCCAGAAAAACTTCCGTCCATTTTTCCTGAAACGCATCCAGATTATCCGCATATTCCGTGCCCCAATGGACAAAAACCAGCACCGCGTCCGCTTCCTCTCCGGCCTTTTGCAGGTCCTCCCTGATCTGTTTTTCGTTCTCTAACAGGTGTACCATATCAGGGTACTCTTCCGGAGCGGAAATACCGTTCGTACCGTAAGTATAATTAAACAGCGCAAATTTCATTCCATGGCGCGAGAGCATCTCATAAGGTTTTCTTTCAGCCTCTTCTGCCGTCTGAATCCCCAGACACAGGACATCTTCCCCCGCAAAGAACTCCTTTGTAGTATGAATCCCTTCGGCTCCCCTGTCAAGTGCATGATTTGTGGCACAGGTCACCACATCAAAACCTGCCTGCACCACGGCTTCCCCCACCTGAATCGGCGTGCCAAACAGAGGATAGCTCCCATAGTCGGCAGGATCCCTCACCAGAGGCGTCTCCTGATTGATGACAGATATGTCACTTTCCTCCACCTTCTCCTTTACCTGTTCAAATAAAAAATCAAAATTCCCGCCCCGGTTCAGCCCGCAGATATAGATCGGCTCATGAATGATGTTATCCCCAAAAACGACAAACGAAACTTCTGCCGTTTCTTTTGCAAATCCCCAGGATCCCCATCGCCAGTAACCGTTATCTCCCATCCGGTCCGTCAGGCAAAGCAGCCTTTCACCGCTTTTCTTTCCGACACAGGCCATGGAAACCACATCCTCCCCGATCTGAGAAGACATCCACATCGGCCTGATCTCATCCCCGGCATATTGATATACAAAAATATGCTGGGACCATCCCCTCTCATCCTTCTTAATCCAGAACGGTTTATGTTCCCCAAACCGTCCTCGTTTCCAGCAAAGAAGGATCAGTTCCTCCTCACCATCCCTGTCAATATCGGCGGATAAAACCTGCTGTACTTTCACCCCCTGCGGGGAATCCCATATGCTTTCCCCGTCACAGACGACATGAACAGACCGATCTGACAGAGAGATCTCATAACCGCCTGCAGCATTGAGTGTACTGCTTTTCTCCCAGAGAATCCACCCCGGCAAAAGCCCTCCGTTCGCCCATAAAGCATACAAAAGGATGCCGGGGATTATGACAGCCATGGCTATTATCATACATTTCTTCCATCGAAATTTCATGTTTCCGTAGTAAGCCCGCCCGGCAGGCGCCTGCACGCCGCCAACATAAGCGGTTTCCTTTCCTGACTGTCAGCCCACCAAAAGGCGGGGCGACTAAAACGCCTTAAGGTCTGTAGCTTTGCGTCCACTCCGGCTGTTTCACCGGCAGTTCCTCCTCATAATCTCTCCGGTTCCCATTCTCATCCGCCTGATATCCCATCATATAGCGCCATTTGGAGTCGGTCAGCCTGTCACTTAAATCCCAGGGGAACTGATAGAACGTATAAACGCTGCCTCTTGCAATCTTTATTTTCCCGTCCACATTGACTACCACATAGATCAGCGACGGGTTTCCGGTAGCTATTTCCAGCACCTGTCCGTTGGGATCTGTGGCGATATCCGTCACGATGGCCGCCGGGAGTTCGCTTACACCCTCCACGCCGGTATCGTTCTTTACCGCTTCGATCCAGAAATGCTCCAGATTGCCGCCATAGCATCGGATAAACTCATATTCCTCCTCCGAGAGCAGTTCGTTTACCAGCTCTTTGTCGGAGATCACCCGAAGTTTCTCTGCCATCTCCGCCAACCTCATCAGATTTTCCTCATCCGCTGCATGCAACATGCCGTACTTCTTCAATCCTTCGGCAGTCTGTACCGCCAGTCTGTTAAATCTCGCATAGACAAGCGGTTCCGGCTCCACGTATCCCCTGTCGTCTGGCTCCTCCTCCATACCGCCGCCCATTTCCGCCATAACCTGTTTCGTATAGAGAACCGTGTCATGCTTTAACTCCGCAAAACTGCCCGCAAAGCATTCCAGATTCTTTTTCGTCCACTCCTCATTCTGCATAAATACGGGGTACCCTTCGCCCTTTTCCGAAAGCAGAGGACGCAGCGTATTTAACCAGATCGCATAAAGGCTTGCATTCCATAATATTTCATGTTCTCCCGCCAGGCTTTCCCGGAGTTTTTCCATATTCTCAGCGTAATTCGCATACCCGGTATCGCCCTGTGCGGTCAGGATCTCAAGGGCTGCCTCACTGCCCAGTGCGGCAGGTACATCCAGCACATCCGGCAGCATACGTTTGTTTCCGGCGCTGTCCTCCGCCACATTCTGATAGATCAGATTCTGCATGATCACCCCGTCAATGGAAAATCGTTGTCCCATGAGGCGGAATCCTCTGATCACATGATCTTCCCCATCCATGATTGGCAGGGAATTGATCCGTGGCGGATCAAGGGCTGCCGTCAGCTCATGAAATCGTTTGAAACTTTCTTCCTCTCCGGCCAGATCTCCCACGGAGCTCTTTTCACCGTAAGCTTCCTCCATAAGCTGCACATATTCACAGACACCGGCATCATCACTGGCCCCGGCAAAAAAGGAAGTCACTGCATAGATGCCCTCCCAGAGGGCATAACTTTCGGCATCCTCCTTAAGCGCCATGGTCATCAGAAGGGCGCTTCTGTCCAGATCCTCTTTCTCCTGTACAAAATGGATCCGTCCATACCACATCATCATTCTGAAATAGCGCTCTAACTGCTCGTCCCCCGCATAATACCCTCTCGGTATATACTGAGAATAATCTTCCATCTCCCCGGTAATCACGGAATCGGCAATACCCGATGCGGCATCTATGGCATTCAGTTCAGCCAAAGCCATACCCTCCGCATACTCATATCCCGTTACATCCGCCCCGGAAAGACTTGTTCCCACCATAAAAAATGCCACATTGCGCGCAGCAGCCTCCTCCCACTCGGTTCCCTGCAAAACCTCGTACTGTGCGGCGCTGTTTTCAAGCATCTTAAGGCTCAATGCAGAAAGATCCTCCGCCAGATAATCCTTCTCGATATTTTTCATCAGAAAACTGAAATACAGATGATAGGTGTGCATCATGGAATCCACGGTCACAAAGTTGGGAATCATGGAATATCTGTTCCACTCATACCCCTCATAAAATTCGTCTCCTCCGTCTCCCCACACAATAAAGCCATTTTCCGCCAATTTTGCGGCCACGTCGCCTTCCATATAAAATTGCCAGAGGTTTTCCACATTGCTCAGGTCCGGTTCTATCGTATAGGATGCCACATTCGGCGTAACCGCCTCTTCCTCCGCTTTTTTCCTATCCAGAAGCAACGGTTTTTTTATTTCACTGTCATTTCTGTCTTCCGCCAGACCTTCCTGCGATGTCACTTCATTGCTCTCTGCATCAGACTCTCCGGCATTCTCCTCCCACTTCACCAGATCATCACCATCCTGCCCGGACAGACCGCAGCCGCCAAGGATACAGATGATCAGAAGTATTGCGACAGTCTTTCTAATTCTTTTCTTTTTCACAATTCTCTCTCCCTTTCCTTTTCAAATCCCCTGTTTTACACATCTTATTATATTTCTGCCGAAAGTGCTTACTGTGACATCCTTCCGCATCCATCTGTGCTTTTTGTCAGTCTTCCAGCACATCAAAGGCCTCTCCCCTGGCCCAGGGGCTTCCTATATCACAGCACCCAAGGTGATATGCGCGCTTCACCTCTCCGGAATCCATATCATCCGACATATCCAATTTCATACGCCTTTCTCCCGCCGCACTGAAATGATCCAGAATTTCCAGTAAATTATCGATATCCTTTTCTTCTTTCTCTTTCATGATCCGTCTCCTTCCTGTTTTATTTATTATATCCTACAAGGAGTATTTGTCAAATTTCCCGGTGGAGTTTTCCTCAAATTATCTTTTACAAATTGCCTGAACCAATATTATTTACTTAGCACCTTAATCCAGCCGTGAGGAAAATAGAATGCTCCATTCTATTTTCCTCACGGCGTCCGGTACCGCTAACTAAATAATATTGACGCCTCCCTTATCATAAACTACAATATACAAAGAATCCATACCGTGCAGTTTTTACAGAAAAACAGGAGACCGCCATGCTTCGTATCAGCCAGATCACATGCCCCATAGACCACAATGAAAAACAGCTTTTATCCGCTCTGTGCCGTAAATTAAAATGCAGGGAGGAAGATATCTTATCCTGGCAGATCGCCAGACGGTCCATAGACGCCAGAAAAAAGCCGGATCTGTTTTACAGTTATACGCTGCTTGCCCGTTACCGGAACGAGGAAAAGCTTCTCAAAAAACTCCACAAAGACAGAGACGTCGTAAAAGACAGCGCTGTCCCCTTCTGCTTTCAGGTAACCGGCCGGAAAGAACTTGGGAAGCGGCCCATCATTATCGGAACCGGCCCTGCCGGCCTGTTCTGCGCACTGGAACTGGCAAGAGCCGGCTTTCGTCCGATTTTGCTGGAGCGGGGAAAGAATGTGGAAGAAAGAAGTGCCGACGTGGAAGCATTCTGGAATGGCGCCCCGCTTAATAAAAACTCCAATGTACAGTTCGGAGAAGGCGGCGCCGGCACATTTTCTGACGGAAAGTTAAACACTCTGTTAAAAGATAAATACGGAAGAAACGCTTATGTGCTGAAAACCTTTGTGCAGTTCGGTGCAAAGGAAAGTATTATGTATGATCAGAAACCGCATCTCGGCACGGATGCCCTGAAAAATATCGTCCGAAATATGCGGAAAGAGATCCTCTCTCTCGGCGGTGAAGTACGTTTTGAGAGTCAGATGACGGATCTGCGTTTCTCTGACAGACAGGCTGACACAACCATCTGTCATACGGAATCAACAGCCGGAAAGATCAGAAATGCCAGTGCTGATTATGAGAACATACGCGCTCAGATAGCCGCTGTCGAAATCAACGGAAGCGAATGGCTGGAAACTGACGTGCTTGTGCTTGCCATCGGCCACAGTGCGAGGGACACGCTTGCCATGCTCTATGAAAAGAATCTGGCCATGGAAGCAAAGCCATTTGCTGTCGGCTTCCGGGTACAGCATCCGCAGCGTTTTATCAACGAATCTCAGTACGGAACATGGAAAAAAGATGAAGAAAATAAGAATTGCTCCTCCGTCAAAGACGCTGTCTCCCTTCTGGGCGCAGCCCCCTATAAAGTAACAGCCAGAGCGAAAGACGGTCGGGGCGTATATTCTTTCTGTATGTGCCCCGGCGGATATGTGGTGAACGCCTCGTCGGAAGAGGGATATCTGGCTGTCAACGGCATGAGCTACAGCGACAGGGATGGAGACTGCGCCAACAGCGCTATCATTGTTTCCGTATCGCCGCAGGATTACGGTTCTTCCGATTCTCCGTTGTCCGGTATTTTCTTTCAGCGCGAACTGGAAAAAAGGGCGTATGAAACTGCCCAGGGGAAAATCCCGATCCAGAAATACAAAGATTTTCAAAAGGAACTGTACAGACAGGGGCTTTTGGAAAAAGTTTCTTATGACGACGCCCTCTCCCCTTTTGCGCCCGCACTGAAAGGATCTTACGCAGAAGCGGATGTGACACATATCCTGCCTGCTGTCCTGAATACGGCGTTTGTGGAAGGGATGGAAGAAATCAATCACAAAATACGGGGATTTTCTTCCGGAGAAGTCTGGCTCTGCGGTATCGAAAGCAGAACATCATCTCCGGTGCGCATAGTCAGAGATGAGGCAACACTACAGGGCAATATTGAAGGGATCTATCCCTGCGGTGAGGGGGCCGGCTACGCCGGCGGCATTACATCTGCGGCCATGGACGGTATTAAAGTTGCCCAGGCGATCGGAGCTTTGTATCACCCTTGACGAGCATCGTTCTTTCTGCCGTTCAAACGAGCTCTCTGCTTTCGTCAAAAATCATGAGATATCGCCGGAAATACTGCGCACCGCTTCCCGCCCTGCCAGCACACCGGAAGCCCAGGCAAAATGCAGATTATAGCCGCCGCATTCGCCGTCCACATTCAGCACTTCGCCGCAGGCAAACAATCCGGGAAGCGCTTTGCATTCCAGATTTTTATCAAACTGTGAGAGGAAAAGCCCTCCCCGGCAGACCTGTGCCTGCTTCATATCTGACACAGCTGTCACATCTGTGGTGAAATGCATGGCTCTCTTCATGACGGCTGAAATCATCATAAGCGCCCTTTTTTCCGCCGGCAGATGCTTATCTGTTTTTTCTGAGCTAATCACACTCTCGCCCATAATGCTGCTTCGGCGGGCACTTCGATCATCATCCGGGATTTTCATCCCCCCTCTGAATCCCTCCGCCTGCAGACAGACGCCCAATATTTTTTTGTGCAACACACCCAGAAAGAAATCCTCCAAGCTGCGTCCCGGCAATAGCCGAAGCCGCTCCTTTCCCCATTCTTCTAACGTATCTTCCTGAAAATCCGGCAGGAAATTGATCTCTACAATAATACGCCTGCCTTCCGCCAGTTTCTGTGCAATATCACCGGAGAGCTGAAACACTGCAATTCCGGATATCCCTTCCTTCGTCAGCTGCAGTTCCCCTGCCTCCTGTCTCAGAAGTTCCCAGTCTCCTGTCTTCTCTTCGGGCCATCTCATATCGGACAAACGATCCTTTTCAGAACTTTTACCGGTTTTTTTTCTGTCTTTCGGATGCCCTGAACATTCCCTCGGATTTTCGACGCCTCTCTCCGCTCCCCTGCCCTGGCAATTATCCCTCCCGCAAAACAGTTTCAGCCGCACCTGTGCCCGTACTCCGGCAAGCTGTTTATAGTAGTAATCCTCTCTGCAGATACACTTAGTCAATGCCGGATACAGCGCCGTACTGCGAAGACCAAACGTTTTCGGAATCCGCAGCGGATCTTCCGATCTGTCCTGCAAAAATCCGCCCGCTCTGGAACCAGTTGCCAGAATCAGGCTGTCCGTCTCTATTTTTAATACCTGCTCTCCGTCTCTGCCGGAGACAAGAAATCCCTTTTTCGTCTTTTCCGCTCTTTCTATCCGGATCCCGCACCGCATCTCACACCCCAGTTCCGAAAGCCGCAGACGAAGCACGTCAAGCACCGTGGTCGCAGTCTCGGAAAGCGGATAAAAACAACCGTTTTTCTCTCTGGAGAGCATTCCCATTCCTTCAAAAAACTGCAATGCGGCCTCTGACGGAAAATCGTCCAGTACAGATTTCAAAACAGCCTGATCATCCGCATGATAATGGGTTATACTGATATTTTCATGGGTAAAATTACATTTTCCGTTGCCGGTTGCCAGAAGCTTTTTTCCCACTCTGTCATTGCTCTCAAGCAGAAGTACTTTTCCGCTGTCGGTCGTGCCCTTCTGCTTTCCCATTTCCTGAAGCGCCGAGACTGCAGCCGCCATGCCGGCAGCGCCGCCGCCCACGATTATTACATGATATGATTCCAATCCCACAGTCTCCCCTCTGCCTTCCCGGAAAAATATTGCGGCGTTTTACTCTTCTTTCTCTTCCTCCGGCATGCTGTCCTGCGTTTTTTCCGCTTCTTCGTCCTGCGGTATCCGGTCCACATGGTTGCGTTCGTCGATCAGCTCTTCCACTTCCTCCGCAAGTTTATCAGACGCTTTGTCGAGACTGCTGTTTCTTGCCTCTCCAATAACAGCATCAGCCGCCGCCTGCACCATACCATTTTTCGTCTGCTGCATGGCCTGCAGCGGATTATCCGCAATACGCTGTAATTTAACATCCCGCATATCGCGCAGAATCTGCGTTCCGAAGCTTCCGTCAATATAAGCCTCCTCGCTCTTTGCCTTCACTTCTCTCCGAAAACTCTCCATCATCTCATCGATCTGTCCATTTGTGAAAGACTCATCTGCAATAGCTTTCTTAATAGATGTGCTGGTTTTGAGAAGATTCTGTGCCGTTTCGTTTGCCTGGGAAAGGAACCAATGTCCTAAATCCTCAACCTTACCCGACAGTTCTTCCACACCCTTCTCATGGTTTAAGGAAGACTTCATAAGCCACTGCGCTGAATTATGGATTGTATCGCCTGCCGAATACTCTGTGTCTGATGCGCCATCGCCGTCGTTTTCCGGAACGCCGTTTCCCTGCGCATCCTCCGCCTTGTCCGCCTCTTCCATCGTCTTAAGCATGGTCACCAGATCTCTGTTATTTTCATCAATTTCTTCCTGATACTGAGAGGCCTGCATCGCTGCCATCCGCTGTGCTTCCTTTAACCTCCTGAGGCTTTCTTCCTCCTGGAAATCCTTGTGCTCCTGCATTTTTTCCTGCAGCAGCTGCTGTTTTTCGACCAATTCCTTCATCAGAGGATCATTATACGACAGATCCGAACGCATCCTGCCGTAAGCGGCATTCATGACTTTTATCTGTTTTTCCAGTTCTTCCAGTTCATCATAGTATCCCTGTCTTTTTTTCTCTGCCAACTGGTCTTCCTCCAGCTGACGTAACAGCGCTCTCGTCTCCCCACTGTTTTGTGCACCAATAACACCCATTTCCTTCTGAGCAGTCTGCTGTCTGCTTAAGTTTCTGCCTTCCTCGGAAATCGTAACTTCATACTCCGGCCCAAACATATCCTCTTCAAGCTCTGAAAAGCCGCCGTTCACCTGAATACCTGACACTCCTGTCATCATCCCTGCCGTGCTCACGCCAACACCTTTAATCTGCATACCATAATCCTTCCTTCCATTGAATATTTACTGCAATTCCATTTGCATGGTATCACCTTATCATTATATATATCGCCATATCTTACGGCATTCTTAATGAAATTTCTCTCATATAAGGAAAATTATATAAATAAAACCTGTCACCAATATTATAATTTTATCATAACATTATCCAGAGGGGAACACTCTGTAGAGAAACCTAAAAAGGGAATCCTCAACAGATTCCCACCTCTCATTAGAAAAGGTTTACAAAAGGTTTACAATTCCAGCAGATATTCCAGCAATTCCTTCACCGTATGTACGATCTTTGAAGGTTTTACGTGCTCTAACTCCTCCATTGTCCCATATCCGTAAGTAACTCCCACACAGGGAATACCTGCTTCCCGCGCGCCGATCACATCATGCTCTTTATCGCCGACCATAATAACCCGTTCCCTGTGATCGCTTCTGTCAAAGCGCCGCAGCACTTCCTCTATCACATCCGCCTTTTTGCTTCTTCTCCCATCCAGTTCAGAACCGACCGCTCCATCAAAGTATTCTTTCAGTGCAAAATGTTCCAATACCCGGTCAACCGACTCTGTGTTCTTAGAGGATGCAACGGCTAACAGAACGCCGCTTTCTTTCAGCGTTCTCAGCATTTGCGGAATGCCGGGATAAGGTCTGTTCTCAAAGATCCCGGTCACGGAATACCTCTCCCGATAGTAAATGACCGCCTGTTCGGCCTCCTCTCTGCTCATACCGGCATACGCCATAAACTGTTCCGTCAAAGGCGGCCCCACAAAGACACGGAGCTTTTGCAGATCCGGCTCCGGCCTTCCCATTTTTTCCAGCGCATACCGGACGGACTTTGTAATACCCTCTCCCGACTCCGTCAGCGTGCCGTCCAGATCAAATAAAATCATTTTTTTCATTTCTGCCTCCATATAAATCATGACTAACTGGAGTATGACTCCAGAAAATCATACAGATCTTCCTCTGTATTGACGATTCGTTTCTGCGTCAGCAGCTCCTGCAGTACATCATCCGGCAGATCCTGCGCCGGAATGTCAGTTTCCATATAGACGGTCTGGCCATCCGCCCGGTATACAACCACTTTATTGTTCTGAATCGCCAGATAATAATATTCCTCCTCCGCCTCTTTCTGTTCCTGATAAAATTTGCACAGTTCCACCTTACTACCGGAAAAACTCCGGATCTCCGAACCCTGAAAGCCCTTCTGCAGTTCCTGCAAAGAGGGCGAACTGTCAAAATTCCGGATCTGTTTTTCAAAAGCCTCTCTGTCCATCCCCATATAGTAGGTCGGAACCGGAATCTCAGCAGAGGATTCCGACTGATCTTCCATGTTCACTTCGATCACCACAAAGGAAGTATCCGCGCTGATAATATTTTCATCCTGTGCTGAAACATGCATTTTTTCATCAGACGCAGAGGCCGCGGTCCCCGATCTGCTTTTTTCCGCACTCACACCCGGATAAAAAAAGCTATGCCCCTCAAACCCCAGAAAACATCCTATGGCGAATAATCCAACCGCTATAACAAACAGGCTGATACCTCTTGCAACTTTCATGTTACCTGCCACTCCTGTAAATAAAATGAGTTTTTAATCAGTATCAGCTGTTTTATTCCATTTTATACAATATCATGCCGTCAGATATTACGGGATATTACATATTCCAGGAAGCAAAAAACGCTTCCTGTCATTAGATTGCGACACAAAGGACGCTTCATAAGCTATCTTATCTGTGCAGTAATTCATTTAACCGCAAAAACAGTTCGCCGCCCGGCATCTGTTCCGCCTCTTTGTCACTGACGATCCGAAGAAATGTGACGGCCGCCAGATACAGTAATACCCCCGGAATCGCGGAAACTGCGATTGCCACGCCTGCGGAAAGTTTATCTCCGGCAAGTTGATAAATCAAAAGAATGATAAGGGCGCCCGCCAGTGCAACGATAACTGCCATAATCAGCTTTTTCAGCTGGTTTCCCGAAAGTCTCAGGCGTTTTACAAATTTTATTAAAAACATTATAACAAAAAATACTGCCTGCACAAGCACTCCCAATGTAATGCCCATTGATCCGATCTTAAAAGTTTTAAATGATAAAACTGCAAAGACTGTCTGTACACCAAAACTCATAAGTATCGTCAAGTATAAATACAATGTTTCGTTCCATAATTCCATGATTCTCAATGCCATCACTTCAAAAAGAAACAGCACCGCCCAGATTGCAGTATATACCAGAACGCTTACGCCTTCTTTTGCTGCTTCTTTTGACAAGCACTTCAAAATCGGTTCTGCCAGTACGGAAACCACTGCACAGACCGGAAGCGCAAGTGTCATCACACTGAGAATCATTGCAAATACCTTTTCCCTGAACAGTACATATGCCTCATTTTTCCAGTGGCTTGAGAGCTGCCTGTAATTTTTATGATTCAGCATAACATAAATCGCAATAAAAACAGCCATGATCGGCACAGCTTCACCAAACAGATAGCCTCCTGTTTTAATCCATGGCGCAGAATCCCCATCCCTTACGCAGAGCCGGACGTATAAAATATAATTAAGCGGCAGAGGCGCCAAAAACATAATATGACGAATTCCCTGCATAATGCCAAGACTAAGCATTACCTGAAAGCCCTGAAAAGCCGTCTCCTGAAAACGTGCCGTATCCCTGCCTCTCATGGCGTGAAATTCCCTTCGAAGCAACAGACAGAATACCACCAGCAGGATAAGTCCTGCCAGACCACCCGCCAGTATGCCAAGCAGCGCACCAAAAGCACTGTAAACGCTTACTACGGCACTGTTATGTTTAAGATTTGCAACCTTCTGCCCATATCTGCCCAGAAATTTCATACCGGCAATACTTCCTGCAAAACATGTCACCTGCCGCACCAGATAAAAAATCTTTACCGGCATATAAAAGTTCATTCCCTGCAGATAGCCGCACACTACCTCTGATAAACCATATATCAGTATTATTACCGCAATGGGAAGCAGACAAATACCAATATGAATATCACGTACCAGAAAACTTCCAAGTTGATTACTGAATACTACGAAAACAGCGCAAAAAGCAGTTCCCGTCACCAGTACATAGAGCAAAGCGCCTCTGAAAAACTTGAGACTGCTTCGGTATTGACCTCTGGCATTTCTCCCCCGAATATATCTTGTCACCATTGAGGAGAGCCAGAGCGAGTGGAAGGAGATAAAAATGATAAGTATCGCAAAAGAAATGCCCAGATAACCTGCCCCCAGAATACCTGACATCAGCGATAACACCAGAATATTTATCATACCTAAGAGCAGCATTTTATATTTAAAAATCTCTATTGCCGAAACACCTGCTTTTTTCATAATCCGTCAGCCTCTATTCTCGCGTAATCCGAAGCTCCTGCAGAGCCTTCTCCTGCTTTTCTTCCATCACTGCCGCTTCTTCCTTTGTCATATGGTCATACCCCAGCAAATGCAGCATACTATGGGCAGTTAAGAAAGCAAGTTCCCGCCTTTCGCTATGCCCATAAGCTTTCGCCTGCTCCTGTACTTTCTCCACACTGATCACAATATCCCCCAATACAAGCTCTCCTGTATCCGGTTCAAAACAGTCAGCCGCCTCTTCTTCCACATGCTGAAAATCTGCCGGGGTTTCATACGCAATATTGGGAAAAGAAAGCACATCTGTAGCTCTGTCGATTTTCCGAAAGTCCTGGTTAAACTGTCTGATTCCCTGATCATCCGTAAGTAAAATATTTATGGTTGTTTCATAAGGACATTTTTCCTGCTCCAGCACTTTTTCTACCACACAGTGGACAGTTTCTTCCATGTCAAAATCAAACTGTACATCTGTCTCATTTTCAAGATAAATAGTCATCTCATCCTCGATTCATAAACACTTCATAATACATCTGTTCATCTAACAGTCTTTTTCTGACATGGCGCAGGTTAGACAATGTAATATCTGTCTCCGCCAATGCCTCCATAGTGAACTGTTTTTCAAACATTTGAATTATTAAATTTTCATAGTCCGCCTTCTTCCCTGCATTCTGTTTGTTAAGGCGCTGTATTTCACGGATCACCCGATAGCATATTCCTACTATCACAGCCTCTTTTTTTCTTAAAGCCTTACCGCCTCTCTTCAATTCCTCCAGCAGCACTGACACCGGCTCAGGGAAATGGATTTCTTTCAGTTCTTCCGGTGGCAGATGCCCATAATAAGCAACACATTTTGCACTGCGGACATCAAGTTCCAGATCTGAAGCGATGCGCTCCACCAAATAAGCCGTGTGGATCGCACAATAATAATCTTCTGCTCTCTCTTCCCGCACCTGTTTCATGACCTGAGATTCAGGATCATTCAACATCAGATACAGGTTATCGGTTTTTTTCGCCACTTTATTGATGTAATACTGTAGAAAAATACAGATCAGAATGCCATTCATCACCGTATTGGCCAGTGGAATCAACGTTTCTTCCAGCACCAGCTTTTTATTCTGTATTAACAGTTCTCCGGCAAAGATCATCAAAAGCTGGCTCCCCAGCGCAAGCATTAAAGGAACTGCTGTATAAAACTCATCTCTCTGATGAGCAAATAAGGCGATACCGATCATTCCACTGAGCAAATAAACCAAAAATGTTGACAGGGATATCTGTTCACAGAGAATCGTGGTCAGAACAAGAAGGCCTGTCCCACCGCAAATGCCGGTTACACTGTCCGATACCCGGGCAAGCGCCACATAAAAAAACAGAAACATCCACCCTGTCACCGGTAAAAATGTAAAAACAAGGGCACATAAAATACCACACAGATAAATCACTGCGAATCTGCCAGGATACTCTCCATCATCATAAAAAAAACTCCCGGATACTCTGCCCGCCTGAAAAGAAAAAATCGTTGCAAGCCCTGCAGATCCACTCAGAACCAGATTACGCACTGTATAATATAAATCATCCCCTTTTGCAAAACTACCCACAAAAGCAGCAAATGCTGTGCCTGTAAGAATAAACAGCATACAGAAAATATTTCTGCGCAATACAGCTCTTGTGCTATGCTTCTTACCGACGGCTGTAATCTTTTTTGATTGTTCCTCTCTCTTTCCCTGCCTGTCCAGTTTTTCGTTTTTCTTCTCTCGCTTCATAGGTTTCATATGCCTTTACAATTTTTTGTACTAACGGATGACGGACCACATCCTTGCTGGTCAGTTCGCAGAACGCGATATCCTCAATTCCTTTTAACACCCTTTCTGCAATATCCAACCCTGATTTCGTGTCCGGCGATAAGTCCTTCTGGGAGGAGTCCCCTGTGATAATGACCTTTGAACCGAATCCGATCCTTGTTAAAAACATCTTCATCTGAGCCGGCGTCGTATTCTGCGCCTCATCCAGAATAATATAGGCGTTATCAAGGGTCCTGCCGCGCATATATGCTAAAGGCGCCACCTCGATCAGGCCTTTTTCCATATTTTTCTGAAAGGATTCCGCCCCCATGATCTGATATAACGCATCATAGAGCGGACGCAGATAAGGATCCACCTTACTCTGCAGATCTCCCGGCAAAAACCCCAGCTTTTCCCCTGCCTCAATGGCCGGCCTCGTCAGAATGATACGTCCCACTTCCTCATGCTTAAAAGCGGTAATCGCCATGGCCATCCCGAGATAAGTCTTTCCTGTTCCGGCAGGCCCAAGTCCGAAGACGATCATATTATGACGGATCGCATCCACATATTCTTTCTGTCCTATGGTTTTCGGCTTGATGGGTTTTCCGTTTATGGCATGGCATATGACATCATCGTCTATCTCGGCCAGGATTCCCTGCTTTGTCTCCGGCTCCAGACTCATCGCATAATCCACATTCTGCTGAGCTATCTCAGCTCCCTTTCTCGAAAGAGATATCAGCTGATGCATCACGTTTTCCACTCGTCTGACCTGTTCCTCATCTCCCTTGATATGGACACTGCCATCTCTGCTGTAGATATCCACACCATACTCTTTTTCCATGCTTTTTATATACTTATCCTGCATACCGAAAAGCGCCTGCTGCTCCTTTGCCGGTATTTCCATCTGCGCTATAAAATCACTCATCCACAGTGTCTGAAGATTCCGGAGAACTCTCTTCTTCTGGAATCTTCGTTTCCTTTCTTTCAAAAAACGGGCCCTGCACTTTTAATACCCCTGTCAGAGTTACAGTATCCACATTCTTTTCTATTTTAACATTTTTTCCCTTGATTTGTATAGCCTTTTCCTCCAAAGTTGCTGTATATTCTTCCAACTTCTTAAAAAGCTCTTCTGAATACTCCTTCTCTTCCTTCTCCCTGCGAACTTTTACGATCTCACAAACCTCCATCTCACCCATTTCAAAAGTAAGTCCGAGTTTATCCCCCGTATGAAAATAGGCCTGAGGAATAGCCTGGTATTCTTCATAAGGGATAGAAAACAGATGCCATACTCGATAACTGTCTTTGAATCTACAGAAAGTATACTTTTTACTTTTTCCAGTCTCTGTCTCCACGATCTTGATAAGCGGCACATCAAAGCTTGTGCGGATGCTGCTCTCCAAAATAACATCTCCATCTGCATGTACATTTATCTGTTCTCTAACATTGCCTTCATTGTCATATATTTCTACGATGCCACGGATCAGAACATCTCCCACCTGTACTTCATCTCCAATCTGCACTGCTGGTGTTCCTGTTCTTGTTACAATGGAAACGACCGTTCCCGCCTTATTGGCACAGATATCCAACGCCTTTGCCTCCTCCAGGAAACCTTCCTTGTGGGGCTTTTCCTGTTCCACATTTTCCTTCGGAATAGGCTTGTCATTTTCCTTGATACTCACAGTCAGACTGTTACCCTCAAGATAAATGCTGATCCAGGTGATCGAAGCAAACCTTTTGCGCATCTCTTTTTCCAGCAGATCCGTATCCAATTTTTTAATGAGTATTCCCTTTTTCACTTCATACTCTTCCAAAAAGGCCACTATCTCCTCCTTTTCAATACTCTGGTTTCCCTGGATATGAATATTCCACAGCAAAAGCTGGGACAGCAGAAACAGCACTGCAACTATCACAAGAAAAGCCGGAAAAAACCAGCGCCTTTTCACACCGGACATAAGAAAGGGCAGTCCGATTCTTTTCAGAACGACTACCCTCGTGGAAGTTTTACGCACGATATCCTTCATCTCAAAAAAACTTTTCAGGCTGATACACATCGTGTAGGACTCCCCATCCCTTTTGATGTCCCACAGCATCATATGCCTGATACCGCAGAGATTGATAAACCGCGAAGCACCAGCCCCGCTCACCCTGATCCAGAGATAACCTCTGAAGAAATAGAATAATTTCAGCATAAAAACTGCATCTCCTCAATAAATCCTGTAATCCGCATCTCTTCGATCGTATAAAACGCAATATGCAGGTTTTTTCCACAAAATGCTACCCGTCCGTTTTTCAACTGTAAAAAGATGCGCTCCGGCGTATACTCTATGATTCCTTTGTAATTCTCGATCCAGGCTTCCTCATTTCCGGTCAGGGAGATGATGGAGTCTCCTTTTGTGATATCTTTTGGCAGTTTTAAGGATTCCGCAAGCGGTGTGATAATTGATTTTTTTCTCATGGTTCTCCAATTCTGTACTATTTTTCGCAAGGTGAAGATATTCTTTACCGTAGTCGTTACTCTTCACATTGTTATTATATGAGAACCGGGAAACGGGTATGCCAGTTTTCATACTTGCACCTCATGTCTTTCCGGACACAGACGTTCTGAAAAAAGTACGGTGTATAGGACAGAATCCCTGTATTTTTCTGTATTTTATATCGTATGATTGTTATTGGTACTGTTCCATGGGTGTGCTCTGTAAATTTCCATGGTAAATGTTTTCTCTGATTCCTCTGTGGAAAGGAGATCGCCGTAGAGCAGCAAGCCGCGGTTTATATCCGCCTCCACTTCTGTAAACCGTCCGTCGTTCCATTCCAGTAACCGTCCCGCTTCACTGTTTTCATCGGGAAAGAACACCAGATTCCTTCGGTCATTTCTGTAAATGACGCGGTAAGCCTGCTCTGTAAAAATGTCCTGAGGGATACGCTGTAAAACCTCACCATTCTTATCATAAAGCCAAAATTCTCCCTGTCTCTCCCCTCTTTCCGGCAACGCTGAGACAAGAGAATACTCCTCTGATTCCTCTTTTTCAGTCTCTGCCTGATTTGTCACGCTCTTTTTCACTTCCGCCTGTTCCGCGGTATTTTTTTAGACACTGCTTCTGGCTGGTCTGCCGCGGAGGTTTCCTGCGTCTGCTGTCCGGCGTCAGACGCCCTGTCTTTATCGCTTTCCTCTGCGGCCTGCCCGCAGCCGGTCATTATTATTGCAATTGTCACCACCAGCAGTGCTGACAGATAAAATTTCTTTAATCCTTTCAGAGGGAATCACCTCCGATCATACCGTTCTATATAAGTCCTGCCTCCGCCGTGATCGATTTCCAGCCGGTATTCGGGAATATCCCCTTCATCCGGATAAATATAGAAATCTTCCAGTTCCCCATGTGTAATATATGCCGTCTCATAGATAAGTCTTTCTTTTTCGTCATAGTAGCTGCGCTCAACACAGCGATAAGTCTCAAACTGAGTGGCATTATGCCAGTTGTATCTGTAATACAGCGATCCGTCATCACGGTACACATAGTCGATCTGAAACATATCGAATGTTTCCCGATCTTCGGATGTATTCCTGTCCAGCCCTGAGGCATAAAAGTGTTTCGGTTTTTGATCCGACGTATATTCCAGGCTCTCTTCATAGTCATCGATCCACTCTTTTGAATCAATATCCATCACGGAATAAGTGTCGTCCACCCACTCTTTTTCCGATACGCCCTCTAAAACATACCCGGAAAAACCGGTACGCTTCTCCCGCTTACTGTCATAACTGTATCCATAAGAAATCACACAAAACAGGTCTTCCTTTTCTTTCTTATACAGCTCCAGCCGGAGATTACCCAGCCTGTCATAATACTGATAGATCGGGGTGCTGTCATCCAACCCATAGGCTTCCAGAAACGCCTCACGGCTTTCAAATTCCGCTTCACCGATGAAATTTATGTAGTCCTCTTCTCCCAGACTGAATCTATCCACCGAAATGGATTCATCCCGCTCTTCGTCATCCCATGCCCACCGATACAGATCTTCTGTAAATAACATATCATAGTAATCATCGTTGACGGGCATCCCATCCTCATGTAACGAAACGATACCCTGAAACAGGATTTTATCGTCCAGCTCATCCCATATATCCAGTTCTCCTGTATCCCTCTGCAGATGATAACCGCGTACTTTTTCTGCCTCTACGCCTTCCCGGAACGGCCTGTAGATTCTTTTTGTGATATCTTTTTCCCCTTCTTGCGTAACAAGCAGATCATACACATTTCTCGTCTCTCCCTTCTTTATATCGGTATCCAGTTCCGAAAACTGCCCGTCATTCCATTCCAGCAGGCGTCCTTTCTTATCTTCTTTTTCAGGGAAAATTGCCAGATTCCTGTGACCGTTTTCCCGCAGGACATTGTAAACCGGTTCCGTAAAAGTGCCGTAAGGAATTCGCTGAACAACTTTTCCTGTCCTGTCATAAACCCGCAATTCTGCCTGACGCTCCACATCTTCCTGTGGCGCCAGAGTGAGGGAATATTCCTCCGATTCATCAAAAGGAAACTCCATCGGAATACCACGCTCCCACTCGGTTTCTCCGAGTAAAATATCGTAAAATTGTATGTCGGCCGGTTTCAGTCCTTCCAGCCAGACATATGCAAAAGAGCCTTCTTTTATCTTTACCGCAGGTATCGACTGATCAAGGTCATCTTCCAGGGCAATTTTTTCTATCCGTGTCTCATAGTGGGTACCGTCACTCTTTAACAGAATCGCCTTGTCCCCTTTTTCTATTGCGCCGCTCTGCACACGTCCCTGCATGGTACAATCAAGGCTGCCATAATAACTTCCTCCATGCGTAAGAAGAAAACCTGATAAATCTTCGATGGATTCTTCCTGTGTGTCGCCATCTTCCGGCGTCTCATCCTGCCCTGTATCCTCTCTGTTTTTCCTCTGCTCAGTAGAAGACATGCTGTCTATACCGCCCCCATCTGAGGCCTGTCCGCATCCGGTTATTGTCAGCACCAACGTCAGTATTGCTACGAGATATAAATTTTTAAACTCTTTCATAAAGAAACTCCCCAGACCATCCCCGTTCATGAATATTTTCAAAAATTCTCTTACATTTTTATCAGAATTCACGTTACTCGTCAGAGATTTTGATCCCTTATCCCCCTGAATATCCTCATCAATAATACCACGTCGGATAGACGGCTATCCCACCGTGCCAGGAAAAATAAACGTCCAGTTTGCAGATCGGCACATCACTGTCACCCTCATAAATATAATAATCTCTCGGAATCTTTAAGCCAATAAACACAAGGCTTCCAGATGCCTTTTTT
>CAJTPM010000010.1 GCA_910578085.1 uncultured Lachnospiraceae bacterium | reverse complement strand
ATAAATCTGCATTTTTTCTTCGGCGTTTTCTTACATTTTATCATTGGCGTTGACAGATGTGGAGGAAGTGAAAAAGCTGATGAAACAGGTGTGGGATACACAAAAATCCATGCTCTCAAAACAGCCCACCATGAAGCAGTAAGCCCAAACGGAATCCCCCTCCAGAATCAAAATTGTTCCAGCCAGATTTTGCACACAAATACGCAACAGATAAACTGTAATAAAAGCCAAAATCAGACAAATTTTGCACCATTAAAAAAGGTGTACCGCAGTGAAGTTTATTTCTTCCTTGCGGTACACCTTTATGTGTGCAATTATTCTTTATTTTTTGTCTTTGGTGTGTATACAGTTTTTGCTTTTTTCTAATCATATCTTTTCCCTTACTGATAGTCTATAAAAAAAGAATGGCAGTTTTACATTCAAATAAAACCGCCATTCTTAAGCTCATGCGCTATATATTTTTCATAAAATTACCGTCAGCATTTGCTTTGAATATTTATAAAGATAATTTTATGAATGCTTTGTAAAATATAAAAGTTATGTTTTGTATAATTTATGTAAAATACAGGTTTTTTAGGAAAACTGCACCACATCACTTTTATCTTGCTGAAAAATAATCTGTATAACCGTTCCTTGCCCCAGGCTGCTTTGCAGTTCAATCTTGCCATTCAAGTATTGTACAGCATGTTTTACAATAGATAGTCCTAATCCCGTTCCACCTGATTCCTTAGAGCGGCTCTTGTCTACACGGTAAAATCGTTCAAAGATTCTTGCCTGATGTTCCGGCGGTATGCCGATTCCCGAATCCTTCACCGTAATCGAGGCACTATTTTCCTGACTGCCTATAGCTACTTCTACCGTACCGCCGTTCTTATTATACTTGATAGCATTATCACAGAGGTTAAAAATAATTTCTGTTAAGAGCCGCCGGACACTTTTAATATAAACCTTTTTTCCTGTTAAAGCCACTTCAATATCTTTTGCCGCTGCTATATCTGCCAGTCCTGCCATCACCTCAGATGCGATCTCACATAAATCAACATTTTCAAACGGCATATCGCATCCCTCGTCTAATTGGGATAAACGGATAATATCATCAATTAATGTTACAAGCCGCCCTGCCTCTGTGCGGATATGCCCTACAAAACGTGTCATATCCTCCGATTTTACAAGACCGTTCTCCATTAACTCCGCACTCCCCATTATGGATTGCAGCGGAGTTTTCAATTCATGTGATACGTTGGCAGTAAACTCCCGTCTGTTCCTTTCTGCGAAAGCTGCTTCTGTTATATCAAAGGCAAGAACAACCGCCCCAATTACAATACCGTTAGATTCAATGCGGTTGACATGGATCTGATACTCTTTTCCCTCACGTTCTATGCGGATTTCGCTGTGTCCACTTGAAAATGCGTCCTGTATGGCGTGGCTCACATTATGGCTTCTCTCTACTGTCAGAAAATCTTTACCTATGCTGGAACGTTTCGTATGAAACAGCTTCAGCGCGGCAGGATTAATGTTCAGAATTATATTTTTCTCATTCAAAAGGACAAGCCCTTCCGTCATGCCATATGTAATCTGTGCAAATTCATCATTTTTCCTTTGGAGTTCCGACAACTGCATATCAATCTGCTTATGCTGTTTATTGATACGGTTTAATAGGGGAGCCAGCTCCTCATAAGTATCGTTTTCCAGCGGTTTTTCTAAATCAAGTCTGTTTAACGGCTCCATGATATGTTTAGAAATACGGCTTGCTAATACTCCTGATAAAATGAGTGTTACAACAACTACAATTAAAATCGGCTGTATCATCCCCAAAACAAGCACCCATATCGTAACGCTGCTGACAGAAATCCTTAATACTGAGCCATCATTAAGCCGCCTTGCACAGTAAAGTGTTTTTTCTAAAAGAGTCGTGGAATAACGTGAGCTTTTTCCCTCTTTATTCCGCAGGGCTTCTTGAATTTCTTCCCTGTCCGCATGGTTTTCCATACTTTCCCCGTCAGACTGTGTATCATATATAACATCTCCATTTTCAGCAACCCATGTCAAACGGTACTCCCTTGACTGTAATTCCTCCAGATAGTTCCGTCCATCCTTTTCAACGGCTATGGCAGCTAAAGACAGTTCATCCTCCAACTGTTTTCCCCGAACATTACTGAAATAACTGTAAAGACATCCCATGATGATAACAAGGCTTGCAATCAGGACAGCCCCCGCTACAACCATAATTGATTTAAAAATTTTCTTTGTCATGCCTGCACCTCTAACCTATAACCAACACCACGCACTGTTTCAATCATTTTCCCATAATCCCCCAGTTTTACACGCAGAGTACGGATATGCATATCAACCGTTCTCGTTTCACTGACATAATCAGCTCCCCATATGTCATTAAAAAGCTGGTCACGGGAAAATGCGATGCCCGGACGGGAAAGGAACAGCCGGAGAAGTTCAAATTCTTTTAAGGTAAGCTGTATTCTTTCATTATCAATGGAAACTGTATGTTCGTCCAGATTGACAACAAGCCCCCCGGCTTTCAAAAGATGTTCTACCTCTGTAGGATTGCACCGGCGGAGTACCGCTTTCACACGGGAAACCATCTCCATCATCCCAAAAGGCTTTACAAGATAATCATCCGCACCTAAATCAAGGCTCTGGATTTTATCATACTCCATGCCTTTTGCAGTTGCCATGATGACGGGAATCCTGCAAGTGTCAGGGCTGTCTTTTAAAAATTTCAGCAGTTCCACGCCCTCCTCTCCGGGCAGCATAATATCAAGAATTATCAAATCCGGCTTTTCCATAGATAAAGCGTCACGAAAGGCTATTGCATCCAAAAATCCTTTTGCTTCAAAATCAGTGGAATTAAGCGTATATACCTCAATATCCCGGATACTGTCATCATCTTCCACACACCATACTTTCATAATCATGCTCCTTTATGTTCTCCTGTCACGGAAAAAGCCACCCACTCTGCAATATTTACCGCATGATCCCCGATACGCTCAAAATATTTGGCAATCATCAGTAAATCCAGCGCATATCCTCCGTCTGTCGGTTTTTCTGCTATCAGCTTAATCAGAGATGACTTGACCTGTAAAAACAAATCGTCAACCACATCATCACGGTCAATCGCCGCACCAGCCAATACTACATCCTGTTTTACAAAAGCGTCAATGCTTTCTGTAACCATCTGGCTCGCCGCATCTGCCATAAACCGGATCTGTTCACATTCCCCTCCAGTCCTTCCGTCAAGAAACGTGATAATTTCCGCAATATCCGCCGCCTGTGTTCCAATACGCTCCATATCAGTAATCATTTTAAGGGCTGCAGATATTTGCCGTAAATCCCTTGCTACCGGCTGTTGCTGTAACAGCAGTTTCAAACACAGTGTTTCGATTGTGCGCTCCATCCGGTTAATCTCTCCATCAAGGGATAAAACCTTGTCTGCCAGCTTTATGTCGCCCATAGTTAATGCTTTTGAAGCAGCGGCAATCGCTTCCTCACACATTGCCCCCATTTGGGTAAGCTCTTTATTCAGCATAACAAGCTGTTCATCAAAACGACTTCTCATTATCCAAACCTCCCCGTAATATAATCCTCCGTCCGCTTGTCCTTTGGTTGCTCAAACATCTTTTCCGTATTTCCATACTCAATTAAATTGCCAAGGAGAAAGAAAGCCGTATTATCGGAAATCCGCACAGCCTGTTGCATATTGTGCGTTACGATGATAATAGTATACTTTTCTTTAAGTTCCATTGCAAGTTCCTCTATTTTAGATGTGGAAATAGGGTCAAGTGCGCTTGTAGGCTCATCCATCAGAAGCACATCCGGCTCTACCGCTAATGCACGGGCAATGCAGAGCCGCTGCTGCTGACCGCCTGACAGTCCTAATGCCGATTTTTTCAGCCTGTCCTTTACTTCATCCCAGATTGCCGCCCCACGCAGAGAGCGTTCTATTATATCGTCCAATTTTGCCTTATTTTTCACTCCGTGTGTCCTCGGCCCGTAAGCAATATTGTCGTAGATGCTCATAGGAAAAGGATTCGGCTTTTGAAAAACCATGCCAATACTGCGGCGAAGCTCATTGACATCGACATCTGCATCAAAAATATTATCGCCCCTATAATACACTTCTCCTGTAATCCGTACACCAGCGATAAGGTTATTCATTCGGTTTAACGATTTAAGGAAAGTAGACTTCCCACACCCGGAGGGGCCAATCAGTGCCGTAATGCTCTGTCCTTCAATCTCAATATTTACATCTTTCAAAGCCTGTGTACTGCTATACCACAGGCACAGGTCTTTTACCACCATGGCAGGATTTTTGTCATGATTCATTATATTATTCATACATTTCTCCTTTTTTGGAAATATCTGCTCGCCAGTGTAGCCGACAGATTGATGAACATGGTCAAAATCATCAGGATAGCGGCAATTGCAAAGGCTATACCAAATTCCCCGTTTTCTTTTGCATAGACATATAATGCGACCGTCAATGTTGCCCCTGCACTGCCAAGCCCTTCAAGAATCCCGTTCAGGGCATGGGCAAAACCAGCCGTAAAAAGAAGTGCCGCTGATTCTCCCAAAATTCGCCCCACTGACAATATACAGCCTGTTATGACTCCATCAATACAACCTGGAAGCACAACGGTATAAATCACACGCCACTTTCCAGCTCCCAGCCCAAAAGCACCTTCACGGTAACTTTGCGGTACTGTTTTCAGGCTTTCCTGCGTTGTGCGCATAATCGTAGGCAGATTCATGATTACCAAAGTAAATGCCCCCGCTAAGAGGGAAGTTTTCATACCAAAAAACTGACAGAAAAACAGCATACCTACAAGTCCATAAATAATAGACGGAATCCCTGATAAGGTTTCGGCTGCATACTCAATCATTTCTACCAGTTTCTTATTTTTGGCATATTCTGTAAGATAAATCGCCGCACCAACTCCAAGCGGGAGAACAAATACCAAAGTTGCCGCTACAATATAGACTGTGTTAAGAATATCCGGCAGTATCCCGATCCGGTCAGACAGATAACTCGGTTTCGTAGTAAGCAGCTCCCAAGATACATTCGGCAGCCCTTTCCACAATACATAACCAATCAAAAATAATACCAATGCACAAGTAATGCATACGGAAATCCCCATCAACACACGCATGGCTGTAATATATGTTTTCCTTCTAAGGGAAATTGATTGTTTTTCCATCTATATTTACTCCTTGCTTTGTTTCAAAAAGAAATTTAATACGGCATTTATCAGCATAATAAAGAGGAATAAAACCAACGCAATCGAAAATAATGCCTGTTTCTGTAAACTTCCGTCAGCCGCATAAGACATTTCACTTGCCACAGCGGTTGTAAGGAAACGGACGCTCTGAAAAATTTTCGGCATATTTGGGGCGTTCCCCGCCACCATCATAATAGCCATAGCCTCGCCGATAGCCCTGCCAACGCCTAACACAACAGCCGCCGCAATGCCGCTTTTTGCCGCCGGAACGGATACACGGAAGTATGTTTCAATCGGTGTCGAACCAAGCGCAAGGGAAGCATCCTCATATTCCTTTGGAACAGCTTCTAATGCCGTAAGCGACACTTTAATGATTGAGGGTAATATCATAATTGCAAGTACAATGATAGCAGCAAACAGGCTGGCTCCATCGGGGATATGGAAAACAATCCGTATCCCTGGCACAAGCACCATCATTCCCACAAGCCCATAAACTACCGACGGAATGCCAGCCAATAAACTTACCGCTGTTTCAATAACGGTTTTTATTTTTAACGGCGCAATCTTAGCAAGATAAACTGCTGTCATAAAGCCAATTGGCACTCCAAGTACGATTGCGCCAGCCGTACCATAAATACTGGTAAGGATAAACGGAAAAATCCCATATTGCGGCTGTGCTGCTGTAGAAGCCCATTTCTTCCCGAAAAGGAAATTCAAAACTCCTATTTTTCGGATAGCCGGAATCCCTGATATGACAAGGTAAACAGTAATCAGGAGTACACAGCCAACTGTAATCAGACCAAGTATCAGGAATATGCCATGTATGGCATTCTCCATGAACTGTTTTTTGTTCATTTGACTTCACCTTCCAAAACCTTTCATAATCCGCCGGATTATTTATTTACTGGTACTGCACCCGCAGATGAGATAATCTCACCTGCTTCAGATGAAGTAATATAATCAAAGAATTTCTGTGCAGTTGCCGAAAGCTCTGCGCCGCTCTTTGTCACTAACACAAACGGACGCTGCACCACATAGCTACCATCTTTTACCGTTTCCTCCGCAGGTACAATACCGCCGACAGAAAGGGTTTTTACCGTATCCTTTACAGATGCAAGGGAAGCATATCCGATTGCCGCCGGATTGCCTGCCACCGTTGTAATCACATCTCCGGTAGATGTAAGCTCCTGACGGTATTTGCAGGCATCCTCCGTGTCCGTAATGGATTCAAAGCCATCTCTTGTACCACTCCCGGCTTCACGTCCAATCAGGACAATTTCCAGATCATTGCCGCCTATATCCTGCCAGTTTGTTATTTCCCCTCTATAAATCCTGCTAATCGTTTCAAGGTCAAGGTCATTTACCGGATTATCCGGATTTACAATGACAGCAATCCCGTCAAGCGCAAGCACCGTTTCAGTCAATCCCTGCGCTTTTTCTTCTTCCTTTAAGTTACGGCTGGAAAGACCAATATCGCAGCGTCCTTCTGCCACAGCCGTAATTCCGGAGCCGGAACCGGTAGGGTTATATGTAAAGGTTACACCGGAATTGTTTTCCTCAAAAGCTTCGCCCAAAGCACCGATTACTTTTTCCATAGAGGTTGAGCCATCCGTAGATACTGTTTTGCTGTCCGCCTTCCCGCATCCGGTCATAGCTACGAGTGCAAGTGATAAAGTGGCAACAAAAGTAACAATTTTTTTCATAATAATTTTCTCCTTTTTTCTTTGTGATATTTTCTTCTACGCTTTTTATCATAGATACTGCTTGTAAAATCAAAAACATAACTTATGTCAAATTTTTGTAAAATGAACAGACTTGCCATAAAAACTGCATCATGGAAATGTGCATAACTGACTATTCCGTCATGGATAACTCTATTCACAGGACATGGAAAAGCAAAGTGCAGCTTTCCCACATCCTGCAAACAGAGTTACCCACAACTCCATAAAATAGCCAGTTATACGACATTTCCACAATGCCGATTACGGCGAAATCCCACTCATTCATTCCATTTTTTCATAAAACACAAATAAGAAAAGCTCTGCATCTCACAGAGCCTTTCTAACCTTTGATTATTCGCCAACTACCGTTCCATTTTCCTCACAAAAACAACATTATAGATATATCTCTGCCGCTTTTGCAAAAGTAGCTTTCCTCATGATAAGTTCCGACTGTTTTTCTTCCGGCAAACCCTCAAACACACCTTTATAGCCCTTCTCCAGCAACGGTGTGCCTTTTGCCAGTAAATACATTTCTTATAAAATTTTACCATATTCATTTTATAAGAACCACCTGCACACCAGCTTTTCTTCCACTTGTTTTTGGCAAAACCCACTTTACTAACAATTCACTTCAGGGAACACAAAAACCCTTCACGGTGATTCCTGTTCCGCCCTGCCATCAAAAACCATACTGCTTTTCTGTTCAAACGATATCCCGCCTCTGATAAACTTTCACCGCAATCTGATAAGACACAAAAAAGCAAAGAGCTGCCGCACCAAGTACAATCACAAACGTTAAAAGTATATGATCCTTCACAGAAAGAAACAGATTGATAAAGAGGACAAGCGCCACGATCATCCCCGTGGATGCCAGAAAGGACATCATAAACACGATCTGAGATTTTTCCGGATCAAACAGATAGGCGCAGGGCAGACTGATTCCGCCCGCAAATAAGGCTGCGCTCATACCGATAGCGCCGTACAGACACAGAGAGGATACTGTGATATCCGCACCGATCATTTCGAGAATCCCACAGGGAATCAGTGCAGCAAGCACCCCGAATACGGCAAGTATACTATAAAAAGCATACTTCTCACCGATGATCCTTCCTCTCGAAAGAGGCATGGTAATCACATTCTTATTCCAGCCGGAAGCCGCATCGCTTGTGATGCTGATAAAAACTGCCGTCGTGGAGACAGCCGGCGCGAGAACCAGAAGCGCGCTTGTCTCCAGCAGAAAGGAAAGCCCAAAACCCAGAACGATCAGGCTGACCACCGTCACAACAATATTGTTCTTTGCAATATACAAATCTTTCAACAAAACACCTTTCATCCCTTTTCCCCCTTTACATAGAGCAGCATGATCTCATCGATCGTCGTCGGAACTACCATTGCCTTCGGATACTTTTTCTGTATTCTTTCCCTGTCCGAAACCAGAACCTGCCACGCATAGTCCATTTTGCGGTACACAATGATATCAGACTTATCAAGCGCCTCAAACTGGGCGGTGCCGCACTTGAGGATCCCGTACTGTTCTGTCAGTTCGTCTTTCCTCTTCGAAAAGACCACCCTTCCCCCATGAAGAAACACGATATAATCGGCAATTTTCTCCAGATCGCTGGTAATATGGGAAGATACCAGAATGGAGTGCTCCTCATCCTGCACAAAATCCAACAACATATCCAGAATATCGTCCCTGACCACCGGATCGAGCCCGCTTGTGGCTTCATCCAGAATCAGTAACCTGGGATGGTGAGAAAGGGCTGCGGAGATAGCCAGCTTCATTTTCATGCCCCTGGAAAACTGTCTGATCGGCTTGTCAGCGGGCAGGGAAAACTGCTTTAAAAAGCGTAACCATATCTGCTCATCCCAGGAATGGTACATATGTTTCATGATCCGGCCTATCTTTGCCGGAGAAAGAATTTCCGGGTAATTGCTGCCGTCAAACACTGCGCCGATCTGTTCTTTTACAGGATCATCCAGCCCTTCTCTCCCCAGGATGGCGACATGACCGGATTCTTTCCCGATTAGTCCCAAAACCGCATTGACTGTTGTACTCTTTCCTGCGCCGTTTTCGCCGATCAGCCCGACCACGGAGCCGCAGGGCACGTCAAACGACACGTGATCCAATGTAAAATCCGGATATGTTTTGGTAAGTCCCGAAACGGACAAAGCATTTTTCATGATGGTTCCTCCTCATACAGCAGTGTCAGTAGGCCTGACAGCTTATCAAGCGTTATCCCGCTTGTGCGGGCTATCTCGATCGCTTCCGCCAAGTGCTCCTCAATCTTTTTCTGCTGTTCCTCCAGATAAAAATCAGGATTCTGAGCCGAAACAAAACACCCTTTTCCGGCTGTTGTCTCAATAAACCCCTGTTCCTGGAGAACATCATACGCCTTCTGTACAGTCAGCACACTGATCTGCAGCGATTTCGCCAGAGAGCGGATCGAGGGAAGCGCTTCCCCGGCTTTCAGCTCTCCGCTCATGATCTGCATTTTGATCTGTGATGTGATCTGCTCATACAGAGGACGGCTTGTTTTATTGCTTACAACGATCTCCAAACCTGCACCGCCTTTCTGTCTCCAACTGTATTGTATTAACAAGTACAGTATAATACATATTAAAACAGCGGTCAAGTAAAATGTCCTGATTTTTCGCACACTTTCCTGACATCCGGCAACAGACCTGCCTGACAGCGTCTTTTTCCTTTCTGCCGACAGGCAGATCCATTCTTTTACTCAACTGTTTCGATAGAATCCACGATACTCATCTTACTGATTCTTCTTAACGGAATGCACGTTGCAAACAGGCAGGCTCCGATCGCAAGCACGGTTGCCTCTGCGATTGGAAGAATGGGAACAGCCGCCAGCTGAATGGCATCTGTCCTGGCAGCCTCCACCAAAATCACGCAAATATATCCGGCCGCGCTTCCGATTCCCGCAGAGAACAGGCCATAATAGGCTCCTTCCCACAAGAATACTTTGAACAGACTTCCCGCGCTCATACCAATGGCCCGCTGCATACCAATTTCCGCAATGCGGGTGTGGATGTTGGTATAGACAGTGTTGATGATATTCAGCAGACCAATCAGTGTGATAAACAAAATCAGTCCCCATGCTAACAGCCTGATCTGTTCGAAGCTCTCCGCCTTCTGACGGTCGGCCTGCTCGTAAGATATAACCGTACTGCCCGGAATCCGCTGACATAACCGCTCCAATACTTTGTCAAATGTACTCCGGTCAGCGCCTGTCGACAGGATGGGCCGCAGTTCCGCATAGCTGTCTGTTCCGGTAATCTGCGGATACAAGCGATCGCTGACCAGGACCTGGACGCCGTTCGTAAATCCGCTGTTGCCTACGCTAAAATAGGTGTCATATCCACTAAGCGACAACAGCACCGGCAAATCCTTTCCCGCAACGGTAATGTGTGTGCCTTCCTCAATCTGCGTGGTGCCGATCTGTTCCTCTCCAATCTGCATGAGAATCGGATTGCGTATCACACAGCCCTCTCCTGCTTTCAACTGCTCCATCTGTTCCGGCGTCAGACGTTTCGCGAATACATCCTCCATCCAGCAGTCATTTAAGCCAACGACCTGCAGGCACTCGCCGATACCCAGCGTAATACCGGTTTCCATGCCGATGGGATGGTACTGTTCATCCAATTCGTAGAGTGAAAACTGTTCTGCCGCCACAGCGGACACATTTTCATCCGCTTCCAGTGCGGCAAGTTCACCGGAAGGAATGCCGCTGTGTTCATTGACAACCGAATAATCTCCGAGATGATCCGGTATCATGGTGGAAGCATCTAACAAAGAGCTGAAACTTTGCAGCGCAATAAAAACAGTAATGCTCATAACAAGGGACAACATTGTAATTGCCGTGCGTCCACGATTGCGCTTTAGATTAAGTCTGGCATAAAACGCTTCAAAATTCCGGATTTTTTTCGTTTTCCGCTTCCTGCGTCTGACCTTGCTGCCCCGCCCCGTCATAGCCACAGTTGGAGATACCTTTGCGGCATATCGGGCTGCTGGGACAGCAGCGAGAAACGCAAAAACCAATGTAATGAGTGCGCCTGTCAACAGGAAAACACCTCTGTTTGAACTGTTTTCCGCAATCAAAAGATTGAGTTCCTCTCTGCTTTGCACCATAAAGATTTCCGGAGAAACCAGGCCGGTTGCAGCGGTCAGGATGCCTTTTGCTGACAGAGTTCCGGACAGGAGCCCAACAGGAATACCAATCACACAGAGTATAAGTACCTGGGCAGTCACGAGAAAATACAGCTGCCTTTTCTCTCCGCCGATGGCGCGCAAAATACCATACTGCCCGATCCGTATGGATACTGCGATTTTCAGAATATTATAGATCACCAACCCTGCCGCAAAAAGAAGCAGAAGTCCGACCATAATTCCTGCCGCCAGCATAAAAGAAAATCCCTGGTCGGATACGTCAGCTCCACCATCATCGCAGCGGATACCTAGAGCGTCCAGATAGGGCGTATTATATATCGTATCCAACTCATGGATGTCAAACGCAGCAATCAAATCATTCACAGTCTCTTGAAATGTACTGCCAGCGGCTGTCCGAATATCCACATTGTAATAGAGATAGTTCTCCGGCAGCAGGGATGCTGCCGTTCCCCTGCCCACCACGCCGGTGACACCGCCAGAGCTGTAATTCAGATAATTGCTCTCCAAAATGCCTGCCAGCGTAAAATCCGCCGTAAAATCATAAGAAGAACTCTCGATTCCGTGGCGGAGAGCCTTTGACAGCGAAAGTGAAACAGGTTCGCCAGGATCGCCCGCAAGTCCGAGGTATTGCAGCACATCCTCCGGCAGCGCAATTTCCATAGGTGCTTCCGGCAACCGCCCTTCCTTTACTCTGGCGATCGTGGGATATATCGCAGTAACATCTTCCTGATATTCATTTAACCTCAGTGAAAGGGATGAATTGAGTTCCAAAGTCCCCAAAGTGACATATTCCCCGACAAAGGACAATCGGGAATCCTTTTGCAGCGTCATAACCTGCTCTTCCTTCATCTGCAAAAATGTGGCATAGCGATCACCCCCCAGAGCAATGGCCTGCTGCCCTCGCATGGCGGACAGCACCCCGACAGACTGCCCGATCACCGTCGTCATCATTGTGGAAAGAATAATGGCGATCAGAATCAGGGTAAAGGTCATTTTTTGCGCCCTGATCTCTTTGAGTGCCAACGCATGGTAAGATTTCATCTTGCTGTCACCTCCGAAAGAACGCCGTCCACGATCACAAACTGTCTGTCGGCCATCTGCGCCACCCGGCTGTCATGGGTGATGACAACCAGTTTCGTCCCCATCTTTTTCCAGATATTTTGCAGCAGCACCATCACCTCGCCGCCGCTTTTGCTGTCCAGGTTTCCGGTGGGCTCGTCCGCAAAGATAATGTCAGGCCGTGCAGCCAGCGCACGCGCAATCGCGACACGCTGCTGCTGTCCACCGGAAAGCTCATGGGGCAAATGAGTCAGGCGGTCATGGATGCCAAGCATCTGTGTCAGCTGCTCCAAATACGCTTCATCCGGCTGTCTTTTATCTAAAAGCAGGGGCATGATGATGTTCTCTTTTGCCGTCAGGACAGGCAGAAGATGAAACTGCTGGAAAATGAAACCGATACGCCGACGGCGAAAACCGGACAGCTCCTTATCGCTTAAGCTGTATATGTCCCTGCCGTCATAAGTCAGGGCGCCGGAAGTCGGCCTGTCAAGCCCTGACAAAAGATGAAGAAGTGTACTTTTACCGCTTCCCGACGGCCCCATGATGGAAATAAAATCATTCCCATCCATTTCCATATTGGCCTTATCCAAAGCGACGATCTGGTTCTCACCGCTGCCATAAATTTTGGATAACTCTTTAGCTTCCATTCTCATAGTAAAACCCTCCTTATCGTTGATAGGGAGAGTTTACAACACAAATCTCAAAAAACGCTCAAAATTTGAGATTTACCTGAATGGACGCGGTGGCGATCGCACCCGTCTGGCTGTTCTTAAACCGTAGGCTTCCTCCATGCTTCAGGCACAGGAGACTGCTGCTGTACAATCCCATACCAAAATGTTCGGCGTTTTCTTCCAGCTTTCCAAAAGGTTTTGGCCCGCTTTCCAGCAATCCGGCGGGAAACCCGGGGCCATCGTCCATCACCGAAAGGAATAAGGTGTTTTCTGCCAGGGAAAGAGCAATCTCTAATTTTTTTCCGGCAAAGCGCGCTGCATTTCCGATTAGATTTTCCGCCACATTTAGGAATATCCCGTGGTCCATTCGGAGCGTTCCCATATCCGGCACAGAGAGCGCAATATCCAGAGCAGGAGCAAATAATCTGGCGGTCTCCTCCAATTCTGTCCGCAAAGTAAGGGCAGTCACCTCACTGATCCGCACCGGCATCTGCTCGATGCGCTGGATACTGCTCATAGCCTCCACATACTGTTCTATTCTCAAAGTATAGCTTTGAAGACGGTCAATGATCTGTTCATCCGGCGTACCTTTCCGCAGCAATTTCAAGCTGCCCTTTAAGACCGTAATGGGATTTCGCAGATCATGGGCAAATGCGGCATTCAACCGTTTGCGTTCCTCGGCCTGATGCCATAACTCTTTATTTGTTTTTAAAAGCTCCAGCCGCATGGTTTCAAAAGCCGCACAGATCTGGCCGAGCTCGTCCGTCGATACTGCCGGAATGGAGAAATTGAGATCATTTGCCCGGATATGCTCTGTGCCGTCCCGCAATAGCTCAATCGGCCTTTTTAACTTGATGCGGTAAAACAGGCCGCCAGCGATTCCCAGGCCTGTCAACGGAAACACTGCGCAGGAAAAAATCTCAATTCCGGACAGCAGAGATAAAACGCGCTGCTGTTCTTCGGTAACCGGTTCCAATCTTGTCTCCGCGCCGCCGAACGAAAAGGAAATGCCGCAGGTGGGATAGTTTTCCCTGATTGCGCCGCAGACCGAAAATACCAGAAAGATAAGGATAAGTGAAACAAGAACACATCCCACAGACAGAAGAAAAAGTGACTTTTTCAAACTCATATTTTTCAGCCATTCCATTTATACCCGCACCCCCAAACTGTTTCAATGTAGCTATGGAGCGTATGCGCCGCAAACTTTGCCCGGATTTTCCGGACATGCTCCATGACGGTATCGCTGTTTCCGTCCCCGTCAATCCCCCACACCGTTTCGTAGATCCGTTCCCGGTCAAATACCTGTCCTGCATGCAAAGAAAGCAGTTCCAGTATGTCAAATTCCCGCCTGGACAGTGTAATCGCCTCATGATCAATCGTCACAGTCCGGGCAGAATAATCAACCGCAAGTTCTCCAAAGAAGCGTACTGTGGACTGACTATGCCATCTTTTCTCCCTTCGCAGATGGGCGGCAATTCTTGCCGCCAGCTCGTCCAGATCAAAGGGCTTTACAATGTAATCGTCTGCCCCGGCCTGAAAGCCGGTGATCTTGTCGGCGGATTCTATGCGGGCCGTCAGGAACAGAATCGGGCAGGCGACATGTTCCCGTATGGTCTGGCAGACGGTCAGGCCATTTATTCCAGGCATATTGATGTCCAGCAGGATTAAATCCGGCTGTTTTTCCGCTTTTTTCAGTGCTTCTTCGCCGCTGTAAGCGGTCAAAACTTCGTATTGCGGAGAAAAGTAAGCTTTCATCATATCAACAATGCCCCGCTCGTCATCCACAATCAGTATTCTTTCTCTCAGTTTCGACACCCCCTCTGTGTGTACTGTGTCTATTTTATCATGTATATCTCAAGAAATTCTCAAGAACACTCCTAAAACCCGAAGCAATTTCACCCTCGCGGCAGTCGCCAATGGATATCCAAGCCAACCAAAGATTGGCTTGGAGCATGGCTACCTTGGCTAATGCCAGGCTTGCCTGGCATTTTGCCCTCAAAAATAAAAGGAGCTCCTCACATCCACTGCAAAGAGCCCCATTTCCTCTTTATTTTACTGACTCAAAACATATTGTTTCCTGCCGTCCCGCTCACCTCAGTGCGTCACAAAGAACATGATCGCAAACAGAATACCGATCACCCAGGTCCCTGCCTTGATCTCCTTTGCCTTGCCGGTAAACAGGCAGATAAAGATATGCGCCAGCACGCCAAACGCGATACCATAGGAAATATTGTAAGTCATCGGCATCATGGCTACGGTCAGAAATGCCGGAACCGCCGTATCCGCATTCAGCCAGTCGATATTTCTGACACAGTTCATCATCAAAACGCCCACATAGATCAGTGCCGCCGCCGTTGCACAGCCCGGAATCAACGCCGCAACAGGGCTTAAGAACATCGCGATAAAGAATAACGCTCCTGTCACGATGGAAGAAAGGCCTGTTCTGCCGCCTTCCGCCACGCCCGCGGAAGATTCCACAAAGGTCGTAACGGTGGAAGTACCGCACACCGCGCCGCAGGTGGTTGCGATAGCGTCCGCCAGCATAGCCTTGTCCATGTTGGGCACCTTGCCGTCCTTTGTCAGGAGATCGCCTCTGGCGCAGGCCCCGTACAGCGTCCCCAACGTATCAAACATATCCACCAGGCAGAATGCAAGGGATGTAGTTATAATCAGAACAGCAAGCTCCGTCGTAGTATGTCCCGCCGCTAGATAATCCGAGAAATCAAAACCTGCCGTAAATACCTTCCCGAAAGCCTGGGAACCGAAATCCGCAAAAGCCGTAAACGGATTAAAGCTTAAAGATGCCGCAAAACCGTCATAAAAACCGGAAACCGTGATACCCAGAACATAGTAAGCAACCGCGCCGCCCACGATACCTAAAAGCACGGAACCCTTCACACCCTTCTTCGACATCACCGCAATGGCGATGACGCTGCCCAGCGTCACAAGGATCGGCATCACGGAAGCCCAGGTAGCTGTTCCCGAAAATACATTCAGGGAAACCAGGCTGACGCAGGTGGACTGATTATTTACAACAATACCTGCATTCTGCAGACCGATGAAGGCGATAAACAGACCGATACCTGCCGGGATCGCCACCCGCACATGATCCGGGATCGCTTCAAAGATCTTCTCCCTGAGGCCTGTCACTGTCAGAATGATAAAGATGATACCATCCACCAGCACCAAAAGCAGCGCGTTGGCATAGCTCAGACCGAAGCCGAAACATACGGTATATACAAAGAACGCATTCAGGCCCATACCGGAAGCCTGTGCAAGCGGCAGATTGGCAAGTACGCCGATCAGGATCGTGCCGATCACAGCGGAGATCGCCGTGGCGATATAAATCGCATTGTAGGACACGCCCTCCAGATCAGAAAACATGCCGGCATTTACCATCAGGATATATGCCATCGCCATAAATGTCGTCAGTCCCGCAAGTACCTCGGTTCTGACAGTGGAACCTTTTTCTTTCACTTTGAAGAAATTTTCCATACTCTCTTCTTCTCCTCCTTTAACTCTCCCATGTCTTTCAGACATGATGCGCTTCGCGATGCACACTCGCTTCGCTCGGCGCCGGTATAATCCCTGTTGAAATTATACCGGGTGCGGGAAAAAGCTTTTTCGAAGTATATCGGTGAAAAGTAATATCTTTTTACTTTTGTATCTTTTCTTCCGATAGTCAGATATTTACGGTATCTGGTAGAAACTCCGGTTCCCTATCACCCGGATTATATCGAAAAGCTGTTTCCTTAAGTTTATAAAAATTTTATAATTGCTACGTTTCTTAGTATAGCATGGGTATATTATGTCCACAATCGGCATATGTTACAAAGTTCCTGCAAAATTTACACTTTTTCTTTCTGTGATTCCGGTAAATTTTCAATTTTCTTTTGCTGATATCTTGACAATTTTTTATTTTCGTCAGGTCAGATAATTATGCAGATCATCTTTCCATTGCTCTCGTTCACGATCTTCTGCATCGTCTCCTGCAGTTTCAGCTGACACTCGTCTCCCATCATGCCGATCTTTCCGTGAATACCGTCCTGAACGAGCTGTTCTACGGTCTTGCCAAAAATATTGGTCTCCCAGATCCCCTCATCTCCCTGGTCGGCGTCTTTTATATATTCAATCAAGTCCTTCGCCTGCTCTTCCGTCCCCACGATGGGAGCGATCTCCGTCTCGATATTGGCCCGGATCATATGAATGGAAGGACTCTCCGCCTTGATCTTCACGCCGTATTTATTGCCGTGGCGTATGATCTCCGGCTCTTCCAGAGAAATTTCTCCCTTCTCCGGGGCAACCACGCCATACCCCTTCCTTCTGACCTGATCCAGAGCCTCCTCCACCTTCACATACTCCTGCTTCATTGCCGCAAATTCCCGTAAGATCTGCATCAGCTGGTACTCGTTCTCCACGTTCTGTCCCATCATCTGGCTGAGCAGCTCATAATAATAATGCTCCTCCACCTCCAGCACAATACGGATCGTACCGTCCGAAAGTGAGATCTGTTCCAGTTTTGCCTCATTGATATAGGGACAGTCCATCGTCAGCCCCTGCTTCATAAACTGATGCATCGTGCTCACAGATTTCATCAGTTCCCGCACCGTCTCGATCAACGCCTGTTTCATCTCATGGTCAGCAGGCAGCATCTCCACCCACTTCGGCATATAAAACTCCACCTGGGATACCGGGAACTCATAGAGCGCCTCCTGTAAAATATTCTGCACATCGGTCTGCTTCATCTGCTCACAGTTCACAGGCAGCACCGCCACATGATATTTCTCCTCCAACTCCGCCGCCGTCTGCCTTGTCTCCTCGCTGTAGGGCTTCGCGGAATTTAAAATGATCAGGAAAGGCTTGCCCATCTGCCGCAGTTCCTGGACGGTTCTCTCTTCCGCCTCTCTGTAATCGTTCCTTGCAAACTCCCCGAAACTTCCATCGGAAAATACTGCGATCCCGATGGTGGAATGATCTTTGATCACCTTCTCAGTGCCGATCTCCGCCGCCTGGGTAAAGGGAATCTCCTCCTCAAACCAGGGCGTCTTTACCATCCGCTCCACATCTTCCTCCAGCGCTCCCGCCGCCCCGGGGATCATAAAGCCGACGCAGTCCACGAGACGCACCTTCATATGGATACCGTCCTGCAGACGGATGTCCGCCGCCTCCTTGGGGATAAATTTGGGTTCTGTCGTGGTGATCGTCCGTCCCGTGCCGCTCTGGGGCATCTCGTCCTGCGCCCGCAGCCTTTCATGCTCATTCTCCATATATGGAATCACTAAAAGATCCATAAACCGTTTGATAAATGTGGATTTTCCCGTCCTGACAGGCCCCACCACCCCCAGATAGATCTCCCCGTCCGTCCGAAATTTAATATCCCGATATAAATTAAATTCTTTCTCTTCGCCGGCAGCTCCCCCTGCCACGCCTGCGGTATTCAAATGTTCCATAAAAATTCCCCTCCATCCACTGATACAACATTCCATTATCTTGTAACAGTCTATGAGGGGGAAAGTGCCTGTATGACTTTATTTTTTTATTCTATTATTCCTTTCCGGCTTTATAACATGACACCGCTATCCGTTTAAAATTGTAGCAGAAGGCTGAACCAGGGTGCTGACTAAACGACATTGCGGTTTGGCAGTTGTTTAAAATTCGTAGGTCCTGCCCTCCTCCTTCAACTCCACAAGATTCTTCACCTGTGGCCTGGCCCTCAAATACTCCCGGATAATTCCAAACTTTTTCCAGAAGTGCATCGGAAAGGCAATCTCTGCCTTTGCCGTCTCTAAAAACAGATCCAGTCCGCCGAAAGCAGTTCCTTCAAGCCGCGGATCAAGAGGTACGAAAGCCGCATCAAAATACTGTCCCTTAAGCCGCTCCATCTCCCGCCTGTAGTTTGCCTCCATATTGTTATTGTAGGCCTTCGACTCTCCCTCCCACTTCCAGAGGTTCAGGTCCCCCGCATGATAAAAGCGGTAAGACTTCCCACCGTCCTCCGTGACCGTCACTATATAAGCCACACCCAGATCCGTGGACCGCAGCGTCTCCACCGTCATCTGCCCTTCATACAAAGTATACTTCTCATGCGCCTTCACAGACAGCAGGGTATTTTCTTTCCTGACCAGTTCCTCCGCCTGCTTTCTGCGGATATCCTTTGACAGCACATAGACAATACGCCGTCTCTCAGACAGCTTCTTTTCTGGCACTTCCTGCACAGCATGATCTTCCTGCATCTTCTCTGTCACAATCTGCATGGCATGCTTTTCCTGTCCGTTTCCCTCGTCCGCGCCGCACTGCAGCGCAAAAATCTCTTTGTTGTAGTGATCCTGATGACTATGGCTGACAAACACGGTCAGCTTTTTTTCCGGCAAAAACGCAGGCAGCTTTCCGGTGTAATAATCAAAGAGCAGATAATGCTCCTTCGTCTCCACCAGAAAGCCACTGTGTCCCAAATAGGTTATTTTCATAAATACTCCATCAGGCAGAAGGCACAGACTAAGCCTGCGCCATCCGTCCTGTTTCTATTTTTCCTGTCCGTCCTTCGTCAGGAATTCCTTTTTCTGCTTATTCCTTCGTCAGAGAACCTTTCTTCGCTCTCGTCTTGCTGTAAGCGAACAGTAACAGCGTACCGATCACCCCCGCAGAAATCGCATTCAGAAGCGTTGCCGTAATACCCTGTGTAAATACCAGATTCACAGGCTCCGCATAGATCACGATATCCAGTATAGGCGCAACAAGGATCCACGCGATCGCGTTAGCGACGATCTGATATCCATTAAACAGCAGAATATCCCTGACGCCAAATATACCTTCTTCCACTTTCAGCTTCGGATATACAAGACCTGCACCGAAACATGCAACGCCGCTGGCAACTACCCAGCTCCACCATGCGGAACCGTACTGTACAGAATCAGACAGTGCATGGCCAATAAAAGCGATGAGTCCCCCCGCAATCGGTCCAAACAGTGCGCCGAAGAACGCGCCGATACCGTACGCGGTCTGGATCTCCGTCTCAGGAATACCTGTGGGAACTTTCACATACATGAACAGCAGGGTAAATAACGCTGCCCCAAGACCTGTCGCCACAATGGTCTTTGTCTTAAACTCAAACATTTTCTTTTGCATCTTACATCTCCTCCTTCGTCTGCGGAATGCCGCCGCAGCGGTTTTTATGCAGGGATTTGCAAAATTTATCCGCTTTCCCTGACTCCGGCATTATTCCCCTTCGGAATATGCCAGCACAAAAAGAGTACAAAATATCGGGTAGTTTGTCAAGTGGGACGCAATGATTTAATCCTACAGACGCAATGATTTAATCCAGCAAATAGCCTTCCCTGTATGAACATTCCAGATAACTCGGGTTCTGATAATAAACATCCGTCTGAAAATCGGATATCTTATCACTGATAAAAGAGGAAAAAATTTTCATCAGCTCATCCACTTCTTTTCCCTTTTCCGCACAATCTTCAATCATAATACTGTACAGTTTTCCTATGTCCATAAAACTCGGAACCGCATATTTGCAGTCTGTGATCGTGTCAAAATCCCCTGCTGTGATCCCGTAATGCTCTATCACCTCATCACTTACCTGCTCAAAGGAAAGACAATGATTTACCTCCGCGTCATACAACAGTTTTTCGATACCTTCCCGCCCTATTTTTTCAGTGACGGCACCACGTCTGTTTTTCGTCTCTCTCGCCACATATTCAATCAACGAACACACATAAAAATAGTCATTTCTTTCCTTTTTTGTCATAAACAATTTCACTCCTGTCAAAAGTAAGACAATTTAATGCTGTCAACGTATGAAAACTGATCTGGTGCGTTGGATATTTAAATTCCGCCAATGCCCAAAACTGTTTTCTGTTTATCCTGCCTGTTATAAAATCATTTACATAATTCCATACTGTATCGTTTGCCATCGGCCCTTCCACGATATCATACGGATGTGTTTCTCCACTTCTGCATTTTGCTATAAAGTCCAGCCATTCATCTGTCATATGGTCGAACTTTAAAACAGACAGTTTCTCATTTCGTTCATAAGAGTAATAATTGATAACCGGCTCGCCATTTCCCCTGTTAGCCCAGCGTACTGCCTGCTCAAAATTACCTGTACAATAAAATCCCCAGGAAAAATCTTTTGTGTATTTTGTTTTACGCACTTCCGGAAATTCGACTATCTCCTTGCTGGCATGATAAATAATCATAATGACGTCTCCCTTTTTCCAACAATAATCTGACCTTTTAGCATAATCAAGTAACGTAACATTTGATTTTACTTCGATATATTGGCATCTCTATCTCTGCATAACAATTAAAATCATACTCTTTCATCTTAATCATTGATTATACTTCCTGAGCGATATAATCTGCAAGAGATGAATTGATCATCTCCGGTTTTCCGTTACATACTGTCTGAAATACTTTTCCATCCTCTGATTGCCATATAATAATGCCATCAATCTGAAGCTCTTCTACTACATATAAATCCAATGGAATATTAACATTTTTCTTTCTTGCAGTTTCTGTCACATCTACTACATTAAGACGTTTCGATTTTATCAAACCGGTAAACTCATGTCCATCTGCTGAAGCCACCCCGCATTCTTTCAGATATTGTACGTACTCCTTTGCAAATTTTAACGACAGTGCTTGCTCAGCATCTTCCACAGATTTCGCATCTGTCCCCTCTGTCGCAAAATAATCATCAAAATTTTTTAAAATTCTAACAAATTCTGTCATTACTATACCCCTCCTGTTTCAAGCACAATAGCCATTGTTTTCCAAAATTTCCTTCTTTGAGCAGCAAAAGCTTTTCTATCTATCTCAGATATTATTTTATATCCGTGCAAAACCGCATTATCGTGCTCTGCCTGTGTTAGAATAGCTAATGTTGCATCCGCTTCCTGCCCTATGTGATGCAACTCATATGAAGCACCATTTGCATCCAAAGGTGCTAAACCAAGCTCCATTCGCCGAAGATTGGTGCGCTCCAATTCATCCAACTGTTTAAGATCAATATCAGCTCTGACTAATGCCGTTTTTCCATTTATCATATACGGTTTAAGATTAGCCGTTTTGAACACTTCATATTCCTCTATATTATGAAATTGCTTTATCACTTCCACCGGATATTTTGATGCTTTCTGTATAACAGCAGCCTCATTCATGGTAAGGCCCTTCATTGTTGCACCTTTCAGTACTATAGCCTCTGAAGCACCTCCAGAGATAACACCTGATATCGCCCCCCATTTAAAGCTTTCGCTTCCAGCAAGTAAAGCAGCTTCCTTCGCCTGCTCCATATCTTTTGTCTGTATTCCTGTTACAACACCCGCCGCAACAGCACTCAAAGCACCTGAGGATAATGCATATATTGTTCCCGTTCTTGCAGAAGCTGCAAAAATCATACTCACAGCAGGAGCTCCCACTCCACCTGTTACCACTGAAACTGTAACGCATACCAAAATCACACCGCTGCCCATTGCAACATTTTTTATTACTTTTTCATATGTGTCATCATATTCCTCAAACGCAGTTACTATTGTATCCCCTTCTTCTCCAAGGGTAAACACATATCTTGTTCCCTGAAACATTTCATCCAGTTCTGCAAGTGTAAATCCGAAATATATATTTGACTGAGAATTAAATGTCAACTCATCTATGTACTCCTGAGAGACATAAGCTGTACTTACATTTTCTACAAAATACTCATCAGAGTCCAATTTCTCAACCAGTTCCGCATATATATTGTCTTCAACATAACGCATAAGATCTGCATCGTCTAAAGACTCAAAATCTACCACATATTCATAAGGAGATGGATCCGCATCCTCCTCTTCGGCGGTCGGTATTTCTTCATTTAACTGATCAGTTTCTTTTACCTCCTTATTTACTTCATCAGAATTATTTAAACTTTCATTTTGAACTTCTACTTGTTCTGTTTCGTATGTAACCACCGATGTTCCCTGCGCCTGAGCACATCCTGAAAGAATCAGAGCACACGCAAGTATCAACGATATAATTCTTTTCATTGTTCATTCTCCCTTCTGAATGCTACTCTCACCTATGTCTATATTATTTCCATTCTTTCTTTTACTCTTATTTCTCCTGCTGACAAGTACAAGTATTATGATGGTTATACCAATTCCTATGACACTAAAAATAACCATATTAGAAATTACAGGCTTATCCTGTTCCACCAAAACATTCTTATCTATCACTTTGGCATCAGTCTCTGTATTATTTGATACTTTATCTACGACTTCTGTTGATATTTCGACTGCCTCCTTCTTCTCTGATTCATCTTCATCCATAATTATCTCTTCTGTTTCTGCTCCGACCAGTTCTTCCGATTCCTCTGATACAGGAATATAAATTGAACCATCATCCCGAAGCTGCCCGCCCTGATCCAACAACTCATTAACATTTTCAATCGTTTGTCCATCTGCTAATGCCCTATAAATCGGACTACTACCAACATATATTGTTTTCGTTGTCGAATCTTCGGTTGATGGATTTTTTACAGTAAATGTATATATGCCTTCCTCTGTATATAATTTTCCTTCCTGTGTCGCTGTGTTTACCCTTGTGTCTAAAAAATACCTGCCATTTTTCTGCTTTACTGCGTTTCTTACAATATCAATCGTCAAATATCTTGATCTGGCCAGATCAAGTTTGAATCCATTTTCTGTCAATGCATTGTCAGACAATTCTGCTCCTGTATTAACGTCAAACGGATATACCATGCAATTCCCATTCCTGATTTTAAATTTAAAAAAGATTCTATAATCTGTGTATGAATTAAGCCCCGAACTATTTTTTATTTCATAATTAAGCGCAACTTCATAGTCCCCTTCCTCAAACAGTTCAACTTTTGTATCTGCACCCACTCTCGCACTTGCAGCAAGATAATCCGTATAAATTACAGGCTCATGTACTCTCCCTTCAAAATCAGTAAACTGAATAATAAGTGTTCCATGTTTAAAATTGGTTTTTTCTACTCCAAAATATTGATCATAGCCATTTTTATCCTCATTTATGGACAACTTTTCTTTTCCATTAAGGCATTCGATATCTTCTTTCAGATTAAACCAGAGTGTAACTCTATCTCCTATAGTTTTCAAAAATATCGGTTCTTCACTACCTGAAACAAATTGCTCTCTTGTATAACCGTTCAAATAGAATGTTCCTATATCCCATCCAAAATGAGGATCCTCATCTGTGATAGATTCATTTCCGGAAAAACCGTTATCTTTTCCTGTGTTAATCCGCTTGCCAAGCTCCTTTCTTGGCGTATCAGTCGGCAAAGTTACATCATCACCACCCTCCATGCTATCAATCAAATAAAATTCATATATTTCTGCACATTTTTTGTTCTCATATTGTTTTTTTAATATAGGCCCTATTTTAGTGTCTGCCACTCTTTTTTCTACTCTATAAACAACGATAACTCTATAGTAACATCCATTAACCTGCTGTATTCCGTTTGTATCGTAAAAATTCGACTCGAACTCAGATTTATTCCTGGCAATGTTCGTTTTTACCACATCAGTAATCCACGTTTCTCCATCAAGAGAAGTTTGTAATATTATCGATCCGCTGAGTATCTTTTCCTCAAGTTTCTCTCCATTAACTTTATCAGTCTTATCATCAACAATGTGCCAATCTGTTTCTGTTGCTCCTATCAACGTATTCTCCAGCGCATAAAACAGCTTCACTATCCCTTCTCCATCATTTCTTTCAACCACATCAACATGTTGTATCTGATAAGCTTCGAATCCATTGACATCAGCAATTGGTTTAACATCACCAGAAATTGAAAAAGCCCCAAGTTTATCTGATCTGACATCAATCTCTGTTGGTACTCCGGACGAATACTCATATTCCGATTTTTCATTAAATTCATACATTTTTCCCGAAATATTTATGCTTGTATCCTTTGCATATACTATTGTGCTGCTTCCATAGAGAATCAATGTCAATGGCACTGCCACCATCCGGATTCCCGCAACAATTCCTTTAAGAATTGAATTTTTCATATGTCTCTAGTCCTTCCCTTTATCTGCCATTTCTCTAAATTACCATTTTTTCTTTAATCATATTCTAAAAAATAAGGCTTATCAATACATATATTACACTTTTTGCAAAAAAGAAATATGTTGAAAGAATAGGTAAATATTTTAGATCACAATATACGCCCAAATGTAATGAAAAGAGTGGTGTAAAAAAGAAATTAACGATTTTTTTTAATAATCCGCCCATTTAAAACGCCGGGCAAAGGTAACAATTCTCCTCTGCTCGGCTCTTTTATTCCATATCCGATTCCGCAATATTTCTTAGATCTCTTCCTCCATACACAATACGGATAATCGTGACAGCCATCATATCGGCATCAACCAGATAAAAATCTACAAAATGGTCTACCGGCATTCTATGCATCTTCATACTCTTCCACGGTTCCCAATCCACAATCTCATATCGTGAAGGCATAAAGTCAAGAACACATACATTCTTTCGGATTCGATTTACCTGCTTTCCCGCCGTATCAGGAACTTTTAATTCAACCGAAGTATAAGTATATATATATCTTTTAAATCACTCAGCGCTTCTGCGGAATAGACCACACTGTACCGATCATTCATATACCATACTCCCTGGCCAGTTCCGCATCCACTTCCTCCACAGAATAAGTCCTGCCGCAACGAAGAAAATCTATTCCTTTCATCAATTCATTATCCAGCTCCGCATGGTCCATTCCTCCGATCATCACAGTTTTCCGTACCGGAAGATGAAAATCCAATGGCATTCCCTTTGTCAATACAATCTGACTGTACAGCATCTGAATCGCACTGGATGGAGAAATGCCAAGCTGTTTCAATATATTCTCTGCACTCTCTTTCAAGTTTGTATCAATGCGGGCGTAAACCGCTGATGTATTTGCCATTTTAACTCCTCTATATCTGCCTGTCTCTCTAATGCACAAACTCCACCGTCCACTCAGGCCCATAATTCAGTTCATACTGCTCGCAGAAGCTCCCCTGGCTGACCGCCATCGCAACCTTCATCAACTCATTATTATAGATCATGGGATTGCCCTTCTCCGCGTATCCAAAGCTCTTATGGAACAGCACTTTTCTGTCAAACTTCACTTCCCCATTATGGCGGACAATCACCTGCACATTCTCCCCATAGGAAAATCCTGCCTCCTCAAATGCCTTTAACGGAATGTTTGTCCAGAGATTCCCGAAGTTCGGATCATTGATCTCGAAGATGCCCTGCACTCTTCCCTTCTCAATAACCGGTTCCAGAATCTCATGCTCTACGATCTCCTCCACCGGATACGCAGGCCCCACGCCCTCAAAATCAATAATGCCGCTGGCAAGGCGCGCCGCCGTATAGCCGAACAGATCCCTCCCGTGGAAGATCGCAACGCCCTCGGTTCCCTTTCCCCGCAGGCGGTTTACGCTCTCATCGATCTCCCGCACCGCCTCAATGCCGATAAAACGCTTTACATGCGTCAGCGATCCGTTATCCGGCGTCACAATATAATAGCCATCCACGGTCTTTGCCACGCAGGCGCGCCGCGCTGTGCCAACCCCCGGATCCACCACGGAAACATAGATCGTCCCCTCCGGCCAGAACTGCAAACTCTGGTATAACCGATAACTCGCACTCCAGGTATCATACTGCGGCAACTCATGGGTTCCATCCATGATCTCCAACTCCCTGTCCACGGTCTTCACCACCCCGTACATGGAACTCACCGCTCCCTCTTTGTAAGTAAAATCTGTCTGAAATACTAAAATTGGTTTCATACTTTTCTCCTTTACTAATTGTACTCCCTCTCCGTAAAAATGTTTCTCCCTTTTCGGAAAAGTGTTCCTGCTGCATAAAATTTAAAGTATAATACATATTCCCGCATATGACTACCGCTTTTGCACTCACTTAACAGCTCTGCGAACCGGAAGTTGTCAACCTGCCTGAACCATATCTCGATGTGATTCTGCATAAGTACGGCACAAATCGGGAAACCATCCATCTGTATAATCCGCTAAAACACGATCTGCCTTGTCCCATACATCAGAATTTTTTCCTGACATAATAGAATCCCAAAATTCTTTATCTCCTTTTGGATAAATACCGTTCGGCAAAGTATCAACTACCGCATTAAGAGCGGCAGCACATTGAGATGCGCCCACTTCCTCCAATGCATGCACCGCTTCACGACCATAAATTTCAAAATCTTCAAAGAAATTGGGCAACGCATCAGCCTGTGTAGCATTCTCCAGTTCCCGCACCAAAAAAAGTACTTTTTGCATGTGATTCAGGTTAGAGATATCAAAATTTCCATCCTCTCTATTTGTTACGAAAGGCCACAACATTTGTTCCAGTGTCCATAAAAAATCATCATTCTCATCCAGGACAAACAGAGCGTTCCAATCTCGATTTTTTATAATATTCTGCATCTGCGCTTCTTTTTCCGCCCATCGCCTTTGCATTTCTTTTTTTGACATTGGCATTTAAATCTCTCTCCTCATTAAATCCCTGATTCATATATTTGATTATAAAATATTTGCCATCCACTCGCAATGTATATTTATTTCTTTATTTTCAATGAATACACAATTTCGAAATGAAGGAAATGTTTTCAATCTACCGGATTTTTGTCCCTATCTTTTTCTCCAGCCTCCAATCCGGCGCCGTCCCGTCATCCGCCCAATATTCATCCAAACTTTGAATCCTGCCATCAGGAATCTGAAAAAATGATGTCACATGAAAAGACAGCGAACGATCCTTCGGATATACATGAGTCACCGTAATTGTCAGATCATTTATCTCCTCAACTCTCTCCACCTCGCCATCCCATTCCCCAGGATATTCACAATTTGCAATCAGATACTCCTGTACACTGAAATGTTCATTAGTACAATGCCAGTTTACATACGCATCTTCACGAAAATACCCACGAATCCTCTCCGCATCCTGCCCCAGAACATCCCGCCAGAACCCATATATATCCACAACTCCTCCTCCCACTAAACCCCCATACCCCTATTTCATGGCACCACCATAAACATAAGTCCGTCAAAATTTATTACTACTCCACAAATTTTATATCTGAATATCTTAAATTTGGACATAGGCAAGACACTTATACAGTAAACTCTTCCTGATACAAATATCCTCTACAAATCCGTTTAATAAACTACACCGCAGCAAACTGTGAAAATTTAAATCCTCTTTTGGATTAAAGCCACAACCAGCCCGGATAGAAATATCCCTGTAGCAACTCTGCTAAACGCCGGTGCTTAGCGAGGTATTTCACGAGCTTAGCATCCGCTGCGTTTAGCCCGAAGCGAGAGCGGGTTGCGGAAGGGATATTTCTATCCGGGCGTCCGGCACTCACACAAACGGATTCCAAAACCTCGATCCATTCACCAGAAACGACATACACAGCGATCCCGCCAGAATCGCCGCCCCGAACACCAGCGCACCCCAGTCACCCTTCTTCATCGGCTTCGCCACATACCAGGTCCTCTTTTTATGCTTCCCGAACCCCCGCAAATCCATGGCGTTGCTGATCAGTTCGATGCGGTCCAGCGTAGAAAAAATCAGCGGAATACAGATATTCATCGTATTTTTCACCCGCACGCCGAACTTCTCCTTTTTGGACAGATCCAACCCCCTGCTCTGCTGCGCCACCGCGATATCCTGATAATTTCTGATCATATCCGGAAAATACCGCAGCGTCAACGACAGTGCATAGGACGCCTTATAACTGATCCCCACCCGGTTTAAGGAAGCCGCGAACTCGCTGGGATTGGTAGTCAAAAGAAAGATCATCCCAAGCGGCACCACCGACGCATATTTCGTCGTCTTCGTGATTTGATACAATAACTGTTCTTTGGTCACCACATAAAAATTTGTGATCCGGAACAGCTCATGCCTTGTCCCGTAAATCTCCGTCCCGTAGGTGGGGCTGAACAGAAAGGTCAGCACAAAATTCATAAACAGAAAGATGACCACATAGATCAGCATGATCTTGATCTGCTTAAACTGCAGCCCTGAAGCTTTGAAAATAATTGCCGATACCACCATGACAAACAGAATGTACCTGATATCATAGGAGAACATCACCGAAAAGGTCATGAAAATAAAGCAGAACAGCTTCGTCAGTCCCGAAAGATTAAAAATAAAATTATCTCTGTCTACATAGTCGAACAGTTTTGCCTTCATGATCTCATGTTCCTCCTTTCGTAGTCGATAAACTTCTGCACAAAGCCCTGGGCATCCTCAATCCCAACCAGTTTTGCCAGCTCGTAGAGAGACGTCACTTTCAGATTTGCCCTGGCCGCGATCTCCTCATTCGTCAAAATCTCCACCGCGCTGGCGTCCCCGATCTTTTTCCCGTCGCAGATCACAATGGCATGTGTCGTATACTCCAGCATCAGATGCATATCGTGGGTGATCATCAGGATCGTCACGCCGGATTCATTGAGGCTCTTCAAAAACTCCATGATCTCCGTGTAATGATGATAATCCTGCCCCGCCGTGGGCTCGTCCAGAATCAGGATCTTCGGATTCATCACAAGCATGGACGCGATGGTCACTCTCTTTTTCTGACCGAAACTCAAAGCGGAGATCGGCCATTTCTTAAAGGGGGAAAGACCGCAGATCTTAAGCGCCCTCTCCACCCGCTCTGTGATCTCCTCCTCGGGCACGCCGTTTAACCGAAGCCCCAGCGCCACCTCGTCGTAGATCATGGGTTTGCAGATCATCTGATTCGGGTTCTGCATCACATAACTGATGATTTTGGAACGCTCCCTGATGGTCTGTCCTTTCATATCCTCCCCGCAGTAGAGAAGTTTTCCCTCATCCTCCGTCACAAAGCCGCAGATCACCTTGGCGAGCGTACTCTTTCCCGCGCCGTTGGTGCCCACGATGCTGACCATCTCACCTTCCGGAATCTCAAAGTTGATATCCTGTAAGATCTTCCGTTTCTTCGTGTACTGGAAATGCAGATGCTCAGCCGAAAGGATCACAGAGCGCTCCTCTTTCTTCTCTTTCTCCTGCGTCTCGCTGCTCCACTTAAGCACCGCATCCTGCACCGCAGGAATATCCAGGGTAACCAGCCGGCCGGCGCGGTGAGCCTCCTCCACCTTTACCCCCGCATATTTCAATGCCGTCACATAGAGCGGCTCTCTGATACCATATTTCCCCAGAATATCCGCCGCCATCATCTGATCCGGCGTCATATCCGCCACGATACGCCCGTCGTTTACCAATACGATCCGATCCACATCCCGGTACAGTACATCTTCCAGACGGTGCTCGATGATCACCACAGTCTTATGATACTCTTTCCACACCCTGTCGATCAGATCAATGGCCGTCTTTCCCGTGGCCGGGTCCAGATTGGCCAGAGGCTCGTCAAACAGCAGAATATCCACATCGTCCACCAGCACGCCTGCAAAGGCAACCCGCTGTTTCTGGCCGCCGGAGAGCTCAAAGGGCGAGGACTTAAGCAGTGTTCCCATATCCACCATATCAGCCACTTTCTGCACGGTCTCTTTCATCTCACCCTGCTTTACCAGATCGTTTTCCAGCGCAAAGGCGATGTCCTCCCCCACGGTCAGCCCGATAAACTGTCCGTCCGCATCCTGCAGCACGGTCCCCACCCGCTTGGACAGCTCGAAAATATTCATCTCCTTCGTTTCCTTCCCGCAGATCTTCAGAGAACCCTCCACATTTCCATGGTAGGAAAAAGGAATCAACCCATTTAGGCAGTGCCCGATAGTACTTTTTCCGCTGCCGCTGGGACCGACGATCAGTACCTTCTCCCCCTCATAGATCTTCAGATCAATACCATGCAGCGTAGGCTCCGCCTGACTGAAATACTGGAATGAAAAATCTTCAAACTCAATGACCGCATTTTTTCTGCCGTCTTCCGCCATTGTTCTTCTCCCCCTCTTTCTTTTGTCTTTCTCCTGTCATTGCTAAAAAGCACCGACGTTTGACCGGTGCTTTTCTTATCCGTTTTCTATCCTTTATTTCACAACCCTGACACGGAACACCCCCTTCACACCGCGCAGTTTCCCGATCAGCTCCTCATCCGGCTTTGTCTCCACGTCAAGCATTGTGTAGGCAAACTCCCCCCTGGACTTATTGGTCATGTCGGAGATGTTGATACCAGCATCGCCCAGAATAGACGTAAATTTCGTGATCATATTGGCGATATTCTTATGGAACACCGCAATACGGCCCGCCTTCGTGCACATACCCATATCGCAGTTCGGGAAGTTCACGGAATTGATGATATTGCCGTTTTCCAGATAATTCCGCAGTTCTTTCACCGCCATCTTTGCGCAGTTATCCTCGGACTCCTCGGTGGAAGCTCCCAGATGAGGGATCACGATACATCCCTCCTGTCCTGCCGTGATGGTATTCGGGAAATCCGTCACATACTTCCGTATCTTACCGGAACGAATGCCCTTTAACACCGCCTTTTCATCCATCAGCACATCTCTGGCAAAATTTAAGAGGATCACGCCGCGCTTCATCTTCGCCACGGCCTCCTCCCCTACCATGCCCCTTGTGGCATCCATCAGCGGCACATGGATCGTAATGATATCACAATACTCATAGATATCGTCCACATTTAACACATGGTGTACATCGCGGCTTAAATTCCATGCCGCATCCACAGAAACATAAGGATCGTAACCGTAAACTTCCATCCCCATATGCTTCGCCACGTTGGCCACCCGCACACCGATAGCGCCCAGGCCGATGATACCTAACTTCTTGCCTTCCAGCTCGGTTCCCGCGAATTTCTTTTTCTCTTTCTCCGCAGCCTTCCCGATATCCGCATTGTCCGCCTCGGACTTCACCCACTCGATACCGCCCACCACATCCCGGGAAGCAAGCAGCATCCCGGCGATCACTAACTCCTTCACGCCGTTGGCGTTGGCCCCGGGCGTATTAAAGACAACAATCCCTCTCTCTGCGCATTTCTCTAACGGAATGTTGTTGACGCCTGCCCCGGCTCTGGCCACAGCCAGAAGATTTTCCGGCAGATCCATCTCATGCATGGATGCGCTTCGCACCAGGATCCCGTCTGCCTCCGTGATCTCGTTTGTCTTTGTATAGTCCGGTGTAAACCGGTCAAGCCCCACCTTCGCGATGGGATTTAAGCAATGATATTTGTACATATCCATCTCCAATCTTATTCCAGTTCTGCACTCACACGCTGCTACCTATGCTCTTCCTCAAATTTCCTCATAAACGCCACCAGCGCTTCCACGCCTTCCTTCGGCATGGCATTGTAGATGGAAGCCCGCATACCACCAACCGTACGATGTCCTTTCAGGTTCTCGAACCCGGCCTTTTTTGCCTCCGCCACAAACAATGCATCCAGTTCCGCATCCCCCGTCACAAAAGGCACATTCATCAGAGAACGATCCTCTTTCCTGACAGTTCCCTTGAACAGATTGCTCTCATCCAGAAAATCATAGAGCACTTTCGCCTTCTCCTCATTCCGGCGCTTCATCTCCGAAAGGCCCCCCATGGCCTTCAGCCATTTGAACACCTTGCCGCAGATATAGATGCCGTAGCAGGGCGGCGTATTGTAGAGGGAATCGTTATCGGCATGGGTTTTGAACTTCATCATCGTCGGCGTACCGGGCAATACCTCATCAGAGATCAGATCCTCACGGATGATCACGATCTGCACGCCCGCAGGCCCTACGTTTTTCTGTACTCCCGCGTAGATCAGTCCGTACTTTGTCACATCCACCGGCTCAGACAGAAAACAGGAAGAAACATCCGCCACAAGGATCTTCCCCTTTGTATCCGGCAGCGTATGGTATTTTGTACCATAGATCGTATTATTCTCACAGATATAGACATAGTCCAGATCCGCCGGGATATCCAGATCGGAACAGTCCGGTATGTAGGAGAAGGTCTGATCCGCAGAGGAAGCCAGTTCTATGGCCTCGCCGTAGAGTTTCGCCTCCTGATAAGCCTTCTTCGCCCACTGCCCTGTCAGGATATAGCCCGCCTTCTTATTCTTCATCAGATTCATGGGCACCGATGCAAAGATAAGGCTTGCGCCGCCCTGCAGAAACAGTACCTTATAATTATCGGGAATATTCATCAGTTCCCGCAGATCCGCCTCCGCCTCTTTGATAATCTTATCAAACACTTTCGAACGGTGGCTCATCTCCATCACGGACATGCCACACCCTTCATAGTCCAGCATCTCGGCAGCAGCCTCTTTCAATACTTCCTCCGGGAGCACCGCAGGGCCAGCCGAAAAATTATATACTCTTGCCATGGTCATTCCTCCAGTCTGTTTGGTCTGTATACAATAAAATCCACGTTTTGCAAGTATTCTATTGTTATGTGTCACAGTGACAGTGTATGCTCTTTCCTGCACATCTGCCCCGCCAAATATTTATTCTACCTTTTCAGGGCGGAGAAGTCAACTTTGAATCTGCAATTATCATTTTTCTTCCGGATAAGCCAGTCCCCATGCTTTTCTTATCTCAGTCATAATCGACATGACATCCGAAGTATAATCCAGATGCATCTCGTCTGCTCCACCCGACACGGCCTGTTCCATATCACGTATCTCATACTGCAGCGCATCTGCCGTTTTTCCGCACTCGATCACTTTCTGTTCCCCGCTCTCTGTGTAAGTCACCACCGCCCTGTCTGCCCTCGGATATTCACAAACTTCAATATAGCCTTTCTCAAAAGCGACCATTCCTCTCTTTGGCTGCTTCGTATGAAGGGAAAGCGCCGCTGTCGCCATCTCTCCAACAGGGTTCATCAGCAGGATTCCCGCCAGTTCATCGACGCTGCTGGGAGCAAATTTCACCTGCGACACAACCTGATCCGGTTTTTCCGACATAAACCAGCGGATAAAGGAAAGCGCGTACACACCGATATCCAACAAAGCTCCACCGGCCAGATCCGGATTAAAAAAGCGGTTTTTCATATCGTATTCTTTATAACTGCCAAAATTCATCTGAACCATCCTGAGTTCACCCAGTTCTCCGCTTCGCATCAGTTCCTGCAGTTTTTTATAAAGAGGCATATGATAGATTGTCATCGCCTCCCCCAGAACCACATGATTTTCTTCCGCCAGTTTTTTTGCTTCCTCCAGTTCCTCTGAATTTAATGTAATAGATTTTTCGCAGATAACATGTTTTCCATGCTTCAGTGCTTCGCGCAAAAACTGGATATGTGTATTGTGTGGAGTCGAAATATAGATTATATCTACATTTTTATCTGTGTATAACTCCTCCATACTCTCATAAACCCTGGAGACATTATACTTTTCGGCAAAATCGACAGCCTTCTGATAAGTTCTGTTCGCTATGCCGTAGAGCGTACGCCCCTCCTTTTCCATCGCCTGCGCCAGCTGATTGGCAATGACGCCACATCCGAGAGTTGCCCAATTGTAAGTTTTTAATTTCATTTCCTCCTATATATAATCTATATCAAGCGCAGCACGCACTTTTCTGATATGCGTCTGCATCTTTTGATATGCTTTCTGATCTCTCCGCCTTCAGCCACATTGACGATTTCTCTGTCTAAAATCAAAGTTTTTCTGACCTCTCAGGGTTCCTCTTCCTCATAGTACATCACCACCGGCACGCCCACCTCTATCATCCCATACAGCTTTTCCGCCGCCTCAAGAGGCAGGTTGATGCATCCGTGAGATCCATCCTTTTTATAGATCTCCCCGCCGAATTCATCCCGCCAGAGCGCGTCGTGAATGCCCACGCCGCCCTTTACCGGCATCCAGTAATTAACATGGGAGGCGTATCCCGGTCCCCGCAGGATCCGGTTTTTCTGTTTTGCATAGACATAATATACACCCTCCGGCGTAGCTCGGCGCCGCATCATGTTGCCGGTGACGATGGGCGTCTCGATCTCCACTTTTCCCGCCTGATAAAACCACAGTTTCTGCTCTGTCATATTGATCTCAATATAGGTTTCTCCAATGTCGTTCTCTCCTCTGGCATAGGCTTCCCGCACATAGTCCGGAACATGGGTTTCGCTCTTTCTCTCCGCAAGTGCCTCCGACAGCCATTTCACTTCCGCCTTTTTATTCAGTTCAGTACCGTAATTTCCCTTTTCCAGCGTGATCACATCACCGTCCGTTGTAGTAAACTGTCTGGGCTTTCCGTAAGTATCATAACGATCAGCCAGTGTATCGATGGCCGCCGTCACTTTCTCCTCGTCCCAGACAAATCCTCCCGCCGCATCCCGTACAAATGAGAGCGCACCGTTCCCCACTTCCCGGCCTGTCGCTTTCTCCCTGCTTTTTTCTTCTTTCCGATCTGCCGTTTTCTCTCTGTTTCCTTCCTTTTCCTGCGCTACTGCCGTTTCTTTGCCGTTTTCCTTTTCCTGCGCTGCCGTCTCTTCTCCACGGTTTTCCTCCCTGACGGATCCAGCCTCTCTCTCCTCCCGGATTTTCAGTAGATAAACCAGTGCCTTCCTGTCAAACCTTACCTGCTCTGCGCCCATATCATAGACGATCTCGAAATCCAGAAATTCCTGCAATTCCCGGTATAGAGCCTCCTGTTCTTTTTCCTCAGTATTCGCTTCCATATCGTAATAGCATGCTGCGGAGAGAAGGATACTCTCCTCCCCCTGTTTTATCGCTGTCATGCACTCCTGTAGCGCCTTTTTTTCATCGAACCGGTTCTTCTTTCCATCATAGAGCCGAAAGCCCTCCGCCTCATCACTTTCCAGCTGAATGCGGGCTTCTCTTTCCAGCTCCGCCTGCACTATCTCATCTGCCAGAAACTGTTTCTCAAATTCTTCCTCCCCATTCTCTGTCAGAATCACCGCAGGCGTCAGCTCATAGCCTCCCGCCGGCAAAAACAGATTCTGCGCCCAGAAAAGCGGTCTCTGTTTCTGCAGAAGTTTGCTGAGCGGCTTTGTATAATCAAACTGCACCGTCCGTTCATCCAGCACAAAGTGACTGCTTTTTCTCTCCGCCTCCGGCTGCTCTTTCCCACCGCAGATCGGATAAATCACCTGAAGCTTTACCTGAATATCTTTCTCGAGAAGCTCTCTGTTGACTTCCTCCACATCTTTTCCGGTGCAGTACACACCGTTGATCCAGGTGCCGAACGAAAACCCGTCCATGTAATAATATGCAATGCCCAGATAGGCGGCCATACACAACAATATAAAAAGTATGATCGCACTGCGTATCTTTTTTGCTGTGTTCATATATGCTCTCTTTCGTTTCTATTTATTCGATCCCTATAATCTGCTCTCTGCCATTTTTTAATCTGTATCCCTGACAGGTTCTCCGAACTCACCCGCGGCAAAGCTATCCGGCAATTTACAGAGTTTGTCTCTATCTCATGCCTGCATTTCCCGCCTGCACTGCTACTGTCAACCGTCATTTTTCCGCTCATAATCTTCCACAAGCCGGACTGCAATCTCCTTCGCCAGAGAACTGGACACATTCATACCGTCCGTTCTCCCAAGATAGACGCAAAAATACAGATTTCCCTCCGGTCTTTCTGCAAATCCCGTAAACCAGGCATCTACAACAATGCCCTCCGCCTTTCCCATCCCTGTTTTTCCATATAAGAAAAGATCCTTTTTATCCTGATCCGGCACCGACATGACCTGCTTTAATTCATTCCGAATCTCCTCCGGATAATCAGAATTTTCACCAAAAATCCGTTCCATGACCTCCACCTGCTCTATCGGGGAAATAAGCAGAGACGATTCGAGCCAGAAACCTGTCAGAGCCCGGTTATTATTGTTTGTATTCAGCCGCCCCTCCCAGTCGGAAATATCGCAGTTTCCATACTGCAGTCTGTTCAATTCCTCCTGCATCCTGTCCTTTCCAATATCATTTATAACCTCCCTGTAATACCATACACAGGAAGTCCGAAAAGCTTCCTCAAAGTCAATGTCTCTGTTCCAGTCCCCGTTCCAGAATATTTCACCGCTCCACGTGCGCCTGGAATCTTCCGGCTCTATGATTCCGCTTTCCAGCGCGACCAGAGAGGATATGATCTTAAAAGTAGAACAGGGGGATCTCCGTGTTGATGCAAGTTCACTGTTATAAACCGTATACCGACATGCGGAACTGTCATAGATAACTGCCGCCCCATTTAAGCCGTCAAAATACTCTGACCAGTCTGCGTCCAGGATCTCCGGCTCTGCCGCAATACCCCGATCGGCATCTTCCGTGTCGTCTTCCAGTAAAATATCGCCCGATTCCCCAGCTGTCCCTGATAAAGCATCTCCTGATTTACCTTCTTCCTCAAAAGCCGCTCCTGTTCCGTCGTCTGCTCTCTCCGAGGCATCTCCTGATTTGCCTTCCGTTCCCTCTGAAACATTTCCTGATTCGTCATCCACTCCCTCCGTACTTCTCTGCTCCATCTTTTCTGTTTCCGCCTCTGTAAGAATCCCTTCCTCTGCGTTATGACTGCCGACACAGCCCGTCAGCAGAAAAGCACTTAACAGCATGCAGGCAAGCATCCTGAAATATGAAAAAAAACATATCTGCTCACTATTTTCTCTGACACAATTACATTTCATATCTATTATTTCTTTCATCATTCATTTGTCCCTACGCCAAAACATGTTCCATATATTTTTACTCGCTTCTCAGCAAACCCATGTTCCTGCACATATTTCCAACTGAACACCTGTGAACATATTGATTTTATCACAAGGCATCCACCTGCATCAATGCCAGCTGATGAAACTTATCAGATCTGACATTATAAATAAACAGCAACCAAACAACTGCTTTATCCTGACTGAGATAAAAATGCACTTGTCAGACTCTTCCCATTCTGCTATACTCAATCTGTGAAAACAAAAAGAGAACTGTTGCTTTTGAAAATCTCTTCATAGCAAATAGTATCTCCTATAAAGCAATTCGGACAGACTCTCCGTCATGTCCCGTAATTCAGGCAAATCGCCATAGCTTTCGCTGATTTTTCACAGACTGTAACTTATTTATTTTTGTACCTGTACTCAACAAAAGAAAGGATTTTTATGTCAGATCAAACTATTACAGGCGACAGGCTATGGAATGAGATACTCAAAGCCATTGTCTACACCATGCCAGGGCAGCTGTTTCCGTTAATCAAAGAAGTCTACGGAAAGGAATATCCGCCGGACACGTCCATCCGGCTTCTGAACACAGAGCACTCCACCTGTCTGGACGATCCGAAGAACTCCCCCTCTTCCAAACTGATGGACATTTCCCTGCTGGTAGCGGGTACCGATTATTATCATATCGAATGCCAGATGGATAATGACAGACTGATGGTCGTCCGCATGATCTCCTATGATCTCCACTACGCTATAGAACACTGCATATCAGGGAACTGCACCGACGATGAAAGCACCCTTCGATTCCCCCATTCCGTTGTTCTCTACCCAGATCAGAACCGTAACCTTCCCGACAGCCTGAAATGCCGCGTCATCTTCCAGGACAACAGCGAACACCTTTACCGGATCCCCACCGTCAAAATACAGTCCTACTCCCTGCGGGAAATTCATAGAAAGCACCTTACCCTGTTCATCCCTTATCTTCTGCTTCGCTTAAAACCCAGAATTACATCTAAAAGGCACCGCCTGCCCAAAAAGGAATTGACAGAATTTATGGATGATATTATAGTAATATTACAACAGGACTTAACTAATGGATATTTGACGAAGCAGGAGTGCAGTGACTATATCAATCTGCTCACTCGCGCTTCAGAACATATTTTTTATCATCATCCGACTTACCACAAGGAGGTGCAGCGCATGACAAAACCGCTTATTATTCTTCCCAGTATGGAAATCGCACAGTTGAAGGCCAGTCTTGCAGAAAAGGATTCACAATATAAAACTGCTTTGGCCGAAAAAGACTCTGAAATTGCCGAACTCCGGGCAAGACTTGCCGAACTGACTCCCTCATAAGTATTTGCAAAGACCGCCAGCTTATCCCACTGACGGTCTTTTTTTATGCAGTTTTTCTTTACCCTCTATTCGCCAGATCCTCCGCATCAAATGCCTCGCTGATCGCACCGCCTGGAGACACCATCGGGAACACCTTATCGTCCTCATCTATGATGCAGTTTAACACCACCGGTTTTCCAAGAGAGAGAGCCTTCTCAATGGCTGGCACAACCTCTTCCTTCTTCGTCACGAGGATGGCCTCGCAGCCAAGTCCTTCCGCCACTTTACAGAAATCCACCTTATCCTGCAGAATAGTCTGGGAGTAGCGCTGTCCGTAAAACAGTGTCTGCCACTGCCTGACCATACCCAGCACATGGTTGTTGATCACAACCTGGATGATCGGAATATTGTATCTGCTGGCTGTTGCCAGTTCATTCAGATTCATACGGAAACATCCGTCTCCGGCAATATTGATACAGATCTTATCCGGTCTGCCGGTCTTTGCACCGATGCAGGCCCCCAGCCCATAGCCCATCGTCCCAAGGCCGCCGGAAGAAAGGAAAGTTCTGGGCTCCGTATACTTATAATACTGCGCCGCCCACATCTGATGCTGTCCCACATCCGTGGTGATCACTGCCTTTCCCTCTGTCAGCCTGTCGATCTCCTCTATGATATACGGACAGGTCAGACCGCTCTTATCGTAAGTCAGAGGATACTTCTCCTTTAACTCCGCAATCCGTGCAAGCCACTCAGGATGCTTTCTGTCCTCCAGCCTGTTATTCAGAATCTGCAGGATCTCCTTTAAATCTCCCACCACTGACACGTCCGTCTTAATATTCTTATTGATCTCCGCCGCATCGATATCGATATGCAGCACCTTTGCCCCTGAGGCAAAGCTCTTTGGATCTCCCACCACACGGTCAGAAAATCTGGCTCCCAGCGCAATCAGCAGATCACACTCGCTGACGCCCAGGTTGGAAGCCTTTGTGCCATGCATTCCGATCATACCGGTATAGACAGCATCTCTTCCATTGAATGCGCCTTTGCTCATCAACGTATCACAGACCGGTGCATCCACCTTCTTCGCAAACTTCGCCAGTTCTGCAGATGCTTCCGACAGAATCACACCGCCGCCTACATAGAGAAACGGCCTCTCCGCCTTCTCGATCAGCTCCATGGCCGCCGTAAGATCCGTCTCGGAATACTTCGCATTTTTCTCAATCGGTTCCGGCGTCTTCGGTGTAAATTCACAGGTATTTGCCGTCACATCTTTCGTAATGTCTACAAGCACCGGTCCGGGACGGCCTGACTGAGCAATATGGAATGCCTTGCGCAGTGTATCCGCAAGCTTCGTCACATCTTTGACAATATAGCTGTGCTTTGTGATCGGCATTACCACACCGGCGATATCCACCTCCTGGAAAGAATCCTTTCCGAGAGCCGGCAGATTCACATTGGCCGTGATTGCCACCACCGGAATGGAATCCATGTAAGCCGTAGCAATTCCCGTCACAAGATTGGTCGCGCCGGGGCCGCTGGTGGCCATACACACTCCCACCTTTCCCGTAGCCCTCGCATAACCATCCGCCGCATGGGCCGCCCCCTGCTCATGGCTCGTCAAAATATGATTTATTTCATTGCTATGCTTATACAGCGCATCATACACATTCAAAATCGTTCCGCCCGGATACCCGAAAACAGTATCCACTCCCTGTTCCTTCAAACATTCTATTACAATCTCTGAGCCTGTCAGCTGCATCTGCTTTCCTCCTGCAAATCAAATTTATTTTTCTATTTTCAGATTCTGGATCAATTCATTCAGTTGTACCAGCAACCAGCCGGGATGGAGATAAAATTCTCAAGAAGTCCCTTAAAAAGCGTCGGCACTTAGCGAATGCAAAATTTTATTATAAAATTTTGTATGAGCTTAGTACCGCTACGCTATTTTCCAGGCTCTTGAAAAACAGAGTCCGCGCGAGCGTGGCGATGGAGAATTTTATCTCCATCCCGGCGTCCGCACTAAAACTACTTCCCTACCTTCTCCAGAATGGCGCCTCTGTTGCCGCTGGTCACCATCTCACGGTATCTTGCCAGATAACCGCTGTTCACTTTCGGCTCTCTGGGCTGCCATTTTGCGGCTCTCTCCGCCAGCACTTCCCCGGAAACTTTCACATTCAGGCTGTAATTCGGAATATCGATACTGATGATATCTCCCTCTTCCACTAACGCGATGGGACCTCCAACCGCCGCTTCCGGCGATACATGTCCGATGGAAGCGCCTCTGCTGGCGCCGGAGAAACGTCCATCCGTAATCAGCGCCACACTGGAGCCAAGCCCCATACCGGCGATGGCGGAAGTAGGATTCAACATCTCACGCATACCGGGACCGCCCTTGGGACCCTCATAACGGATCACTACGACATCGCCCGCCACAATTTTGCCGGACTTGATTGCCTCAATAGCGTCCTCCTCACACTCAAACACTCTCGCCGGCCCTTCGTGCACCATCATCTCCGGCACCACGGCGGAACGCTTTACCACCGAACCGTCCGGCGCCAGATTTCCCTTGAGCACCGCCAACCCGCCGGTTTTGCTGTAGGGATTGTCAAGAGGTCTGATTACCTCAGGATCTTTGTTCATTGCATCTTTGATATTCTCACCGATGGTTTTTCCTGTCACTGTCATACAATTTTCATTTAAAAGTCCTAGTTCGGACAGTTCTTTCATCACCGCATAGACACCGCCTGCTTCATTCAGATCCTCCATATAAGTGGGGCCGGCCGGCGCCAGATGGCAGAGATTTGGTGTCTTTTCACTGATCTCATTGGCCATCGCGATATCGAAATCGAAGCCGATCTCATGGGCGATGGCCGGCAGATGCAACATGGAGTTGGTGGAACAGCCCAGTGCCATATCCACAGTCAGCGCATTCAGGACCGCTTCCTTTGTCATAATATCTCTCGGGCAGATATTCTGCTTTAACATTTCCATCACAGCCATGCCCGCATGTTTTGCCAGTTTGATCCGGTCAGAATACACTGCCGGGATCGTACCGTTTCCGCGAAGGCCCATCCCTAACGCCTCGGTCAGACAGTTCATGGAGTTTGCCGTATACATCCCGGAACAGGAGCCGCAGGTAGGACATACCTTCTCCTCGAACTCCCGCACTTCCTCCTCGCTCATTGTTCCCGCCGCATGGGAACCCACCGCCTCAAACATGGAGGACAAGCTTCTCTTCTGCCCCTTCACACGTCCTGCTAACATCGGACCGCCGGAGACAAACACCGTAGGCACATTGATCCTCGCCGCCGCCATCAAAAGTCCCGGCACGTTTTTATCACAGTTTGGCACCATCACCAGCGCGTCAAACTGATGGGCAAGCGCCATGCACTCTGTGGAATCTGCAATCAGATCCCTGGTCACAAGAGAATATTTCATGCCCACATGTCCCATGGCAATACCGTCACAGACTGCAATAGCCGGAAATACCACCGGCACACCTCCGGCCTCCGCCACACCCATCTTTACCGCTTCCACAATTTTATCCAGATTCATATGTCCAGGCACAATTTCATTGTAGGAGCTGACAATGCCGACCATCGGCTTTCTCATCTCCTCCTCCGTAAACCCTAACGCATTGAACAAACTTCTGTGGGGTGCCTGCTGCATCCCGGTCTTCACATTGTCACTCCGCATTTTTTCACCCTTTCTTTATTTTAGTTCCGCAAATCTTTTTTATTTTAGCACACTCCTTCATCATTTTACAAGACATACTATCATTTTTGGATCGGCGCTTTATTTCTACCGAAACAAAAGAATAGATCAGTACACTCTATGCACTTAAAAAGCACGCTGATCCTCAAAAGAAAGATCTGCGTGCCTTTGATCCACCCGGCAAAATATTTTTCATGCCAAAACTGTGAGAACATGCACAGAATAATGCCTCAGACAAACAGCGTCTTATTATTCTGATACAGCTCCAGATAAATCCCGAACGCTTTATCATAAACCTCTTTGTTTTTTACCTGCGGTTCATACATTCTGTCGCCAAAACGTACTGCTGCACGGCATCCCTCCTCCAGCGAAGCATACACACCACAGCCCACGCCTGCGGCAATCGCCGCTCCTTTGCACGCTTCCTCATCTCCCTTCGTAACCCGAATCGGTCTCTGCAAAATATCCGCCTGCATCTGCAGCCACAATGTACTTTTGCTGCCTCCACCAGAGGCGATGACCTCCTCCTGCATCGGCAGATGGATCTCCTCAAACACGCGCATACAATCCCGAAACGAGAAAACAACGCTCTCCATCGCTGCCCGAATGATATCTTCCCGCGTATGGGCAAGAGACATCCCGAAGAGGATTGCCTTTGCATTTTCATCCATATAGGGAGATCGCTCGCCGTTTAAAAATGGAAGCCATACAAGCCCATTCGCACCCGCTGGCGATTCTGCTGCCACTCCGCTCATCTGCGAAAAACTTTGATAACCTGTAAAAACATTGTTCTGAAGCCACTTCATGAGAATCCCGCCGTTCAGCCCTGCTCCGACCCCGATCCAGCCATTCTGCGGAATATGATGAAAGAGATTGACCCTTGCATCGAACTTTGGCAAAAAATCACAAACACAGTTGATCTGATTCGCCGTGCCAATATTCGTATTCAACTGCCCGCTTTTCACAATACCGTTCCCGACTATCTGCATCGGTGTATCCCCACCGCCATACACGACAGGCAGTCCCGCAGGAAGCCCCGTAATCTCTTCACAGGCGGTCGAAGTTTCTCCCGCAATCTCACAGGAATCATGGCATTCCGGCAGCAGGCTTTCCTTAATATGATACTTTTCGATCATTTCCCTGTCCCAGCCGCCTTCTTTCAAATGAAACAGCAATGTTCCAGTGGCATCCGAATAATCCGTCCCTGGCGCGCCGCACAGCAGGCAGCGGATATAATCCTTGGGCAGCATCGCGCATACCGCTTTTTCAAAAAGTTCAGGCTCATTTTCCTTTACCCACAACAGAGACGGCAAAAATATTCCTGTACTGACCGGATTTCCGACGCGCGTCTCAAGCCCGCAGTTTTTCAACATTTCGACCTGCTTCCTGCTCCGCTTATCCGCCCAGATGATCACAGGGCGAAGCGGCTTTTTCTCTTTATCCAGCAGAACAATCCCATGCATCTGCCCCGTTATCCCAACCGCCCTGATCCTTTTTTTAACAGACGTTTCCCTGACTGCCCCACGAATTGCCTCACAGACAGCTCTCCACAACATCTCGCATTCCTGTTCAGCATACCCGGCATGCGGAATTGCAATATCATAAGCAGATTTTCCACTGCTTATGATATTTCCTCTCTCATCCATCACCACCGCTTTCGCGCTCGATGTTCCCACATCAACTCCTAAAAGATGTACCATTTCTATCCCTTTCTTATGTACCCGTCATCAGCCAGTCTTCTGTATCCTTTTTGTACTTATGGCATCAATATAAACCGCCCCTAATATAATAAGCCCCTTTGCGATGTCCTGTAAATAAGAAGATAAACCAAGCAAGTTCATGCCGTTACCAATAATGCCAATCAGCATCGCTCCAATTAAAGTTCCGACAATGCGTCCTTTACCGCCCGCCATGCTGGTTCCGCCTACAACTGTCGCCGCAATCGCGTCATTCACCATACTTGCCCCAAGCGTCGGCTGTCCGGTATACATACGCGCCGTCAAAAAATTCCGGTAAACGTAGCCAACACTCCGCTGATCGTGTAAACAATTACACCCGTCTTCACAATATCGATACCTGCAAATTTTGCCGCTTCCGCATTGCCTCCAACCGCATAAATATGCCTGCCTAAGCAGGTCCTTTGCAAAATAATATAGCATACTATCAAAAGTACGAGCATATAGGCGATCGGTAATGAGACAAGTCCAATAAATCCGGTGCCAATAACATTAAATGTAACATGCCGATAATCTCCGGAAATTCTGATGAAACCATGATGATGCTACAGCCCTGATCTTGCCTGAAAAAATTTCTGACGCAAAGAACCGTCCAAATGACAGTGCAGTTCTATCTTGAGCAGCTTCCTTAATTCCTCTGTTGTCACGATTCCCCCTGCCGTTGATCAGGCAAGATTATTCGGCCCAAATCCCATAGGCAGCATTTCTTTTAAAGTATAATTTTTGTACTTTTCTTTATTTACCGCCATGATAATCTGAAATGTATCAGGATCACAAAACTCCATCATAACCTGCCTGCACACACCGCAGGGTGAAGCATAATCCGTCAGCACCCCGTCTTTTCCACCTACGACACAGATCGCCTCAAACTCCCTTACGCCCTCGCTGACCGCCTTAAAAAAAGCTGTCCGTTCAGCGCAGTTCGTCGGTGTATAGGCGGCGTTTTCAATATTACAGCCCGTATAGATCTCCCCTCCTTTTGCAAGAAGGGCAGCGCCAACCTTAAAGTGAGAATAAGGTACATAGGAAAACTCCAGCTGTTTTATTGCCAGATCGATCAATTGTTCTATCATCTCTTTCTTCATTTCCGCCTCCTGTTCCGGCCTGCACATTTGCACCCGTACCGGTCTGCAAAAAGCCATTTTTCGCTGATCACATCCCTTTCTGCAGGACAGGACGCCCTGTCCTCATCCGGGTTATCTGTCATTTAATATCCGCCAGCCTCTTCCTTCCGTATCAGTTTTATAATACGGCTCGTGCCGAGACGGTCCGCGCCCAGTTCCAAAAATTTTTCTGCATCCTCCAGGGAAGAAATCCCCCCTGCCGCTTTGATTTTGACATTCTTTCCGACATGCTCCGCAAACAGTTTTACATCGTCAAAAGTTGCTCCTGCCGTGGAAAACCCTGTGGATGTCTTTATATAATCTGCGCCGGCCTTTGTGACGATTTCACACATCTTTATCTTTTCTTCATCCGTCAGAAGGCAGGTCTCAATGATAACCTTTAAAATTTTATCACCGCAGGCCGCCTTCAAAACACGGATCTCCTCTTCCAGCAGATCATACTTTTTATCTTTCAACCATCCGATATTGATCACCATATCGATCTCCGCCGCACCGTTTGCGATGGCATCCTTTGTCTCAAACTCCTTGACCGCCGTTGTCATATAACCGTTGGGGAAACCAATCACTGTGCAGACCGGCACCTTCCCCTGCATATACTCCGCCGCCTGCCTTACATAGGATGGCGGAATACAGACTGAAGCCGTCTCATATTTTACCGCATCATCACAGATCTGTCTGATCTCATCCCAGGTAGAAGGCTGCAGAAGCAGCGTGTGGTCAACATGTTTTACCATTTCTTTTACATTCATAATCATTCTCCTTTATCTGTCTTCTTTCCTTTTTAAATCAATTGTTCTATTCCATCTATTAGCATATACAGAAATCTCATTCCTGATCCCGTCTTATCAGCTCCCGGATCGCCTCCACAGCCACCTGGATCGCCATATTCGTATCATGCGCCACAGGATTTTCCAGCCCCAGCTTCTCTCTCTCCTGATTTGCCACCACCAGGAAACAGGAACCTGTCCGCACCCGCAGATAACTGGCCACGATAAATAACGCCGCCGACTCCATCTCCGAGGCAAGGCATCCCATCCGCTTCCAGGCCTCCCATTTGTTCATCAGTTCATAGCTGACCGGTTTTATCTCCGGCTCATGCTGCCCGTAAAAAGCATCTTTACACTGCACCACTCCTGTGTGGAACGGATATCCTTTCCGCTTTGCCGCTTCCACCAGAGCGTTCGTCACTGTAAGATCCGGCACCGCCGGAAATTCAATGGGCGCATACTCCCTGCTGGTTCCCTCCATACGGATGGCTCCTGTAGCCACAACGATATCGCCGCTTTTCACCTCTGTCTGCATTCCGCCGCAGGTTCCGATCCGGATAAAGGTATCCGCTCCGCAGCGATACAGTTCTTCCATGGCAATGGAAGCCGACGGACCGCCGATCCCGGTGGAAGTCACACTGACTTTTACACCGTCCAGCGTCCCTGTATAAGTCACATACTCCCTGTTGTCCGCAACCAACACCGGATCATCGAAATACTGCGCTATCTTCACACAGCGCTTCGGATCTCCCGGCATAATGACATACCTGCCGACCTCTCCCTTTGCCACCTGAATATGATACTGTCTGCTCGCATCTTCCGAATAATTTTTCATGTGTGTTCACCCCCGTCTTCTTTCCTGTTCTTTTTCACAGAAACAGCCACGTCCTTTCCGCAGTCGCAAATTTGTAATCGATTTTTCGCACTGTACTTCTTACCCGATTCTCTCCGCAATGGCATCCCCCATCTCGCTGCAGTTCACCTGCCTACAACCCTCCGACATGATATCCACCGTCCTGAAACCATCCTTTAATACCTGCCTTACCGCCTCGTCGATGGAATCCGCTTCCCTATCCAGATCAAAACTGTAACGCAGCATCATGGATGCGGACAGAATGGTAGCAATGGGATTGGCTTTCCCTGTCCCCGCGATATCCGGCGCGGAACCATGGCTGGGCTCATACAAACCGAATTTTGTATCGTTTAAGCTCGCAGAAGAAAGCATACCGATGGAACCGGTCACCATACTTGCTTCATCCGACAGAATATCCCCAAACATATTTTCCGTTAATATCACGTCAAACTGCGCCGGATCTTTCACCAACTGCATTGCACAGTTATCGACTAACATATGCTCCAGTTCCACATCCGGGTAATCCTTCGCCACTTCATTCACAACGGCTCTCCACAGTCTGGAAGAGTCCAGAACGTTTGCCTTGTCCACGGAAGTCACTTTCTTTCTTCTCTTTCTCGCAATATCAAAACCCTTTATGGCGATCCGGCGGATCTCCGTCTCATCGTAAGTCAGCGTGTCGATGGCTTTTCTTACGCCGTTTTCTTCCACAGTCTTTCGCTCACCGAAATAAAGTCCTCCGGTCAGTTCGCGCATGATCATCATATCAAATCCCACCTCACTGATCTCCTCCTTCAGAGGGCATGCCCCGGCCAGTTCCTCGTACAGATACGCTGGGCGCAAATTTGCAAACAGATTCAGGGATTTGCGCAGTTTCAAAAGTCCTGCCTCCGGCCTTTTTTCGGGGGGCAGTTTGTACCACGGAGAGGTGGACGTATTGCCGCCGATGGCTCCCATCAACACTGCATCCGCGGCCTTACATTTCTCTATCGTCTCATCTGTCAGCGGAATCCCGTGGACATCGATGGAAGCGCCGCCCATCAGCACATCCTCAAATTTCATCTCATGGCCGTATGTTAACGCCACCTTAAACAGTATTTTCTTTGCTTCCGCCACGATTTCCGGCCCGATCCCGTCGCCGGAGATACTTGCAATGTTACAGATCATATGCTTCACCCAAATTATCCTTTCTCTCTCATTATTTCGCTTCGCCAGACGTGGTATAATATCTGCCGCTATTATATTATGTCCGCAAGCGGACTTGATACGCTTCGCGATGCACACTCGCTTCGCCAGACGCGGTATAATGTCTGACGACATTATACCATCTAACTCTGCAAACCCACAAGTATAAAAATAAGACGCTGCCGCGCCTTATTTTAAGTCATTATACATTTCATGCCGTATGCCGTCTTTAAGCTTCCGCCTTCTCCACATCCGCGATGGCTTCCTTTTTCATCGGAATACGGCAGTTCTTATTATTCCCAAACTCCACGATCACCGTGTCGTCCGTGATGTCAATCAAAACGCCATAAAAGCCGCCTGTTGTACACACCACATCACCGATCTCCAGAGACGCCAACATCCCCGCCACTCTCTTCTGTTCCTTTTTCTGAGGTCTCATCAGGAAAAAATAGAAAAATCCAACAATGAGTACCAGATAAACGATCATAATCATGCCGCCGCCCTGCGCGGCATCAGCCGTCAATAAACTCAACATTCTCTTATCCTCATTTCCGCGCACTCTCCGCGCTTATCTGTTCTTTGAAACTGTAAACCATTTTACAGCCTGTCAATACAGGAACAAAGCCTGTTTAACTATCATACACAACTTTCCGCACGAAAACAAGCCCTAATTTTAAACTTTGTCCGTCAGGCCAACGCATAGCTTAACTGCAGTTACTGCTTTTGTCCCATCCGCTCCAGTTTCTCATTTTTGTAGGCCGCAAATCTGCCCTGGTCCAGAGCGTCTCTGATTTCTGTCATCATCGTGTTGTAGAAATAAAGATTGTGCAGCACACATAACCGCATCCCCAGCATCTCCTTCGCCTTTAACAGATGTCGGATATAAGCCCTGGAATAGCGCCTGCAGGCGGGACAGTTGCATCCCTCCTCAATGGGGCGCATATCTTTTTCATACTTCTGATTAAACAGATTGATCTTTCCGAGATTGGTATACAGATGGCCGTGCCTGCCGTTTCTGGACGGATAGACACAGTCAAAAAAGTCTACGCCCCGCTCCACCGCCTCCAGAATATTCGCCGGCGTTCCCACTCCCATCAGATAAGTCGGCTTATCCTGAGGCAGATACGGCACAGTCTCTTCCAGAATATGGTACATCTCCTCATGGGTTTCTCCCACCGCCAAACCACCTACCGCATAGCCGTCCAGCTCAAGTTCCGAGATCCGTTTTGCATGTTCGATACGGATGTCATCAAAAACTGCCCCCTGATTGATGCCGAACAGAAGCTGAGACGGATTGATCGTACCCTCCGCCCCGTTCAGTTCCCGCATCTTTTCCTGACACCGCACAAGCCACCTTGTGGTCCTGTCCACGGAACTTTGCACATACTGCCTGTCCGCCCTGCTGGAAGGACACTCGTCAAAAGCCATGGCAATGGTGGAACCCAGATTGGACTGGATCTGCATACTCTCCTCCGGTCCCATGAAAATCTTCCTGCCGTCAATATGGGAGTGGAACGCCACTCCTTCCTCCGTGATCTTCCGAAGCTTCGCCAGCGAAAACACCTGAAATCCGCCGGAATCCGTGAGGATCGGTCTCTCCCAGGACATAAACTTATGGAGTCCTCCCACCGATTTTATGAGTTCGTCCCCGGGTCTCACATGCAGATGATAGGTGTTGGACAACTCGATCTGTGTTCCGATCTCCTCCAAATCTGAAGTGGCGACCGCTCCCTTGATGGCCGCCACTGTTCCCACATTCATAAAGACAGGCGTCTGCACGGTACCGTGCACCGTCGTGAGCTCGGCTCGCTTCGCCCTGCCTTCTGTCTTTAAAATTCTATACATTATGCCTCCATATCTGTCTTTCTCTGTACCTGTTTTGACTTCCGAAAGCTACTTTCAAAAGTTCTCACTCCAGCGTCTCTACAAACTCCTCCAACGTCAGCCCCTGCTCCATGATCTCCGTTGCCGCCGTTTTTCCCACATACCGGAAATGCCAGGGTTCGTACTCTATCCCTGTTATGTACTCTTTGCCCTTTGGATACCGCAGAATAAATCCGTACTCCGCACAATGCTCCCGCAGCCAGATACCGGCAGCCGTCTCGCCGAATCCCTCGTCCAACGACTTATAGGAATCCGTATAGATATCAAGCGCCAGTCCGATCTGGTGCTCGCTGGTTCCCGGTACGTTTACCACCCGGGCTGCCAGTTTATAGGCGTCCATATAGGACATGCCCCGCTTCATATAACGGACGATCTTTCTGTCAAACAGATATTCCTGTCTGTCAAGGGTTCTGTAGGGGGAGCAGACTTCCAGCGTGATCCCGTCCTCCTTCGCCGCCTGCAGCATACTGAGAAAAGGCGGTATGATCCGCTCATCACACTGTAAGCTTCCTCTGATCGTCCCCAACGTAAACTCGTAATCCTCCGGGATCGGATGTCTGTTATTCACAAGTAACAGGCTCCAGTCATCCACCGAAACCTCCCCGTTCTCCTCTTCCGCCACTGCCAGATCCTCCGGCGTGAAATTCGCCAGAATCTCATCCGAAGAATAGTTGTCGATCTCCTCGCTGTCCTCCGCCTCGGGATTGACAACTTCCTCCACCTCAGTCTGAACAGCCTCTTCTTTTACGATATCCTCCTCCACCTCCACTGTCTCTGCTTCTGTGGCAAGTGTGATATCCTCCGTCTCCAGGTGCTCCGTAAATACCTGCTGCTCCGTCCCGGGATCCGTCTGAAACATGGGCGCACAAAAACTGCAGCTTATGGTGAAAAACACCAGAAGCACAGCCAGAGAGATCAGTTTCTTCGTATTGGAAGCAAACCAATCACAAATATAGTATACAAGAAGCCAGGCGGTTAGATGGATCGTAATGATCTCCTTTAAATAGGGATATTTCCGCATTTTCCGCCTTGCTTCCAGTATTTTTTTCTCTTTCCCGGACTCGTTCATTTTACTTATCCCATATGTATACATATTTTGTGTGCATTACATTATATCATACATTTTTTCATACTGCATTGTTTTTTTTTGTTTTTTTTATTATACTGAAATTCAGCCCATTGAAAGTACGTACCTGAGCCGCGCTTGCGTGTGTGCATAATACCTGCACCGTACTTTTCACAGAACATTTGTGTCTGGAAAGACATGAGGTGCAAGTTTGCTTTCAGCAAAGGGCTGACAGACATTTATCAGCAAAAGGAGACATTATTATGGCAGGTTCCACATACGGCACTGTTTTTCAGATCACCACCTGGGGAGAATCCCACGGCAAGGCCTTGGGCGTCGTCATCGACGGCTGTCCGGCGGGGCTTCCCCTCACCGAAGAAGATATCCAGATCTATCTGGACAGAAGAAAACCGGGGCAGACTTCCATCTCCACCCCCCGGAAAGAAAGCGATCAGGTGGAGATTTTAAGCGGCATCTTTGAAGGGAAGACCACGGGAACTCCTCTCTCCCTGATGATCCGCAACACTTCCCAGAAGTCTTCCGACTATTCCCAGATCGCCTCCTGCTACAGGCCGGGGCATGCGGACTATCCTTTCGACGCCAAATACGGCTTCCGCGACTACCGGGGCGGCGGACGCTCTTCCGGCAGAGAGACCGCGGGACGGGTGGCAGCAGGCGCTGTGGCGTTAAAAATTCTGTCTGCCATCGGCATCGATATCTGCGCCTACACAGAAGCCATCGGCCCTGTCTCCATCGATTACGACAGGTTCGATAAGGCGGCCATCCTGACGACGCCCACCTGTATGCCGGATGCCGGCGCTTCCGCCCGCGCGGAAAGCTATCTGAAGGAATGTCAGCTGGCGAAGGATTCCTCCGGCGGCGTCATCGCCTGTCTGGTTACGGGCCTGCCCGCCGGCATCGGGGAACCGGTCTTTGAAAAACTGGACGCCTCTCTGGCGAAGGCCATGCTCTCCATCGGTGCGGTCAAGGCTTTCGAGATGGGCGACGGCACCCTCGCCGCAAAGAGCAGGGGCAGTGAAAACAACGATGCGTTTTTCATGGAAAACGGCGCAGTCCGCAAAAAAACAAACCACAGCGGCGGCACCCTTGGCGGTATGTCCGACGGCAGCGATCTGTTTTTCAAAGTCCATGTCAAGCCGACTCCCTCCATCTTCCAGCCCCAGGATACGGTAAACAGAGACGGAGAAAACGTGACGATTGAGATAAAAGGACGGCATGATCCGGTGATCGTACCGAGAGCTGTTGTCGTGGTACAGGCCATGACCGCACTGACCATACTGGATCTGATGATGTTAAATATGAACGCGAGGATGGAGTATCTGGAACGGTTTTACAGGCGCTGATAACCGAAATATCCTTTACACTTCCTGAAAAAATATTTATAATGAAATCGTATCCATCAACAGGATCTATAGGAAGAAATCAGGCGTTTACATGGCTGAAAAAGAAATGATTCAGAGAAATATCGAAGAATTTTCACGGCTTCAAAAATATATGATTTTAACATCGGATAAAGAATCACCGGCATACAAAGAAATGTACGAAAGATATATTGACCTGAAAGCGATCCTCTCAGCTTCCGGTGTCAATGTGACAGAACTAGACAGAGTAAAAGGATAAAGTGAGTTAAAAAGGAGCAAAGTATAGCACAGTAGACTTTGCCCCTTTTCTTTTATTCCATCTTCAACACCTGTTTCCGTTCATAGTTTTCCCTGTCATAATACCGCACCACCTCCGGATGGGCAATATAGAACTTCTCTCCGATATACATACCCCTGTAATTCGCATTGTCATACCCGTCCTCATCCAGGTTCTCAGAGAGGATCCTCTCAAATCCCTCCCCGTTCCACTGATACAGCTCATAATCCCGCTTCACCCCTCTGTCGTAGGATTCCACGAGGAAACCGATCAGATTTTCTCCCGGATCCGCCAGTATCGTTTTATAATCGTAGAGCGCCGGACTATAGCTGGTGTCCTGTAAAACCTTGCTGCCCAACACTTTCAATTCCGCAGGATCAGCCATATCGAACATCACTAACTTAAGTCCTTTCTGCTGCCCTGTCTTCGGATCCGTCTCAAAACCCAATCCCAACAGTTTATCTTCGCCCCAGAAGTGCAGGTACTCCGAAAATCCCGTAATCTCCAGCTCGCCCACCAGCTTCGGATTCCTCTCATCGGACAAATCTGCCGCAAACAGCGGGTCCATATTGCGGTAAGTGATAAAGTAAGCCATATCCCCCAGATACCTGGCCGCATAGATACTCTCTCCCACGGCGATATGCTCCAATTTCCCCGTGACTTTCAAATCTTCATTTAATAAAAACAGGCAGTTCTCCCAGTCCGCCCCAGACATATCTGTTGTCAGTACTCTGAGTTTGTGATCCTTTTCATGGATAGCAAAGGTATCCCTCACCATTCCCCGCAGAGTGGCCGCTCCCTCACCATTTAAGAAACCACCTGTCAGGGAAAATTTCGCGATCTCTGTAATTTCCGCCCGCTCTCTATAATTTGTCCGGTACAGATACAGGGAATTTTCTCCCATATAAATTTCCGAGCCTTCATCCAGTATCATAACAGCATCCCGCACCTCTTCCGGACGATACAGAGAGATGCTTGAGATGAGAAGCGCCCGCTCCCCTCTGTCTCCCATGTAAATGCAGTCCTCCGCAACTTTCCGCGCATTTATCTCAGGTATCGCATCAGACGGATCCTTCCCGTAATCTTCCAGAAGATACTGGCCGGTAAACAGATATACCAAATTCCCGTCCTTTCTGGAAGTTACATAACTGCCGTCCTGGGTTACCTTACCTGTTAATACAGGATGTTCCTTATCGCCGATATCGTAGGTGAGAACAGATACACTTCTGCCTTCCTCAATATACAGCAGATCATAGTCCGACGGATCCTCACGCTCTTCTTCCGCCAAACCTGCCGTATACTCCTGCAGCATCAGAACCATTTTATCGCCGTCTACATACATCGCGCAGACGCTTGCCGCGCTGTCGCCTGTCTCCGGTCTCACTTCCCCGATCTGTTTCATCTCCTCCCCTGTGGAAATGATACTCACCGAACTTCCCCGCAGCAGATAGAGATATTCTCCGTCCGTCTTCACCACATCGCTCTCATCGATCCCAAAGGTCTGTACATTGGTCTCGGAATACCGCTCCGCCTCCCCGGAAGCCTCCATCAGACTTTCCTGTTTCATGCTCTCCGCAGTACCCGTGGTGAATGCGCTTTCCTCCGCCAGATCGGCCACCGCATCCTCCGTGATCATTGCGCCATCCCGCATACCCGAGCCGTTCATGCTATTCTCTCTAGCTGATTTTTCTTCCTCCAGCCTTTCATAGACCGCCTCATAACTGCCCGCCAACGTATAGAGTTCCCCGGCATTTTTTCTCTCCGGAAGTTTTTCTTCCCCTGCTCCAGCTTCGGCCATCCCGCCGTCCGCTTCTGCAGGCGCACTCTCCTCCGTCAGTTCATACTCTTCCATCGGCGCCGCCGCATCAAATCCCTCACCGGCAGCCGCATTTTCCTCCATGGCGCTCTTACCGCCCATCATCATCCCCCGCAGAGAAATACAGCAGATAAGAAAAACAGCCGCAGCAGACAACCCGCCGATCAGTTTCGGATTCCTGAACCGGAACTTTTTTCCCTCTTTTTCCTCCGCCACCTTCTGTTGCGGCAGCTTTTTACACTTCTCCAGTATATTTTCAGGCGAAAGGCTCTCCGGTATCTCTACCTGCTCCGCCGACTGTCTTATCCTCTCATATATAGCCTGACCATCGAAGTCTTCCGGCAGGGACATATCCTGCATATTGTCCGCTTCCCTGTTTAAAGCGCGGCTTCTCTTCTCTTTCTCTATCATATGGCCACCTCCTGCCCTTCCAATTTCTCCGCCATCTTTTTCAGGGCGCGGCTCTCCCTTGACCTCACCGTATTGGCATTGATCCCCGTGATCTCGGAAATCTCCCTGCTGGTATAGCCCCCGAACACATGCATGCCGATGATCATCCTGTCGTCTTCCTCCAGTTCTCCGAAAATCCTGCGCAGATGATAGTTTTCTATCAGATCATCCGCCCCGGAGGCGTCTCCGATCTCTTCCTTCCACTCAACCGGCCTGTTCACATATTCCTTCCGTTTCCGCTTACACTTATTGGACAGTATCCTGAACACCCAGCCCTCAAAAGCTTCCTCACTTCGAAGCTTTCCGATGGTCATCCAAGCATCCGTCACGGCATCGCTGACCACATCCTCCGCGTCTGCAGGATTCCCCAGCATATACAGTGCAAACCGGTATAAATTCTGATAGATCTCTCTGTACAAATCGGCAAAGGCTTCGGCATCGCCTTTCTTTGCCCGTCTCACTAACTGCAGTTTTGTATTCATGTCCCACCTCTTTTGCATCCGCCTCCAGATTGTTTATGGAAGAGGTTTTCGTCTTATATGTGTGCTGTTTTGTCTTTATTGTTGCATATGTGGGGGAAAAATACTACTTTTTCTTTTCAGAAGAGGAAAGTATTTGGGCTGGGGATTCGGCAATTTCCTGAACTACAGATTGAAGCTGCAAATTGGCTATGGTATAATCGGGGGGGATAAATCAGGGGGTACCCGACGGAGAGAGGGGGATGGGCAAAGTGCCCTGTAATACAGGCAAAAGCGCAGCGTTTGCGGGTTTGACAGATAAAATAAATTGAGATTTGAGGGATCATTTAAAACATTTATAGGGGATATATGAAAATGGTGCAAATAAGGAAGGCAAAAGAGCCAGACCGTAATAAGGTGGCTTTATGTATTGCAGAAGGATTTGAAAAGGACTTTTCAGTATTATGCAAAGATACTCAGAAAGTGGCAGATGCTATCGCGGCGGGATTGGATCTGGAAAGATTTTATGTGGCGGATGTGAAGGGTAATATTGCGGGAGTGCTGGCAATTTCCGATTGTAACGGCAGGGCTGCAAGAGCAGAAAAAGTATCTTTGAAAAAATATTTTGGTTTTTTTAAAGGAACGATTGGTACTTTCGTTTTGAAAGAGGAATTTGAAAAGCAGCTTGAATATCCTGTTACAACCGGATACATAGAATTTGTGGCAGTACGAAAAAAATACCGTAGACAAGGGATTGCTACAGCTATGCTTCGAGAAAGTATGCTGCTTACAAATTATCAGGATTTTGTGCTTGATGTCACTGATGTAAATGATAGCGCTATTCAATGCTATACGAGTATCGGATTTGAGGAATTTAAACGTATTCCGGAAAAACACGGTAAGCAAAAAGGGTTTAATGAGAAGATTTTTATGCGATATTGCCGCAGATGAGTATTGATTTGCATTGGAGGTACTGTTAAATGGATTTTATCAAAATGTTGCAGGAAGATCATGACTTATCAGTATTCATGGAACTTAAAATTATACCTGCATATGATTTTCCAAAAGAAATCGGTATTCTGTTTTCTGAATATACGGAAATGCTGATTGCAGGAGATCCTTCCTTTCAGGAGTATCTTGCTATTCAAAATTATGATGAAGAATTAGAACATCTGGACATAAAATATGGGTTACCCGGCGGCAGGTTGTATATTGCATTTTATGATGGAAAATTGGCTGGATGTATTGGTTTAAGAAAGATAGATGAGAGGAATTGTGAAATGAAGAGACTATATGTCAGGCCTGCTTTCCGAGGAAAAAATATAGGCAGCCAACTGGTTTGGCAAATTCTCAAAGATGCAAAAGAAACCGGATATTCCCATATGTTATTAGATACGCTTCCGTTTTTGAAGAGTGCTGTTCGTCTGTATAAGGCCTTTGGATTTTATGAAATATCGAGTTATAACAACAGTCCCATGGAGACATCCATTTACATGAAACTCGACTTATCATCTATATCATTTCGGTCTGTCGGGAATATGCAGAAAACGTGAACTCAGAACTTATTCCCGCGGGCAAAATGCCAGGCTTGCCTGGCATTAGCCAAGGCAGCCGTGCTCAAAGCCAACCAAAGGTTGGCTTGGATATTTGGCGACTTCCGCTGCAATGTTACTCCGCGTTGCTTGCCGCAACGGCCTTATCTTTTGTATCATGAAAGCGAAAGGAGGTTATTCGTGATGTTAAACGAAAACATTAAAGCAATCAGAAAATCCAAAGGACTTTCGCAGGAGGAACTTGCAGTCAAATTGAATGTGGTGAGGCAGACGATCTCCAAATGGGAACAAGGTCTGTCGGTCCCGGATGCCGATATGCTGATTTCCCTGTCAGAAGCATTTGAAACACCAGTAAGCACACTGCTCGGAGAAACTGTTGTCGAGGAGAAGGCTGATGATTTAAGAGCAATTTCCGAGAAACTTGAAGTCATAAACCTGCAGCTTGCGCGCAGAAAAGCGACAAGGCAAAGGGTGATCCATTGGCTTTTCATTTCATTGTGTACGATCATAGCGGCTGTTTTCTCAATCCTGATCATATTAAACAGTCCTTACCTGGATTGGGATTACAGCCATCCCGAAACCGCAGTAACCGGAGTGGCGTTTCACGTATTCGAGTGGCTGTTCGTCAGAATCGCGCCGGTTGCCCTGATCGGCGCAATCGCCGGGGTTTGTTTCACACGGAAGGCAAAGGGATGAATACACACAGGAAAACAAAATGTGATAAATACATCTCATTTTCCTGTTGACATCCATTCTTTAAAGTGATATATTTGTCCTGTCAAGTTACAAATATATCACTTTATTGGAGGCACAATATGAAAAAGAATACTTTAAAAATCTGGATCGGCTGCGGCATCTTCTGCGTTTTATCAGTGGTTCTCTCGTCCTGGTATGCCGTCACTTACAATGATTCAAGACTTGTCGTTCCGATGGATGCTGGAAGCTATACCTTTCAGATAAAGGATCTGCCGATGATACTCTCGGTTTCGCTTTTCTGTATCTATATCTTCGCCCTGGTCATCGGTATCATGGTCTGTGCCGGGAAAAGACAGAAAAACATGCTGAAGACGAACACCACGCGCAACATCAGCCCAAAACTCAGCTTTCTCGGCCTGTTTGGCTTTCTGGGCTTTGCCGGTTTTCTGACATATCCCATTGACGGCACCGTATTTCCCTTTATGTTTTTCCTGTTCTTCGGATTCTTCGGATTTTTTTACGAGGGAAAAATGTCGGGAACATTCATGGATGAACGATTCCGTGAAAATACTGTCCGCGCCCAGTTGACCGCCTACAAAACCACCTTTGTGATTACTTTCCTCGCCCTGATCCTCCTCTGCCGCGGAAAGCTTTTCGGCAGCCTGGAATATACCCTGATCGCCGTCATCATCGTGCTCTCCCTGGCTCTTGCCTGCGGACTCTTTCTCTCCGAGTACCTGTTATACCGTTATGACCATGACGATCTGACAGAGGAAAGCAGGGAATAAGACTATGGCGGAATTTAAATGCAGACTGAAAAAATACCGGCTCCTAAAGGACCTGACGCAGGAACAGTTAGCCGAAAAAGTGGGGGTGCGGCGGGAGACGATCATGCGGCTGGAAAAGGCGCAGTACAACCCGTCCCTGAAGCTGGCCATCGATATTTCCAGAATTGTGGAAGCACCTATTGAGGAGATCTTTATTTTTGACTGATTTCTGTAAAATATTATCAATACAGCCCCAGATCGGGTAGCCGAACAATTTCACACCATCATGCAAATCTTCCCACATAGCGTATATTTGTCGCCTGTGGTAATCAATTAAACTACAAGATTGGTCTCTGAATGACCATTACCGAAAGGGGGAGGAACGCCGCACCAGGCTTCTCCTCCCCAAAACAATATCCCGGGACCGTCCGAATCCACCCCCTGATGGGAACAATCCCTTTTCACTTCTCCCTCTCACCGAAACTATCAATCTGAAAACTCCACCAGCCAGTCCCCTCTCGACTCCACCGATATATAATAACTATGAGAAGCATCCAGGTAAATATTCCCATTATTCTTCCCATAAGTACCCACTCCATTCGCCAGCAGTTTTTTTGTATGATCATTGATATCATAGAGCCACACAATAAAATTCCCTTTATCCGCCCAGTTTGCACAATAGACACTGTGCGTCTTATCATCTCCTCTAAAACGTCCCGACACCATATTCCCCGTACCAGCCTGTGTAGGTGTCGTTTCCGTCAGAACCGGCGTCATCGTGATCTTCCAGTGCCCGGCAGCGCGAATCTCAAGAGAGGATCCTTCCGTCCCTCTCGCAACAGTACTGCTGCTCTCAAAAGCCCCCGCGCGGTTTTCCAGCACTTCCATCTCCCCCGCCGCATTTTTCCAGACCAGTCCGAAATAACCCTCTGCATCCGTACTCACCGTATGCACCTCATAGGGAACCGGCGCCATATTCAATCCCGAGATATTCATACTTCCATCCCCTTCGTACACATAGCTATCGGCCACATCCTTATTTGTCACACGAATCTCCCTCGCGATCTCCGGATGTTTTGCCACAAAAACCGTGACAACCGTCTCCCCCAGCACTTCCCCTCTCTTAAACAAAAGCCTTGTATATCCCCGCGTCCCCTTCTCTACCCATTCCACACTGCAGACACTGCCATCCGCCACCGAAACCCCAAACTCTGTCCCTTCCGGCAAATTCCTTGCCGCCACATTCATCTGAATCTCAGCCGCCTGCGGACTCAGTGAAATCAGATCCGTGGAAATATCCACAAAAGGAACCGCCTCCTCTGCCCGCACTGTACCCCCAGCCAACATCATTCCACCCATAAACACCACTGCCGCCATAACCGTCGCCGCAATCTTTCTCCCAAATCTCATTCTCTTTCCGATCCTGTTTTCATTATTTTTCATCCTGATTCTCCTCTTTTCTGCCAATTTTTCTGCCAGCCGGATTTGAGATCCTGTCTCCTGCCGGGGCGTCCGCCCGCCAAAAACTGTTCCTGCCTTCACCGAAAAATCCCCGCAATCTTCTCCCAAAGATTGACAAACACCATTTTAAATCTCCCCCACATCCCGATATCTTCCCTGGCCACCTCAATATCCGCCGCATTGTCCTCCCCGTCATCCGTCGAAATCTCCGCCGTCCGCAAAACAATCTGAATACTTGCAGGCTCCGCATTTTTATCGGAAGTAAACGACGGAAAAGCCGCCGTCACATCCATATTCAGGAAATTGTGTTCCTCCTCTATTTCCTCCAATTCACTGTCCACACTATCCTTTATCGTATCTCTGGCATCCCGCATCACATCCACACTGTCCGCGATCCCGATCCCGCTTTGTACCATACCGGTCAACCCATTTAATGTCAGCGTCATAGAAGAAGACAGGGTATCTTCCGTCAGCTCCATGGTATTGCGTATGCTCGACAACGCCGCCTGGGTTGCAGTGAGCGTCATTTCCGTGGCGTCCACCAGATCCGTCAGCTGCGTGATCAGCGTCTGCAGATCCTCCCGCACCTGCCCGTCTGTCCAGTCCGCCATGGAACTCATGCTTCCCGCCATGGAGTTTAAGGTATCCATCGTACCGTTGGCCTTGGAGAGCAGTTCCTGGCTGTTCGATACCAGCGCTTTCCCAGTATCTCCCGCCTCCGCGTTCATCCCTTCCAACGTAGCAATATAACTGCTCAGAAAAGATTTTAACCCCACATCCGCACCGGAAGGATCGGCGATCTTTACATCCATATCCTTTGCCGGATCATATCCCATACTCTGTACGGCTTCCGGAATGCCCGCCTGCATCGCCGCCTGTATCTGTGCCGCCGCTTCCGGCGGGATACCCGGTACAGACTGCCCTCCTACGATCGCTGTCACCGCCTCTTTGGGAACTCCCGTGGCCGCACTCACTTTTTCCGCCACGGCCTGCGTCGCCACCGCACCTACTGTCACATCCACCGTCACACTGCCGCCGCCCACATTCACAGTCTGCTGCCCTGCGGTCCCCGTGATCTGTCCAAGCTGTTCCACCTTCTCCTGACTGATCGTTCCGTCCGCGATCTCGTTTAACTGCCCAAGACTGCCGTTTAACTGATCCAGGCTGGTCGACATATCGGAACCGAAACTCCCTAACCCTTCGACCGTGCGCATCATTCCTGTCAGCCTGTCGATCGACTCATCCAGATTGGCCTGATCCGCCTCGGTCTGGGTATTGATGACCTTCAAATAAGTCACCATGGTTTCCAGGGAAGCGATGGCCGCATCGGCGTCCGCCTCCATGGATTCCCGGTTCTTATCATAGATCTGGTGCGCCTTTTCGGCCTTATTTAACCCTGCTTCCAGACTTTCCAGATCCCCTTTCATACCCTCAAGATTATCAAACACCACATCCATGGCCGCGTCCATGGCATCCGCGGAATCCTCCACCGTCTCCCGCACGTCCCGCACATCATTGACAACCTCCAGAGAACTGAGTGTCACAGGAACCGCCATAAAGAATACCCCCATACTCTCATAACTGTTGGTCCCCACATCGATGCGAAACTCGCTCTCCTCGCCGGGCAGCGCCAGGAAAATCGCGGCTTTTTCCGTTCCCAGCGTCTGCAGCTGTGCCCCCGGCGCCTCGATACTCAGTGTGTCCTTCATATCCACCAGCGTCCCGCATATCAGGATCATATTATTTTTATAATAATCGTCGATATCCTCCTTCGGCATCACATGGATCCGTGTGCTGACAAGTCCCTCTGCGCCGCCCAGATCCTCGCCTCTTGCCTCCACGCCGTTTAACCTGTAAGAGATATCGATGTCCCAGGGCACCTTTGTTTTCAGGTCTTCGGATCTGCATTCGTAATAGAAATACTGGTTTGGAGTGCCCTCCAGATTCCATGTCACCTTTCCGTTTTCCACTGTCGGACTGGTGCGGTCGCTCATATTGATGATCTCGTCGTAATCGCCGTAATCCTCAATGATCGTATTGCCGTTTAAAAAGCATCCCTTTACCACGCTGATATCATCGATCCCCCCATAATAATCCATATTGACATACAGAGATTCATCCACTTCCACGCTGGGCGGCGCCGCCTGCAACGGTGTGCAGAACGTTCCCACCGCCATCACCGTAGCGGAAATTGCCGCTGTTGCCTTATATCTTCTATATTTCTTATTTTTCCTCATGACCGTCTTCCTCCTGTTTGCTGCCCGCCATATAGGCCGCTTCCTTCTTCTCTCCCTGTCTTTTCCCCGCCTTCCGGGCCTGCCGCTTTTCTTCCTCCGTCTCCCCTGTATGCCGCAGTTCCTCATCCCGCCTTATCTTTGCTTCCTGCAGGCCTGCCAGTTTTTCCTTCTTCTTCTGTTCTCTCAGATTTTTCAGCAAAATTCTGTACTCTATCTTTTCAAGCCGCTTTACGATCAGAGAATCCTCTTTCGCCCTCTTCTCCTGACGTCTCGCATTTCGGCCTTCATCCTCCTGCCTTTCCTCTTTTTTCCTTCTCTTTTTCTCCTCCAGTTTTCCCTTCACTGTGTTGCGCAGCTCCCGTTCTTTCATGATCGGTTTGTCAAGCATTGTCATCAGTCCCGGCACGGCAAGCAGCACAAGTGTCATACTGAGGATCGCTCCCCGTCCCAGCATATGACCGATATCCCTGATCGCCTCCACCGAAACCACAAAATAGATCGCATAGCCTGCAACGATCAGAATCGTACCGGATGTCAGGATGGACAGCATGCTGGCCTGCAGTGCGCCCAGAGCCGCTTTTTTCGGCTGCATCCTGTCTCTTCTGTCCAGATAGTTGTTGATCAGAAGGATCGAATAATCCACCGTGGCACCCAACTGAATACAGCTTACCACCACCATCGCCGCAAACATAAACACCCTGCCCTGCAGATAAGGGACCGCCAGGTTGATACAGATAGCCGCGCTGATCGGTATGATCGCGATCACCGCCAGCAGCAGCGACTGGAAGGCAAGGATCACAACCACCGCCACACCGACCAGAGAAAAGGCGTTGACCATCGCGTAGTCCGCGTCACAGACCACTTTGAGATCCTGGGTGGAAGGGGTGTTGCCCGCCACATAGGAATCTTCCGGATAGTAATTTTTCACAATGGCCTGTATCTCATCCGACGTCTCAAAAGCCAGATCACTCTCCGATTTTGTTTTGGTAAATACCAGCATCCTCGTATAATTCTCTTTTCGCAAAAGCCCCGTCATACTTTCCGGCAGGATCTCTTCCGGCACACCTTCCGGCAGCATATCCGACAGCGCGGTCACGCTCCGCACATAGCTTAAGTTTTTCAGTTCTCCCGCCAGTTCCCGCTCCGTAACCGGAGAACCGTTTGGCACCATGACAAGATAGAGATTGCTCCTCCCGAACTTTGATTCGATCAGCTGTTCATCATCGTAAACCACCGTACCTACGCTTGCCCCCAGGGCGCTGTTCCCGTAAGTATTGACATTGGAATTCTGCATCAGGTAGGCAGGGAGAAACACGATCGCAATAAAGATCACCACAGCATACCGCAGTCTGAACACTACCCCGGCCGCTTTTTTAAAAGAAGGCATCAACATCTTATGCTGCGTTCTCTCGATCAACGGTTCAAAGCGCAGGATCAAAGCCGGCATAAACAGAAGGACTGTCACAATACTGCAGAGAATGCTCTTCCCCAGCACAAACCCCAGATCCTGCCCGATCAGAAACTGCATGAAAAACAGTGCCATAAACCCCACAAATGTCGTCATCCCACTGGAGAGCACCGATACGGCCGCATCCTTTATGGCATTTGCCATCGCCTTTTCCCTGTCTGTTTCCGTCTCTTTTTCCCGCATAAAGGTATGTAACAGAAAGATCGAGTAGTCGATGGAGATAGCTAACTGCAGCACCGCCGCCACCGAATTGCTGATAAAGGAGATCGTTCCCCTGAAAATATTGGTGCCCATATTGATCACAATGGCCACCCCCATAACGATCAGAAACAGAAGCGGCTCCGCCCAGGAATCCGTCGTCAGGCACAGGATCACAAAGATCAGGCAGATTGCGATCACCGTAATCAGCGCAATCTGTACATTCAAGGTCTCTTTCAACGACTTGTTTTCCACCGCCGCGCCGCCGTAGTGGCCCTTCTCTCCGAGAATCCCGTTTATCTCTTCAAGCGCCTGATCTGTCAGCGCCGCCGTATCTCCCTCTGTGAACGTCACATCCATCACGGCACAGTTGTCTTTATAATAATCCTTCTGCCCCGCGATATCGATAAACTCTCCGGACATATAGACATCCGAGCTGATCCAGGACACCATATCTACGCCGTCCACATTTTCGATCATTTCTTTATAGAGCTCCGCCTCATAGGGCGTGACATTCTCGATCATAACCCGGGCCGTTCCCGGATAACCAAACTCCGCCTCCATCACATCGATCGCTTTTTTGGAAGTCATACTGTCCGGCAGATACGCCGTCAGGTCATAGTTGACCTCAATAAAAGGAATACACAAAACACAGACCACCGCCAGCACAATAAAAACAGTCATAATTTTGTTTCTGTGTCTGACGATCCACTCTGGCAGAGAGGTTTTTCCCTTCCGCAGATCTTCCAGGCGCTTTTCCCTGCTCTCAAACTTCTCTTTTACCTTTTTTGCCGCCTCTTCTTTCGCGGCTCTCATTTCCGCTTCTGTCAGCTTCATACGTTTGTCATCACAACCTTTCCACAACCTGTTATCCCACATCCGCAAGCCGAACTCTTTCTGCAAAATCTGTCCGGCGCATTTTCTTTCTGCGGAATGTCTCCTGTCAGTTAACAAGATATGCCATTTCTTTCCGGGTGTCTTTAGACAAAAATTCCTGTCTGTTCTGTTTTCTGACAAAACGCACTTTCTGTCTGTTTTTTATCAGGGGATTTTGTAGTATGGTTAATGTGAACAAATATTTCACCTGCAGATCATATGTCCCGAAAAAGGCACAGATTATAATCTGCAGGCTGCACAAAAGGCACAGGTATCGCAATGAGTCTGACACAGGATATGAAAACTTCTTTTTTTGAAATGCAGCTACAGCACTTAAAAAGACGCAAAAAAAGTCCGCTCACCCAAAAGGCAGCAGACCATATTTTAAAAAATTATAAACTGATGTTTCATCTGGATTCCCCGGTATCTTTTAACGAGGAGAACCGGGAAACATTTATTCGTCTTTTTTCGGAAGAATCTCCGGCCGAATTGGCAGAGTGGATAGAATCTCTGTTTCCGTAGCCATCTCATTTTTATACTGATAAATATAATAAGACAGCCGCTCAATATTATCCACCAGCTCCTTCATATTTTCAGCCAGCAGTTTTTCGTCCGCTTTCATGCCGCCCATGGCCCACTCAACCACCACGCCGGTCAGTCCGTAAGCAAATATCTTGGACGCTAACCGCTTCTTCTCCGATGTCAGCTGCCCTTTCCCGTCCAGATCCTCCACCGCCGTCTCAAATAACGTCGTCAGCATCTTTAACAGATACTCCTCAAAAAAATTGTCGGAGCATTTGATCGTATTCATATAAAAGGATTTATTCTCCCGCATGATCCGCAACAGCGCGTAAAGCTTTTCATCCCAGTTTCCGAAAGTGATATCGGCGGTCAGCGGCACAAATGTCTCATTATAATAAATCCAGTCAAGCAGTTCGTATTTATCGCTGAAATGATAGTAAAAGGTCTGCCTGTTCACCCCGCATTCCTTCACGATATCTCCCACCGTCACCTGCTCAAAAAGCCGTCTGGAAGCCAGCCTTTTCAGACTCTCCGCCAGTTCTTTTTTTGTGAAATTTGCATTCGCCAAATTTTCCAAGCCCCCTGTTTTACTGTTTTGCAATGATCCGCATATTTCTTCAGCCATCTCACCTGTGTCTGCGCTGCACAGCTGTCACAGTTTCTTCTGCTTTTCTTCCGATTCTTTTTCTGTACTCTTTTTCATCATCTCTACCAGATTCAGCCGAAACTCAAAATCCCGCCTGTTTTTAATCGCATTATTGGTTAAAATCAGGCCTGCAAACAGAGACTGCAGCGCCGCTAACAGTACAAAACAACAGACAAACAAGGTGGGAAATCTTTCCACCAGCCCTGTCTGAAAATAAGTCACCAGCACGGGAATCAGAAAGCCCACAGACAATACCGTCAGCACTGCGCTGATGAGCGTATAAAACTTCAGGGGCTGGTAATTGCGAAACAGCCTGATGATCGTGCCGATCACTTTCATACCGTCGGAGTAGGTATTTAACTTGGAGACGCTCCCTGCCGGCCTGTCTCTGTACTCTACGATCACATTGTCGATCGCCATATTATTGTTGACCGCATGAATCGTCATCTCCGTCTCGATCTCAAATCCTTTGGACAGGATCGGAAAGGTCTTTGCAAAATTAAAGCTGAAGGCCCGGTAACCGGTCATAATATCCTTGATATCGCAGTCGAAGATCTGATTGATGGACATGCGTACTAGAGAATTTCCCATATTGTGGAAAGGTCTTTTATTTTCCGTAAAGTAAGTGGAGGAAAGCCTGTCCCCCACCACCATATCGCTCTGTCTTTTTAATACTTTATCCGCCATTTCTGTGGCGTATTCCAGAGGATAAGTGTCATCCCCGTCGGTCATAATATAACATTCCGCATCGATCTCCCGGAACATCCGCCTGATCACATTGCCCTTGCCCTGCTGATACTCGTGGCGCACCACAGCGCCGGCCTGTTCTGCGATCTTTGCCGTATCGTCGGTAGAATTATTATCATATACATAGACCACCGCTTCCGGAATATATTTTCTGGCATCCGCCACGACCTTACCAATGGTTTTTGCCTCATTATAACATGGAATCAAAAGCGCGATCCTGTCCATCCTCTGCCCTCCGTATAGTTACCGTATATGAACAGGTTCTCCTGCCATATCAATACCTTTTTATTAAATCAAGCATAATAAAAAGCAGAAAACTTGTCAAGTCCTCACCAGATACCGCTCTCCACATTCTTTTTCAAAGTGACCAACGCCTCCCTGTTTTCGATCCGGTAGATTCCCTTGGACTGTCTGGAAATGATATTTTCATCCACAAAATACTTGAGACACCGCAGCAGATGCCTGTAGCTCACCCCCAGATATTCCGCTTCATAAGACAAGTTCTTATCATAAATCCCTCCTTTCTCAACATTCAGGATTCTCGAAGCAAGCCTGTTGTCAAGGGGCATAAATTTATTGCACGCATTATTGCGGGCAGTAGAAGAAAGCATATGCGCCAGGCTGTATCCCAAAATGGAAAGCAGCCTGCAGTCAGCAAGTATCTGCTTTCGGCAGGCTTTTGTGTGGATCCTCATGCAGACGCACTCGTTCAGACTTTTCACCAGGGAAAAGCAGTGATCTTCCATAAAAAACTCCGCGTTTCCAAAAATATCTCCCTCCCTGCAGAATATATGCAGCAGTTCGTTTCCGTCATCGCCAGGAGCACAGACATAGGCATCCCCGGAGAGAACAATATACAGATATTCCACAATATATCCCGGCTCCAATATCGTCTCCTCCGGACTGAAAATACAGAAGTCCGGATCATAGGGCAGCCAGCTGCCGTATTTTTCCAGGTCTATCTTATAATAAGACGCGATAATATCCTTGTCGCAAAATTTTATGATCTCCATACTCCTCCATTGCTGAAAAAGAATCCTGCTTTGCAGGATTCTCCACTATCAGTTCTTTCCATGACGGCGGAATCTGCTCAATAACTGTGCGCGATCCTGCAGAATTCCCTGACAAGAGCGATATCCTTCTGTCCTTTCTTCTCCGGTGAAGACGAATTTGTGCGCGTAAGGGAATCCACACCGAAGGGATGTACCCTTTCGATGGCCTCCGCCACATTATCCGCCCCTAATCCGCCTGCCATGATCACCGGTATCTTCACCTGTTCTATTATCTCACGATCCCAGTCCCAATTATGCGTGATCCCTGCCGCGCCGATAAATTTGCCTTCCGATGCTATGGAATCCAGAATCAGCAGGTCCGCATATTCAGCAAACTTCTGTGCCCGTGTGATGGCTTCTTCACCGTCCATGCAGACAGCCTGTATGATCGATATGTCAGGACTGGTCTCCTTGATGCGGTCTCGCAGTCTCCCGTTTATTGTAACATGGTTTCCGGTGATCTGGATAAAATCAGGCCGGTATTTTCTCACGATCTCGCAGTAATAGTCTTCATCATCATTGGAAGCGATCAGAACACACTTCGCCAGGCCTTTTGCCGCTTCCAGAATAGCAAGACACATCTCCTCCGATATTTCCCCCGGCGCTTTCACGCCGCCTTTCAGGCGCTGGGGCGGCGCCATGCCGATATAATCCGCCCCTGCCTCGATCACAGCCAACGCCTCCTCAACGCTCTTCATCGAATAAATCTGCGTAATCATAGATCCTCCTTCTCTACTTTCCCGAAAAATTCCTCCGAATTCATCACATGGGCCGTAGTGTGCCCGATCATAATCAACATTGCCCTGTGTAATGACGCCGCATCGATTTCGCCGTACCCGATATCCTCATACCCATTATTACCAGTCAGATCAGAAAGGAACACCACATCATAGCAGTTCTGGCCCGCATCCCTGGCCGTGGAAAAACAGCAGCACTCCGTACACACTCCCGTAATCACCACCGTATTAACGCCCAGGGTTCGGAGAATGGAATCTAACGTCGTGCCGCAGAATGCGCTGTACCTGTTCTTTTTGATGACAATGTCTCCCTGTCTCGGAGCCACTGCCTCATAGATCTCAGCCCCAGACGTCCCATCCACCAAGGCTCTGCCCTCCTTAATCGCCTCGCAGAACTCCCCGGCCTTTGCCATATCCTTCCGGTCCGCCCTGATAACATCCTTCGTATAGATGATCTGTATCTTTTCCTGTCTGCATCGATCTAAAAATTCTTTCAGAGCCGGCGCCATCTGATGCCCCATATCAATATAGATAGGCGCCCCCGGCCCGACAAAATCATTCTGCATATCGATCACCAGAACGGCAGTCTTCTCGGGTATTATTTTATCGATCCGCATAATCCTCTCCTTCCCTGCTAAACTTTTCTCACATTTTCCACATAAGCCTTCACCGCATCCGCCTGAACCGGGCCGCCCCAAACCCCTTTTTCAAAGCAGGTCCCCACAATGGCTCCGTCCGCATATTTCAGACGTCTGGCCGCATTCTCTATATTGGTGCCGCCCCCCAGGATCACGGGGACATCGAAAGCCTCCTTGACATCCCGCACCATTTTTTCGTTGATCTCCTCGTCTTTTGCAAACAGTTCTATGGCATTTCCGCCTGCCGTCAGCGCATCTTTGGCATGAGACACCACAATCTCCCTGTTATACTCCTGTTCATTCAGAAAATGATACCCCGAAATTTCCGCGATCATGGCCACATGTTCCGCATCGATATATCTGCGGTAGTTCATGACCTTCATAGGATTTCCCTCAATGGCCCCGAAGGGAGACCGGGAAACCCCGGTCAGTGCCGCGCATCTGGTAAAATCTGCCCCGCAGGCCTTTGCTGCCGCAAGGGAAGGGGTAATGCTGTTCCACATGATCTGGACACCCACGAGAAAGTCTTTTCCGACCTCCGTTCTCACATGGGTACCCACCGATGCCATGCATGCCACGTTCACATAATCGGTATCGTCGGTAGGAACAAAAATACCGTCCACATTCTGTATGATACAGCCGTCGGCGCCGTTCTCCTTCAGAGTGCGGGCGTCCCACACCGCTTTTTCAACGCTCCTCTCCAGATCGCCGCTTTTATAGTAGGGCGTATTGGGCATGGGCAGAAGATGGATGCAGCCGATCACCAGCTTATGCCCCCTTTTCCTTCTCGTAAAAATATTGTCATATCCTTCGTTTATTTTGATTAAACCAGGCATCCTTCCCTCCTTACGCTCAATGCTCTTCGATCTTGCTGTATCGCAAAATAGAACCTCCAAAGGGGAACAGGGAGTCGATCATATCCGCACAGAATTCCGTTGTTCCCTTTACATCCGCTAACGCCCCCGCAAACAGGCAGGCCGGCACTGTCTCAAACAGAGGCTGCATCCAGAACTGCGGCGCCGTCGGAATCTGAATAACCTTTAACGGATCCGCAAATAACTCCGGCTCAGCGTTTGTAAAGATCCGGTATCTGTAATCCTGCCTTGTGAGCACCTGGGAAACCTCGATTGCTCTGCTCAGAGAAGGATTCCTTTTATCCACAAACAGGAACATGCCGCTGTCCATCTTCCTTAAAATATAATCCACATGAGTCCAGTCCTCAAAGTTCTCATATCTGGAAAAGTCCCCGGTGGCCTCATACATTTTAGCCTGTCCAAACCATGCGGAAGCAAACTCCGGCCCGGAACTTAAGAACTCAAAATAGGGCACATCCCTAAAACGCACCGCCAGATTGTAAAGTTTCTCCTCCAGCTCTTCCCGAGAGTTCACAGACGCTTCGGAATAGGCGAGGATCTCCGCTCTGTACCGGTCAGCTTCCTCTGTTTTAATTTTCCCAAGCATCTCCGCCATCTGAATGGCAAAGTGATACAGTCCCAGCATGGAAGCCACATAGGTGCGGCATCCCGGTGTTCTGTGCAGATCGAACTCCTCCGGCACCACATGCAGGATCCTGTCACAGGCTTTTGCTACCGGAGATTCGCTGTCATGGGTTACCGCCATGGTGACGGCTCCGTTTCTCTTTGCCCTCTCGGCCGCCTCCACAACCCGCGACACCTTGCCGGAAAAGCTGACGAGGATCGCAAGAGTAGTACCCTTCTCACCGAACCGGCGCACATCATAATGTCTCGCCAGATCGATGCAGACCGGCGTGTCAATATCCATCTTCAACAGCTTCTCGAAACACTCTTTTACCGCATAGGCGGCGCAGATGCTGTCGCCGCAGCCGCTGATCACGATCCGCTCAAACCGGGCAAGCTCCTCTTTGCGAAAGACGCCCGCCGCCTTCTCCGGCAGATTGCCGCACAACGTCTGCGTCATATCTCCCAGGCTCCAGATTTCCTTGTGTAAATTACTGTCAAATTTCATTGTCATTTTCCTCCTTCATCATGAAATAAATTGATAACTATGTAGTTTATATAAAACGTCCGCCTCTTTTCTGATCTCTTCGCATACCGCGTCATCAAACAGAGGAACCGGACCGTTTTGCCTTAAATTATAGCCGGAAGCCACATTGGCCATGACGCCTGTCATTGCCAAATCCTTTCCCTCGCACCAGGCGTAGGCCGCGGCTGCCGTGGAACAGTTTCCGCAGCCTGTGACATCCACCACGACGCATCCTTCCGGAAGAGGCGCCGATGGGATATAACAGATCTTTCCGTCTGAAATGGTATACATCCCCCTTTTTCCAACCCGCAGAATCACCAGTTCGCAGGGCAGATTTTTCAGAAAGTTAAGTAGCGCTCTCTCATCGTCTATGGAAAAAATATCCTTTGCCTCCGACACATTAAAAGATGCCATCTCGATCTGATCGCACAGCGCAAGTATTTCCCGATGGAATTTTTTATTGCTGTGTATCCCGTTGGGCTCCCACATCACTTTGAATCCGAAGGTTCTTTTCAGTTCAAAGATTTTTTGCCACATGTCATTCATCACCGGCGTCTCACTCAGATATAGGCACTTTGTATCCGCCCCGACCACCTGCTCAAAGTCTTCCCCATGGGGCCGCCAGAAATCGCTGTCCTCCCAGTGCCCTGTCACAAACTCCCAGGAAAGTACATTCCCGTTTTCATCATAATCAATCACATTATAGGGCGTCTCATCCGATACATAGATCACCCCCTCCTCCGAAACTTCATTGTCCGAAAACCAGGGCTCAAAGACCTTTTTAAAATCCCGCCCCACTCTGGACAAAAACAGCACATTCTTCGTATAGGGCCTGATCCCGCAGTATCCGTACAGAGGCACTCCTCCCAGATGAGGTTCCGAAACATTCTGTCCGTTGACCGCTATTTTATCCAACATGGTAAGGCCGGTTACAACATACTCCATCTAAACTTTCCTCCTCTTATACACTTTCCTCTGCCATCTTCCGCTCCCTGATATTCACAAAGATCAGTGTCAGGAGCGCCACGGCATAGGGAATGATGGACAGGAAATTCGTGGGAATGCCTGTGGATTTAAGCTGTGTGGCAAGCGCATCGCAAAAACCGAACAGCACCGAGATGAAAAACGCTCTCTTCGGTTTCCCGCCGGCGATCAGAATTGCTGAAAAAGCAATGAACCCACGTCCTGCCGTCATATCTCTTGAGAACAGCACCACATTGGACAGGGACAGCTGCGTCCCTGCAAGTCCACAAAAAACACCCGTTATGATTCCCGCCACATATCTGATCTTTTCCGGATTTTTCCCGGCTGTCCGCACTGCCCCCGGGAAAACGCCCGTTGCCCGCAGCCTGATGCCAAAGGGAGTTTTATAGAGCAGATAATCCATCACAAACACCAGGATGACCGCCAGATAAATCAGTACACTGTAACCGGAAAAGAGCTTATTCATAATATCTATTTTTAAATCTAAATTTAATTTTTGTATTGCAGCAATATCCGGCGAATTGAATATGGCAACCGGCAGAAACCTTGACAGAAAAAGTGTGGCCGCGCTGACAAAAATATTGATTGCTATCCCTATTACGAAATTATTCGCCTTCAACGTAACCGCAAAAAAGGAAAAGAACAGGGAGACCAGTATGCTTGTCACCATCCCCGCAAGCAGACCAAGCAGTGCGCTGTGACTGTAATAGCTGACCAAAACAGAGACAAAGCAGCTCGACAGCATGATCCCTTCCATTGCGATGTTCACAACTCCCGCCTGATAGGAGATAATGCCTCCCAGCGCACACAATACAAGCGGCGCCGACAGGATCACTGTCATCTGCCAAAGACTGATCAATACACTCATTTTTCTCTCCTCCTCCTTTTGATCACAAGCGCTCCCTTAGCCGCCACAAAGAATATCATAATCGCCTGAAGCACCGCCGCTATCTCTGACGGGATATCTGTGGAAAGCTGCATGCTGATCGCGCCCACCTGCAAAATGCCAAACAACACCGCGATGACAAAGCAGCCCACAGGATTTGACATCGCAACCAGTGCCACAAGCATCCCTTTCATACCATAATCATTGGTAAATCCCGACTGAAACGTATGATTTACATACAGAGCCTGAATTGCTCCCGCCAGACCGGCAATGGCGCCCCCGGCCATCATGGCCCTCATGGAGACGACATCCGTATTGATGCCGGCCTGTCTGGCAAACAGCAGATTTTTGCCAACCATCCTTGCTTCAAACCCTTTCACGGTCCGTTTGTTGTACCATACAGCCGCCGCAAGTACGATCGCCACAAAAATCAGGGAAGAGGAAAACTTTGATGAAAATAACATCGGCAGTTCAAAATTCTCAGGCACAAAATCCATTCTGGAAATACTCGAGCCTTTCATCCGCAGCGGATAGGCCACCATGTACTCTGTCAGTTCAATGATGATATAATTGCCAAGCAGTGTGGTCACTACCTCATTGATCCCGTATTTCACTTTCAAAAGTGCCGGCCAGAACGCCCAGATACTTCCGAAAAACATTGCGATAATAACCGAAAGTCCCACATTGATCATCAGATTTCCCGTATTGACAAACTGCGGCAAAAGCGCCGCAAAAAATCCGCCGGCAATAAACTGTCCGTCAATTCCTACATTTGCCAGACCGGCCTGATCCGGTATGGCGTAGGCTATGGCAAGTAAAAAGAACAGAAAAATTTTATTGAGCACCGAGGCAACCGCCCCCATATCCTTGAAGGAGCCGGACATAATATACCCTACGACCTGAACCGGATTCTCCCCGCACAGGAAAAACAGAATGCTCCAGGAAATGAGAATCAGAATCACCGCTTCCACAGTTCCGCTTCGTTTTTTCAGTTTATCCATCATTTTCATCCTTTTTTACTCCCGTCATATAATATCCGATCTCATTCAGATCAAAGGCTTCCGGATCGGAAAACTCTTTCACCAGTTTGCCCCTGCAGAGCACACAGATCCTGTCGGACATTCTCACAAGCTCATCCAGATCCTCACTGATCAACAGAAAAGAACAGCCCTCACGCTTTAACTCGTTGATCTTTCCGTGAATAATGCTCTGGGCGTTAAAATCGATTCCCGCCGTCGGCTGGGAAAGAATCGTCATGGCAGGCCTGTCATACAGTTCTCTGCCGATAATCACCTTCTGCATATTTCCGCCCGACAGGCCGGAAATCAGCTGATCTGAGGATCTGAAACCTTCCACTTTGTACTCTTTCGCGATCTCAGTTGCATAAGAATCCGCCCCGGGCCAGTTCACCGTAATTTTCTTTTTCCCCAGAAACGCCTCTTTCAGATGCCCGGTTATTGTATTATCCGTGATCGTACAATTCTGCGCCAGTCCTTTGTGCATCCGATCCTCCGGTATATAAGCCATCTTTCTGGCGCGCCTTTTGCTGATACTCTCCCCGGCAACATCCGTGCCGTCCAGTAATATTTTTCCGGAACGTATTTTTTTCAGTCCGATCAGGGCATCCGCCAGTTCCACCTGTCCGTTTCCTTCTATACCGGCTATCCCCAGGACTTCACCCCCGTAAATTTCAAAAGAAATATCCTCCAAATTGATGCGTCTGCCGGACATGCAAAGCCCTTCCACACGGAATCTGCAGTTACTTTCCGCTCTGTCGATCCTTTTTTCGTCCCGTTCAAAAGCAGTGACCTCATAGCCCAGCATATCCCTGCTGATCTGCTCCATTGTCGCCTCATCGGTCTTTACATCAGAAATCGTCTCTCCCTTTCTCAGAATCGTAATGCGGTCCGTCAGATCAAAAATTTCCCGCATACGGTGGGAGATATAGATCATGGTCGTCCCGTTATCCCGCAGTTTTCTCAGAAATTCAAAAAAGGAGTCCACTTCCGTGGGGGCAAGCACAGTAGTCGGTTCATCCAGTATTAACAGTTTTGCTCCCCGAAACAAAGCCTTAATAATTTCGATCTTGCTCTGCAGTCCGATGGTGACGCTTCCGGTTACGCTGTCCAGATCCAGATCCACATCGATCTGTTTCATAATCTCCCGGATATCTTTCCGGGCTCGCTCAAAATCTATTTTGCCAAATTTATTTTTATACTTGTCCTCGCTTCCCAGGACAATATTCTCCAGTACCGTAAAGGAAGGCACAAGCATAAAATGCTGATGGACCATGCCGATTCCCAGACGGATCGCATCGCTTGAATCCGCAATATGGACAGGTTCTCCATTCATCAGTATCTCTCCGGCATCCGCCTTTAAAACACCGTACAGAATGTTCATTAACGTACTCTTTCCGGCTGCATTCTCTCCCACTAACGCATGGATCTCCCCTTCGCACACCGTCAGATCCGCCCCCCGCAATGCGCAGACTCCGTTTGGAAAGGTCTTTTTTATGCCTCTTAACTGGATGTATTCTTTCCCCATATTTCTGCCTCCGTGGGGCAAATGGACAGATCCCTGTGTCCCTTTGCCCCTTACTTTTACTTTCGGTCAAATGCCATGTCCTGTTTTTGTCGCTCCCTGCTGTCAGTTACCGGACATTCTCAATCATAATAACTCGGAATCGTCACTTCCCCGTTTGTGATCGCGGTGACCAGTTCATCTACCTTATTTCTGTTTTCCTCCGAAACCAGTTCCTGATAATACTCGTTATCTGCCAGAGAGATTCCTCCGTTGGCCACATTGTATACATAAGCGGATTCCAATTCCTCACCGTTTTTGCACTTTTCTATGATGTCATAGATCGAAGTATCCACACGCTTTAACATGGAAGAAACGATATGTCCCGGCTGCATATATCCCTGATCCGTGTCCACGCCTATCGCCAGAAAGCCGTTTTCTTCCGCCGCCTCCAATACACCCAGACCTGCCGGTCCAGCCGCCTGGAAAATCACGTCGCAGCCATCGTCATAGCAGGCTTTTGCCGTAGTTTTGCCAAGTGCCGCATCAAAATGATCATTTGTATATCTGGATACAACTTCCACACTGTTTTCCGCATATTCCACGCCTGCTTTAAAACCAACCTCATAGTCATGAATCACCGGCCAGTCCGCGCCGCCTACAAACCCAACTTTTCCTGTCTCCGAAATCAGCGCCGCCAGATATCCCGCCAGAAAAGCGCCCTCATTCTGCATGTAGGTCACAGAAACAGCCCCTTCCTGTTCTGTCTCGCCATCAATATAAATGTATTTGGTATCCGGATACATTGCCTGCACTTCTTTCAACTCGTCGTCAAAAAAGTATCCTGTCACAAGGAACACAACGTCATAGTTTTCCGCCGCAGTTTTTATGGTATCCAGATAGATCGTGGAATCGTTATTACAGCTGAAGATCTTATACTCTACACCAAAATCTGCTGCCGCCTTTTCGATCCCCTCGTTACTCAAATCACAGAACCCCTTGTCGCCCACTGAATTATTTGCCACAATAGCAAAACGCACATCCGCCAAAGTCTCTGTCTCTTCCGACGGTACTTCCTCTGTGTCAGCTTCCGGCTGTTCTGCCTCTGCGGCAGGCTCTGTTTCAGCCGACGTGTTGTCAGGCTCCGGCGCCTTCTCCCCGGAACTGTTCCCGCATGCAGCAAGGCTGCACACCATCACCGTTGCCAGCATAATACTTAATACCTTCTTTTTCATGAATTGCCTCCTTTGAATAATAAATTATAATTTAATATCTCCTGATATCCGTCCCCGGCATAGTCGTTGCGCCCCGTTAAGCACAACTGCCCAATATCTGAAAGACATGATATGAGGGGATACATGCACGGATTTAATGATCGCGAAAAACTTTTTTTCTGATGATCTCTATAGTCTCTCTCCCGGGAAAGGCCTCGATACTTCCGTATTTTGTAACAGAATACCCTGCGTATTCATTGGCGAACTTTCCCGTTTCCTCTATTGTTTTCTGTTCCATATTGCAATAGATCACAGCGGCGGTAAAAGAATCTCCGGCTCCTGTCGTATCTACGACAGAAATCTGCTTGGGCGCAAAATACGCATATTCTGTCTCTGAAATATAAAAGCTTCCTCTGCCGCCGCATTTCACCCATAATTTCCCGGCTCCCTGATGCAGCACCTTTTCTGCTGCCTTCCTTGAATCCTCATCCTCTCCCAGCATCTTCACCTCTCCTTCATTTGGTATCAGTACATCCACATAGGGCAGGATTTTCTCAAAGATTTCTACGGCATCCTGTTTCAGTTTATTTCCTAAAACTCTGAGATTCGGATCAAGAAACACAAGCACACCCTGATTATGGCACTGTTTTGCCAGTTCCAATGCCGTCATGCGGCTTTCCATCCCTTCATTGATCACTGTTCCGGAGATAAAAAGCGCATCCGCCTCTTTACAGATATCCCGAAAAGATTCTTCCAGACTCATATGCAGATCAGCTGCTCTCTCCCGTATGCCGATCCAGTACTTTTCTCCGTCCGGTTCCACCAATGCAATCGTATTTCCTGTCATATAGTCTTTGCAGCGGACGATTCCTCTATCCGAAATTCCGTTCTCCGACAGATATTTCACCACTTCGTCACCGTCTCTGTCATCACCGAGAAACGTGAGCGGAACAGAATCAATTCCCAGTTTACTGAGTGCGGTCGCCACATTGAGCATCGTTCCGCCTAAACCCCGGCAGATGCGATCGGTATGGGTACATCCTCCTTTTATGGGAAGTTTCTTAATGGGAACAGATGTGTCTATATTGCAGTCTCCCATACAAGCCACTATTTTCTGTTTCATACATACCCCCTGTCAATATGCTGTATTTTTCGGTTGAATTCCTCTGAAATTTAAATAGATTGTATCATAGTATTTCTTCAGCCGTTAGGACACATGTCATAATTCTGCTTTTATTTTTTATGTTTTTTGTGGACTTTTTTGATATAAGGCCAAATATGAAATGAGAGGCAATCGAACAGATCTGCCCTGCTCAATCGAACAGAGGAGATTTTCTACCCTGCGCATAAAAAAAGCCGTAAGAAACCTAAATCTCTTACAGCCTTTTTGCCTGATTTTACAGGATATCATTATAAATCCATACTATACTTTACATATGCCCCGCTCCCGCCCGGGATACTGTCAGTCTTCCAACACCAGTTTCTTAAAGTTCTTCTTACCTCTCTTTAAAATAATACCGTCTCCGTCAAAGAAATTCATCTCATAGGATGCCCTGACATCCGTCACCTTCTCATCATTTACACTGACGCCGCCCTGTTCAATGGCCCGTCTCCCCTCGGAGCGGGAAGCCACTAATCCACAAGCTGTTAACATCCCGATCAGATCGATTTTCCCCTCCTGGAAATCCGTTTCCTTAAGCACCGCCTTCGGCATGTTTTCAATACTGCCGCCTCCGCCGAAAAGCCCTCTGGAAGCTTCCTTCGCCTTTCCTGCTTCCTCCTCGCCATGGACGAGATTTGTCAGTTCATAGGCCAGTATATCCTTGGCCTCATTTAACTGGCTGCCCTCCCATTTATCCATCTCATCAATCTGCTCGATGGGCAGAAAGGTTAACATCCGCAGGCACTTAAGCACGTCAGCATCCCCGATATTACGCCAGTACTGATAAAACTCGTAAGGAGTCGTCTTATTCGGATCCAGCCACACCGCCCCTTTCTGCGTCTTGCCCATCTTCTTCCCTTCAGAATTCATAAGCAGCGTAATGGTCATCGCGTACGCATCTTTCCCCAGTTTCTTCCGGATCAGTTCCGTACCGCCCAACATATTGCTCCACTGGTCATCCCCGCCGAACTGCATATTACAGCCGTAGCGTTTGTAGAGTTCCAGGAAATCGTAGGACTGCATGATCATGTAGTTAAACTCCAGAAAGCTCAGTCCCTTCTCCATTCTCTGTTTGTAGCACTCCGCCCGCAGCATGGTATTCACCGAAAAACAGGCGCCGACATCCCGGATAAACTCAATATAATTTAAGTCTCTGAGCCATTCGGCGTTGTTGACCATCATGGCCTTTCCCTCGCCGAACTCGATAAAGCGGCTCATCTGTTTCTTAAAGCAGTCGCAGTTGTGGTCGATCATCTCTGTTGTCATCATGTTCCGCATATCCGTCCTGCCGGAAGGATCGCCGATCATGCCCGTACCGCCGCCGATCAGCGCAATGGGTTTATTGCCCGCCATCTGCAGCCTCTTCATCAGGCAAAGCGCCATAAAGTGGCCCACATGGAGACTGTCCGCCGTGGGATCAAAGCCAATATAAAAGGTGGCCTTCCCCTCATTTACCAGTTCCTTAATCTCCTCCTCGTCTGTCAGCTGCGCAAGCAGACCTCTGGCCTGCAGTTCCTCAAATATTTTCATAATGTCTCCTCTTTTCTCTGTTTTTATCTGCCTTATTTGTTCGCCATGAGTTTGATCATACCGTCATTCAATCCCTTCACCGTCAGTTTATACATCGGGAACATCTCCCTGATAGCCGTCTCCGCCTCCCGCCAGGGGGCTCTGCCGGGCGCCATCTTGGGGTTCATCCAGACGATCTTTTTATAATGCTTCTTCATAAGCAGCAGCCATTCATACCCCGAAAGCCCGCCGTTTGGCCCTCTGTAATTGCCGCTGTCGGAGTACAGCTCCTCCGGCGCCATGGCCGCATCACCGACGATGATCACCTTATAGTCGCTGTCCAGATTGCGGAACATCCACTCCGTATCCACCCACTCGCCGTTCTCGCACTCCGGCGTCTTATAGAGCTTGCTGTAAATACAGTTGTGGAAGTAATAACATTTTACATCTTTAAAGTGATTCGATTTATTCACCGCCTGAAACAGATCGTTCATCAGGCTGCTGTAGGGGATCATGGTCCCGCCGGAATCAAAGAGCAAAAGCAGCTTTACCGCATTCTTTCTGGGCTTTTCCATGACGATCTGCAGGCAGCCGCCGTTGTTGCAGGTCTTATCCACAGTCCCCGGAATATCAAGTTCCGTCTTCGGAATATCAAGCTTTGTGGAAAACTGTCTGAGCCTCCGGAACGCCAGCTGAAACTGCCTGTTGTCCAGTACTCTGTCATCCCGGAAATCCTTATATTTTCTGGCCCCGATCACCGAGAAAGCGGACTGGTAACCGGTTCTGCCGCCTACTCTGACGCCGCCCACGTTGCCCCCCATATTGCCGAAGGAAGTCTTGCCCATGGTGCCGATCCAGAAGGAACCGCCGTTGTGCTCCTCGTTCTGATCCCGCAGTCTGTCCTTGAAGGTCTGTTCCACATCCTCCTTATCGATGACCGTATTGTCTTCCATCTGATTCAGGTGGGCCCTGGCCTCCTCATGAGCCAACTCCATCATATCGGATTTGTCTAACCAGCGAAGCATCTGGGCAGTCACCTCATTCTCCGATTTAACTCCCTTAAAGCACTCCTCAAAAGCCATATCAAACTTGTCAAAATCTGTCTCGCTCTTGACAAGGATCATCCTGGCCAGATAATAGAACTGCGTCAGGCTGCTGCCTGCCATACCCTGTCCCAGCGCATCCTGCAGCGTCAGCCACTCGCTCATCGTAATATGAAGCCCTTTCGCTTTACAGATCTGAAAGAAAGGATAAAACATAGTATATCTCCCCGTATAATAAGTTGAGATTGCCGGACGCCGTGAAGAACATAGAATGCTCCAGGCTGTCGCAATACTTAACCAGATGGCATTGCCGTCTTCTGCTCCCCGTCAGAGACCATGCTGCCGCACCGTCTCCAGATCCTCGTCCTTCTTCACCACCACGCCGAGAAAGGGCATCTTCGCCCGCAGTACATCCGCCGGAATGCCGCCGATCTGCAGCGCATTGATCCAGTCAATGAGCTCCGAAGTACTGGGCTTTTTGCGGATATCCCGCATGCCGCGGATATCGTAGAAGATCTCCATGGCCTGCCGCATCAGATTCTCCTCCACATCCGGGTAGTGAGTTTTTATGATCTCTTCCATCAGTTCCTTATCCGGAAAATCGATATAATGGAAAATGCACCTTCTAAGAAATGCATCCGGCAGCTCCTTCTCCGCGTTGGATGTAATGATCACGATGGGGCGGTGTTTTGCCTTCACAGTACGCTTCGTCTCATGGATATAGAATTCCATCTGGTCGAGCTCCCACAGCAGATCGTTGGGAAACTCCAGATCCGCCTTGTCGATCTCGTCGATCAGAAGGACCACCTGTTCCTCTGACTCAAAAGCCTCCCCCAGCTTCCCTAACTTGATGTAGCGGGCGATATCGTCCACGCCCTCCTCGCCGAACTGACCGTCGTAGAGACGCTGAATCGTATCGTACATATAAAGGCCGTCCTGCGCTTTCGTGGTGGACTTGATATTCCAGATGATCAGCTTTTTGCCCAGAGATTGGGCTACGGCCTCCGCTAACATGGTCTTTCCCGTGCCCGGCTCCCCCTTGATCAGAAGAGGCTTTTGCAGCGCGATCGCCACATTTACGCCGTCCATCAGTTCCTTTGATGCCACATACTGGTTCGTACTGTTAAATCCCTGATTCATATTAATTACCATGCCCTTTCTACAACCTGCAAATTTTCATGCGTGCCTTATACGCATTGCGCAGCCTCAAAATTTTCGTGTGAAAAATTCATTTTTCACACTTTCCTCTTTTCTGCGCATTTTCTCCTGTGACAAAGCTGTGCCAAATGCGCCTGTCTCAGCTCTCTATCATGCTATCTCATCGTGACAGTTCAGCCCTTCGCCTGAACTGTCACATCCCTCTATAATTTAATTGTCACTGCATCCGCGCTGCCCCAGTACGGTTGGGCATATATCTCCTCCATCTCTTCCGGCACCAGCACGTACTCTTTGAAAATCATACGCTCTCCCGGCGGCAGGATCTTACAGTTGTCATACTCCGATATGTCTCCCATACTCGCAACAGAGTCAAAGGCCGTGAGCCACTCATCGCCTTCCCCGAAATAATAACACAGATTTCCTGCAATCGTTATCCTGTCATTGAGGGGATTATAGAGTTCATAAGTGATCTCAACTGCCTCCAGATCACCCTCCGCATAATAAACGCCATACTCATACGCTTCATCTGCAGAGATCGTCCACAATACCTCTGTCTCATAATCGCTGATCAGAGAACAGGAACTCGGAGAACAGACATCAAAATACATCTGGCTGAGAGACACCGAATACCCAAAATAACAACCTATGATGACCACCACACAGAGAACCACCGAAATAATTTTTACTTTATTCATCATGGCATATCCTCCTCAAGCTGCAGCGGAACACTCACCCTTCTCTCCAGGATAAACATCGTATCCTCCGCTCTTTCCTCATCAAAAGAGATCATGATGTCATCCGCTTCATAATTCACAAAGAAGTAAAATCTTCCGGTCACTCCATCTACGGAACTGTAACTGAGATAATCATACCCTGTCAGCACATCCTCCACATCCAGAAAATCCGTAACTACATAACTGTCCAGATACTCCTTACAGTTATAACCATCCGAGACATACACCGTACCGGACATATCCTTTCTCTCCTGGTTCCCCTCGTCTGCCGGCAGTATTTCCACCGTCACCGCAACCAGCTTTTCCTCCGCCGCCAGATCCGGATACTCCGAGGTATCAATGACCTCCGCCTTATCCACCAGAAGCAGCCTGTTATTGATCTCGAAAACCTCACCGGCCTCAGCGTACTCCTGCTCGTAATCCAACGTATTGTACCTCTCTGTCAGACTCTGTTTTTTCATCTGCAAACTGATCACCGTGACCGCAACCGCCACTACCGCAATCAAAATACAGATCGGCGTGACAAGGTTCTTTGTCTTAACCTCCCCGTTCAGGCTGGCCTGACGGGCCTTATTCTGGCCGGAATATCCGCTCTGCCCGTAGGAAGCGCTCTGGCCGCCCTGATAACCCTTTCCTGCATTTCCCTGTCCATAGGAGCCGGTCTGCCCCGTCTGGTAAGTACTTCCCTGCACAGTCGCCTGCTGATAGGGATTGGTTTTCCCAAGTGGAACTCCCGCCTGATAATTCCGCGCCTGTGCACTGCCGGAAGGCGAAGTCCCCGCTTGCTTATGCATGTTATACTTATCATACATCTGGTGCAGCTTCTCATGCTGACCAGCTCCCGGTTTATGCATATTACTGCTGTCATATGTCCTGTGGAGCTGTTCATGCTGCTTTGACGCCTGTGCACTCGTGGTAACCTTTCCGCCGTCATCAAATGTGGCGCTGAAATACTTACTGACATCGTACTCCTTCTGCCTGTTATTAAAATGCCCGCACTTCGGACAGATCCCACTGTACATCTCCTCATCAAAATTTTTACCGCATCTTGCACATCTCATATCTTTTCTCCAATTTTTTCGCTTTCCTGTGCATTCATCCACTGCAGACCAAGCTTTGAACTCTTATTCTCTGCCAAATCATCCGTAAATTCTATCAACTGCCGCCGGGCGTCCGCTTATAGGTCACCACCCCACACTAATCTCAATCTTCTTATCCCGCAACATCAGCTCCTCCAGCGCCTGTGCCGCCGGCTTTTTCTCAAACAGCACCAGATTTACCTGCTCGATAATAGGCATTTCCACTTCAAACTTTTTCGCGAGCCCCATGGCAGCTTTGGCAGAATACACACCCTCCACCACCTGTTTCACCTCCGCCATGGCCTCCTCCATGGATTTGCCCTGTCCGATCAGAATACCTGCCCGCCTGTTGCGGGAGTGCATGGAAGCACAGGTCACGATCAGATCTCCAATACCGGTGAGCCCACAGAAAGTCTCCAGTTTTCCGCCCATGGCAAGTCCCAGCCTGCCAATCTCCGTGATCCCTCTGGTAATCAGCGCTGCCTTGGTATTATCTCCACAGCCAAGGCCGTCCGCTATCCCTGCCGCCAGTGCAATCACATTCTTTAAGGCGCCGCCCAGTTCGATCCCCAGCAGATCCGGGCTGGTATACACACGAAACGCTTTATTCATCAGCAGATTCTGAATATACTCCGCCGTTTTCTTTGTCTTTGCTCCGGCTACGATGGTCGTAGGCATCCCCTTTCCCACTTCCTCCGCGTGGGAAGGACCGGAAAGCACCGCCACATCCGCCTGCGGTATTTCCTCCTCAATAATCTCTGACAATGTCATCAGCGTCTTTTCTTCCACCCCTTTGGCCACATTGACAATGATCTGCCCTTCTTTCACAAAAGGTTTCATCAGCGCCGCAGTATTTCTGGTGAAAGGCGACGGCACTGCCAGAATACACAGATCCATTCCCGCGATCGCCCCCGGCAGCTCCGTTGTATAGGAAATACTCTCCGGCAGCTTTACCCCCGGCAGCTTATCCAGATGTTCTCTGTTTTTCCGAAGCATTTCGATCTCTTCTTTTACAATGGACCACACCGTCACCTGATGTCCGTTATCCGCCGCCAGCTTAGAGAGCGCTGTCCCCCAGCTGCCCGCTCCGATCAATCCAATTTTTGCCATATCCTGTCCCTTCTCTCTGCTCTTTTTTATATATCTGTTTATATAGTCATTATATTATATTCCACATCTCCTGTCAGACACCACACTAAGCCACATCTGTCTGGATTCACACTTTCATTCCACATTTCCCGGCGCAAAATCTTTATTTTGTGGTATCTTCCTTCTTCAGGTAAGTCTTCCGCTCCTGTCCTTTCACGAGCCGCTTGATATTCTCCCGGTGCTTACAGTAGGCCATCACTGCCAGAAACGCCGCCACGATATACATCTCATTGAGCGCCGCCTGGGACATGCCGAACACGCCCATCTGCCCCTCCACGATGATCTGAATCATAAAGCCGGCATAGACAAGAAGGGAGCCTAAGGACACATAATGCGTCGTAAAAAATGTGCCGAAAAATACAATCACACCCATGATAAAGAAGTGCCAGTGAAAGCAGATGATTAACCCCGCCGTCGCTGCAATCCCCTTGCCGCCCTTGAAATGCATATAAAACGGGAAATTATGCCCTAAAATCGCACCGGCCGCCGCATACAGAACCAACAGATAATTTAATTCCGGCGCCATCTTCGGCGCAATGACATACCGCGCGATCAGACAGGCCGCCGCACATTTTAAAATATCCCCGAATAACACCAGAATTCCCGCTTTCAGTCCGAACGTCCGCAGCGTATTTGTAGTGCCGGCATTGCCGCTTCCCTTTTCTCTGATATCGATTCCCTTTGATTTTCCATATATATAGGCGGTCTGAAAAAGCCCGCATAAATATCCCACCGCCAAACAGATCAAACGTGCCATCTCTCTTCTCCTCCTGTTCTCGAAAGGCCTGGTTCCCTTTTTCCTGCATCCCGGCTGTTCCGATATCGTCCTATTTTTCGCCCTTCCGCTCCCTGACAAAAAATTTCAGGGGCGTCCCGCGGAATCCGAAGGTATCCCGGATCTGGTTCTCAATATACCGTGTATAGGAAAAATGCATCAGTTCCTTATCGTTTACAAAAATCACAAAGGTGGGTGGTTTAACTGCCACCTGTGTAATATAGTAAAGCCGCAGGCGCTTTCCCTTGTCTGCCGGCGGCTGCTGCATCGCCACCGCCTCCGACATGATCTCATTCAACACACCTGTCGCCACCCGCATCGCATGATTTTCATGTACTGCTTCTATCATATCATATAATTTCGGCAGTCGCTGCCCGGTCAGTGCGGAAATATATAAAATTTCCGCATAAGGCATAAAGGACAGCACCTGTCTGATCTTCTTCTCGTAATCTTTTGTGGTTTTATTGTCCTTCTCGATGGCGTCCCACTTGTTGACGGCAATGATCATGCCCTTGCCCCTGTCATGGGCGATTCCAGCGATCTTGGCATCCTGTTCCGTGACGCCGTCCACCGCATCGATGACAAGCACCACAATATCCGCCCGCTCCACGGCGCTGACGGTACGGATGATCATATAGCGTTCCAGTTCCTCCTTGATCTTATTTTTCCTGCGGAGTCCCGCGGTGTCGATAAACACATACTCTTTTCCATGGTATTTTACTTCCGTATCCACCGCGTCTCTCGTTGTACCTGCAATATCCGATACGATCAGGCGGTTCTCCCCGAGCAGTCTGTTGATGATCGAGGATTTTCCCACATTGGGTTTGCCCACAATGGCCACCCGGATCTTTTCATCCTCCTCTTCCTCTCCCGCATCTTCCGGGAAATGGGAGATAACCACATCCAACAGATCCCCCAGCCCGGTCCTGTTCGCCGCCGAAATGGCATGAGGCTCCCCGATACCCAGATTATAAAATTCATAGACGGCAAGCATATCGCGCTCATAGCTGTCTACCTTATTGACTGCCAGAACCACCGGCTTCCCCGCCTTGCGCAGCATATCCGCCACTTTGGAGTCAGAGTCCGTCATCCCCTGTTTTGCATCCGCCATAAACAGAATCACATCCGCCGTATCGATGGCGATCTGAGCCTGTTCCCGCATCTGCAATAACAGGATATCCTTACTCTCCGGCTCGATCCCGCCGGTGTCCACCAGCGTAAATTTCCGGTTCAGCCACTCTGCATCTGCATAGATCCGGTCCCTTGTGATACCGGGCGTATCTTTTACAATCGATATTCTTTCTCCGGCCAGCACATTAAACAGTGTGGATTTTCCCACATTGGGCCTCCCCACCACCGCCACCACCGGTTTTCCTCTTTTTTTTGCCATAACTACCTGCTTTCCAAAACAGTTTATCGTACCTTTCCCATAAATAAGATTCTGTACAATAAGCTGCCATTCCCTGTTTTCATCCGCAGACGGCATTTCTCTGCCGCACTGTCAGCAATCATCTCTTCCGTATGACGTGTCTCCCCGCAAGATACAGGAAAGCAGATCATACCCGCTTGATTTTACAATATCTACCCGCACTTGTAAAGTTTTTTCCACCTCTCCCACCGTCACATCATCCAAAAAGACATCCGTACCGCTGCGAAGCATGTTGACAGGCAGCAGCAGCCGTTTTCCCAGCGCCTTCCCTTTCAGCTGCTTTATGAGATCCTGCCCGGTGATCAGCCCGGATACCGTGATCTTTTCTCCGAAAAAGTGATTTGTGATTTCATAAACCCGTATTCTTAAATCAGAATATAATTTTTCAACATCTTCTGCCATCCGCCTGATTGTCGGATATGCAAGTTTCCCTGTGGCAATGGAAAGCTCCTGAGCCGGTTCTCCCTGCTTTTCCGTATCAAGACATCCGGCCTGTTTTTCCTTCTGCTCCTTCTCCGGCATGTTCTCCGTCTCAGCTAACCTCCGGACTGCCTGCTGCTCCGTCTGCTGTCCACCCTGTAGTATCCCGGCCCCGGCCGGTTTCCGGATTCTATCCCGCGCCTCCTGCCGCAGTGCATCCTCAAACTCATCCGTAAGAAGCCGCAGCATTCCCACACCGTTTTCCAGCTGCAAATAGCCGTCATAGCGCTCCGCCTCGGGCAGTTCCCTCTCCGCCAACAGATACCATTCGTCCGAGGCATGCACAAAATGAATCCCATGTTCTTTTTCTATTTTTCTCTGCCAGTACTCAATACAGTCGATCACCTGCTCCGCATCCTCCTTCGTAAAAGGTTTCAGCGGATAAAGCCCCTCTCTGAAATCCGAAAGCCCCACCGGCACAACGGATAAACTGGTAAGATAAGGCAGATATCCGGCCAGATCCGAGATGCTCCGCTCAAGCTCCGCCCCGTCGTTGATACCTTTACAGAGCACGATCTGCCCATTCATCTCAATCCCTGCCTCACAGAGCCTGTCTGCCTTTTGAAGCGCCTCCCCCGCAAACCGGTTGTTAAGCATTTTGCAGCGAAGCTTCGGGTTCGTGGTCTGAAAAGAAATATTGATGGGCTCTAACCTGTAGCGGATGATCCTGTCGATATCATGATCTGACATATTGGTCAGCGTCACATAGTTGCCCTGTAAAAAGGACAGTCTGGAATCGTCATCTTTAAAATACAGTGTGTCCCGCATTCCCTTCGGCATCTGATCGATAAAACAGAAGATACACTTATTATGACAGCTTCTGTACTCGTCCATCAGGCCGTTCTCAAACTCCACCCCCAGATCCTCCCCAAACTCCTTCTCGATCTCCAAAACACACTCTTCCCCGCTCTTTGCAAGAACAGTGACCTCAATATAGTCATCCTGCACCAGAAACTGGTAATCAAAGATATCGTCTATCTCCTGATCATTTATTTTTAATATGGCATCACCGGGCTCAAGCCCCAGTTCTTCGGCGATACTGCCCGGTAAAACTTTTTGAATCAGATGTCCTTTAACTTTCATATTTTTCTATCCTGCACTGATATTTTCTTTTTCCCGCCCCATTCCTGATTCTGGCAAAACCGCCGTTTCCCGGCTTCAAATAACTCCCCATTTCCTGCTTACCTCCCCGTTTTTCCGGTATTCCTTGTTTCCATTATATCCCCGACCCCCCTGTTTCACAATAATATTTTAAAAGAATTGCCATAAGTCTTAGCAGCTTAACCTATTGTCTTCACTATTACTCAGAAGCACACAAAATGCTCCGGAATCGCAATCTGAATGCCTGAGTAACTCACGAAATCGTTTACGGAGTAATTTTATCCGCGGAATAAAAAACGATTGAACTCTTACCATATCTCATATTATCTGCAAGTATTGCATTATTCCAATATTTATAGTATACTAATTTCGCTATTTGTATACTATAATATCAAAAAGGGGCTTATTATTATGAAAAAAAAAATTTTGTATTCAGCTGTTCTTTCTGTGTTTTTGACATCCTGCGCCCATAATCCGGAATATCTGCAGGACACCCGCATCGATGAAGAAAATATAACTGATCATCAGCAGGACGGTACATCCCATTCGGAAACATTTTCAGAAACGGAGGATCTGTTTGACAAAAACGATTGTTTTTCGGAATACAGTTCACTCACTTCTCCCGCTTCTATCTCCGGTATTGAATTTATCGAAAAAAAGAACGACCGTTATGTTTTCTCATTTCCTGATAACAAAGATATGGCCGCAGAATTATACAATGAATACGGAGCTCTTCTACAGTCAGAAGGTTTTATTCTGGAAGAATATGAGGGAAATTATATTATAAAAGATGAGGGGGAATCCATTGCTTTTATGGGCACGGGGCATAACCCGGAGTACGATTATATCCTGATGATCGCATTCTATACCGATACCTGATAACAGTACGATCTTCGTCCTGCCATGTCTGCTGTAAAATCTGATCAGAAAACCTCCGCACTCTAAAAGTATCGGAGGTTTTCTGTTGCAAAAATCATGATCTGCTACTGCAAAAATTATCACCCTGGATATCAGATATCATTACCTGAAACTGACGGGGTACCCGGCTGAGGATTATTGTCCGAAACACCGGGCTGCTCCGGCTGAGGATTATTGTCTGAAACACCGGGCTGCTCCGGCTGAGAGTCATCACCTGAATCTCCCCCCGGGTTTTCCGGCTGAGGATCCTTTCCAGGAGTTACAGGCTTATCTGTACTGCCGGAATTTGAACCGCTGTTATCTGAGCTGCTGCCTGAACTGCTGCCACCTGAGCTTGTTGTCTCAGATTCTTTTACCATTACCCCAGCTGTTCTGCCTTCTGCAATACCAAAAGTCAGATAATGTTCTGTAATTGCCAGAATATCATCACCATATGCCGCTGCAACGTCAGGATATGCTGCCGCATACTCCAGAGGATTAAACAGGATACCCTCTGTCCTTCCCTCTTTCATACCAAAAGCAAAGAAGTGTTCCACATAAGCATCCCAGTTGTCACCAAATGCTGCATCCAGATCAGGGTAAGCCGCGCGATATGCCTGTATATCAATAATCGGGCTCATCTGTCTGTTTTCTGAAAGGCCAAAAGCAATGAAATGGTTATACAGTGCTTCCTCATTGTCACCAAAAGCAGCCTTCAGATCCGGATAGGAATCTGCGTAATATTTTGCGTTAAATACATCCCGCAGACCGGTTGCTGATACGCACAGCGTAGAAGATGCCATCATTGCCACAGCCATGCCAAGTACCACAAATTTTTTTGTTCTGTTTTTCATACGTTCTCTTCCTTTCAAAGTAGTCTTTTAGTATTATTTATCAAAAATACTATTTATAGTATATATCTTCGCTAATTTCGTGTCAATAGTCTGTTGTTTTATTTTTTTATATACTATAGTCTTCTTTCATCAAAACATCCCATGACTCTGCTCTTAACCCGATTTTTTGAAAAATCAGCTTCTTTCTTTGTATAAGCACATTAAAAGCAGGGAATAAAAATAGAACTAACCAGATGAAAGGAACAGAATATGGAAATACAATCCGAACTCGGTCTGCGTATCCGCTATTATCGCAAACAACGTGGCCTCAGTCAGGAAAAACTTGCTGAACTGTGCTCTCTCCACCCCACTTATATCGGCCAGATAGAACGTGGTGAAAAAAATGCAACTATAGAAAGCCTTTATCATATTGCAAAGGGATTAAATATTTCCCTTGGCGAGCTTTTGACGCATCTGGGAGATCTTCCCGAACCCCAGGAGAAATCGGGCTCTCTCCCTCTGAATATATACCGCAAAATGATGCTTCTTTCACCGGAAAAACAGGAGCAGCTCTCCTGCATTATAGATGCTGTTTTATCTTTTTCAGAAATTTAAAATATGATAGCTCTTGACGTGTTCTGAAGAATGTTATAAATTTGAATTGTAACAAAAGAAAAGACTTCATTACTTACATACCGGGAGAATTTCATGGCTGACGTTACAAAACTGGAACAGGCGCTCCCTGCCGCGCCTTTAAAAATTGTCGCTCTCGACTCTGCGGCGGAAATGGGCAGAGTCATCAATGAATATCTTGTTAATTTTCGAAAAGAAACCCACAAAGATCTGACAAACGATCCCGCTTTTCAGGGATATCATGAAGACAACTTTCTCGCGGACATAGACTGTCCCCGCTTCGGCACCGGTGAGAGCAAAGGCATCTTCAAAGAATCCATCCGCGGCAAGGATCTCTATATTCTGTTGGATGTCTGCAACCACAGCATCACCTACCAGATGAACGGTTACATAAATCATAAATCTCCTGACGACCACTATCAGGATCTGAAACGTATCATTGCGGCGGCCGGCGGTAAGGCATTCCGCATTACCGTCATCATGCCCTTTTTATATGAAAGCAGACAGCATAAGCGAAGCGGCAGAGAATCTTTGGACTGTGCCTATGCGTTAAAAGAACTTTCGAATATGGGTGTCAGCAACATCGTCACCTTTGACGCCCACGATCCGCGTGTACAAAACTCCGTACCGCTCTGCGGGTTCGACAGCTTCATGCCCACCTATCAGTTTACAAAAGCCCTGTTAACGGCAGAACCGGATATCATCATCGATAAGGATCACACGATCGTGTTAAGCCCCGATGAAGGCGCTTTAGACCGCGCCATCTATTTTGCCAATGTGCTTGGAGTAGACATGGGAATGTTCTATAAAAGACGGGACTATTCCACTGTGATCAACGGAAAAAACCCCATTGTGGCTCATGAGTTTCTCGGGGATAATATCGCCGGAAAGGACGCTATTATCGTGGATGATATGATCTCTTCCGGCGAGAGTATGATCGATACCGCCCGCATTTTAAAAAAATTCATGGTAAACCGGGTATTTATCTGCACTACCTTCGGTCTGTTCACAAACGGCCTGGAACATTTTGACGACGCTTATGAAAAAGGCTACTTTGACAGGCTGATCACCACCAACCTGACTTACCAGACGCCGGAACTTCTGGCCCGTCCTTATTACATAACAGCTGATATGAATAAATTTCTGGCGTCCATCATTGATTTTATGAATCATAATGTCTCTATGAACTTCGTGCGGACGCCAACCGACAAGATCAGAGAACTGATGGAGAGCCATAATCGAAAACTGCGGGAAGAAACGTGAGGACAGAGGCACAGTTTTACGCCTCTTCCCTTTTCTTTTCTCACAACAGCTTCATAAACGCCCCCAGATTCCCCCGCTTTCCGTGGCTTGCCCGATGAGAAAACAGAAGATCCGGATTACAGCAGGTGCACAGATCCGTCATCTCGATCTGAGCCGCGGGAATCCCCGCTTCCAGCATGATCAGTCTGTTGACCTCCCACAGATTCAGCTGATATTTCCCGGGGGAAGTCGGAAACCAAAGCGGGCAGGCACGCTTACGAACTTCACTTCGCAAGCTCCCATTTCCGACACCTTCTTTAGAGCTGTTCGCTGCATCCCCCTCTTCTATCCCCGGAAACGCCTTCCGAAACTCCCCGATCACATCCTCGCTTACCTCATAGCAGTCCTGACAGATGGAAGGCCCAATGGCCGCATGCACATCCTTCGGATCCGTCCCGAAGGCTTTTTTCATCTCCTCTACGGTTTTCTTCCCGATCTTTCGCACCGTTCCCCGCCAGCCGGAATGGGACAGCCCGATGGCCCCTCTCACCGGATCCACAAAAAATAACGGCACACAGTCCGCAAAAAATGTGCAGAGTACAATACCCCTTTCCTGTGTGATCAGTCCATCCACATCCCTGTAATCTTTTGGCCTTACCACACCTTTTCCTCTATCCTTCGCCGACACCACCCTGATGTGATCCGTGTGCGTCTGATCCGAACATACCATATCCGCTGCACTGCTTCCCAGGCAATCCGCGATCCGGCGGAAATTCTCATCCACCGCCTCCCGCTCATCCCCTCTGGTATAACTGAGATTCATGGATCTGTAGATTCCCTCGCTGACGCCGCCCTCTCTGGTGGAAAAGAGATGGCGCACCGCCCCCGTCCTCTCAAGCCCCGGAAAGGTGAGATACGTCACGCCGTTTTCTGCATGATGCAGTTTGCATACTTCCTGACCGCTTTTTCTTTTTATTTCCATATCCCTTTTGCCCTATCTCTCCCTGTAATCAAATGCGTTCGGAAACCAGTCTACCCTCTCTCCGCAGACCGCCACCACATCAAACCGCACCGGAGAAAAATCCCCCATATCATGCAGCATCCTGTAGTAATCCGCCACCCTGCAGATCCGCCATTGTTTCCGAAAATTTACGGCCTCCTGCGGCAGTCCTTTCTGTCCGTCCTTCCGATATTTAACTTCAACAAAGACAGTGGTCTCTCCATCCTTTGCCACAAGATCGATCTCCCCATACCGGTTCCGAAAATTGTAACATAAGATGACTAACCCCTGTCTCTCCAAAAACTGTCCCGCCCTTTTTTCATAGTCGGAACCCACCTTTCGCCTGTTCATCTGAACCTTCTTTCCCTCTCCGGGCTCAGATCTGTCTCCTGCATGCTTTTCCTGTATCTCCCCCATGGAATACAGTTTTTACCTTCCAATCTTCTGAAGTCCTCCGGAAAATCTCCTTACTTTTTCATCTTCGCTCTGATCTTATCCATCGCATCCACAAAGACCAGTATTTCCGCTACGACTTCGTACAGTTCCGGCGGGATCATTTCCCCGATGTCCAGCCGTGACAGCGTATCTGCCAGCTCATTGTCCTGGTGCAGCGGTACATCCGCCTCTTTCGCCTTCTCGATGATCCGCTCAGCCAGAGCGCCCTTGCCGGTGGCAATGATCCGGGGCGCCTCGTCGTTCGGATCATACTCTAATGCCACAGCGGTCTTTGGCTTTTTCATGTTCTCTCTTCCCTGTGCCATTTCCTATGCCCTCACGTCAAACGCCGTATAGGAGACCATTGTATCATGTTCTTCCATCCCCCGGATACGGGACATCACATTCTCTTGCCGCTCTTCCTCTTTATATTTCATTTCCGACTGCATATGATAGCCCTTTTTTTCAAGCCGCTCATTCAGCACATGGATATGTTCCGCCAGAAAATCCAGCACTTTTTCATTGGCAAGAGTAAACTGGGTGGATACATTATAATCTTTCATCTTTACATAGATATCCATATTTCCCAGATGCTCCATCTCCAGATGAAGCAGCGCACTGGAAGAACCATCCTCTGAAACTTTCCCTTTCTTTTTCTGATAGACATAGAGTTCCCCGTGGGCGTTCTCCATGGAAGCCTTTAACGGAATCTGCAGATAGGGAAACATCTGATTCACATTGTCCATAAACTGCAGGTTCTGATTCATCTGCTGCAGTGCCTGCCCCGCAGAAGATTCCGCTTTCCCCGCCGCCGCAAATACTTCCTGCATCTGTCCCGCCTGATTTTTTATCTTCTGGTAGAAGTTTTTCACTTCTTCCTTATCGGAAAAATTTTCCGGTTTTATCGTCCATTCTTTAGACAGCAGATTCTTCAACTGTCCGGTAAATTCTTTCTGCAGGCTTTCCAGACGATGTTCCAGCTCATCCGGCAGTTTTAACCGCCCCTGTTCCGTCATCTTTGCCCCGTCCTTGACAAGCACCGTACCGTCCTCATCGGCAAGCTGCTGCAATACTTTTGCCGCCTCCGCTTCCCGCCCTGTAAGACCCTGTTCGCCATCCCGGCCTTCACTCGGAACCGCACCTTTTCCTTCCCCGATCTCTTTCATCAGGCTCTCTATTTCCCGCTGCAGCTCCTTTACTCCAGCCGCTTCTTCCGCAATCTCTCCGGTCTGCAAAACATGCAGCAGATCCTTCATAAACTGCAGGCCGGCAACAGGCTTCCCCTCTTCCCCAAAAGAAGAAAGTACCTGACTCAGTCCCTCCGTAATATCATTCATCCGGTATAAAAGCTGATGCTGCATATTCTGAGTGGCCTCATACTGCATCACATTGGTCTCGTTGACCTCCATTCCCATCGCCGTCAGTCTGACGATCGTATCAGCCGATGCCTGCGGGAAATCCGCCGCCAGCTTCCCCATCAGCCACAGACTCTCCTTATCGATGGGAAGCCCTTCCTCCATCATGCTGTTCACCATCGCCATATTTTCGCCTGTGAGCGGCATGCCGGCTGCATTTAATGCCCCCGCCGCAGCGCTTTTTCCGGCGGAAAGATTTGTATATAAAGGACTTAAAGTCAGCTTGTCGTCAGAATTACCCTTTACCTCAAAGAGCATCTGACGCCCCACAGCGGCTTTCATATCACTGTCCAGTCTGGCATTGATCTCCACACCGTTTCCCATATCGAGCAGGATCTGCCGGCCGTCCACAGAACTGATCCGGCCGCCGATAGTCTGCCCGGACACTAACGAATTTAAGACCGCGCTGGTCTGAAGCTGCTTTGCGATAGCAGAAGCAGATGCCGCATTTCCCGCCGCACCTGACTGGTTCGTCTGTCCGTTTATTCTTGTCAAAACATCTGTAAGCGTAATATTCATAGATTTTTTATGAAACTCTTTCTGTGAATGGGCGTTGCCCCATATTTTCTGATGGCCTCGATATGCAGCACCGAACCGTATCCCTTGTTGGCGGCAAAACCATATTCCGGATAGATCTCATCATATTTCACCATCAGCCGGTCTCTGGTCACTTTTGCCACAATACTGGCCGCCGCTATGGAAATGCTTTTGGCATCTCCCTTGATGATCGGCACCTGCCTGATACTGATTTTCGGAATCGTCACCGCGTCATTAAGCAGCAGATCCGGTTTCGGGAAAAGCCTTCCCACTGCCTCCCGCATTGCCTCGTATGTAGCCTGTAAAATATTGATCTCATCGATTCTTGCCGGCGTATTATATCCTATGCCCACTGCAACGGCAGTTTCCAGAATTTTATCGTATAACTCTTCTCTCTTTTTTTCGGACAGTTTCTTGGAATCATTTAGATATAAAAGACTGCAATCTTTGGGAAGGATCACCGCCCCCGCCACAACCGGCCCCGCAAGCGGCCCTCTGCCAACCTCATCAATGCCGCAGATGTAAGAGTATGCCGCATACTCTCTCTCATACCGCTTCATCTCTTCCGTTCTCGCGACTTCTTTTTCCCAGGCGGCAATCCGCTTTGTCGCCGCTGCCACCACCGCCTGCACGCCAGCCCGCTCATCCGTCTCATAACAGGAAATAAGCCCCGGCAGCTCTTCCACCCCGCACGCCGCAAATTTCCGCTTTATCTCCCCGATCTTCTCCATACCATCTTCCTCACTGATGCCGCAACTTTCCAAATTTATCAAAGGGATAAATTCTCACCCAGGCACGGCCGATAATATCATCCCTGTGTATATTCCCCACCAGCTCTGCCCGGCCGTCCGTACTGTTATTCCGGTTATCCCCCAGCACAAAATATTCATCCTCGCCAAGCGAAATCTCCGTTTCCGCTCTGCCCGGATCCTGTATAACCTCCAGTCCATATCCCTCTGCCAGCAGTTCTCCGTCAATATAGATATTCCCATCCCAGTCGATCCGCACACTCTCCCCCGGCATACCGATGATCCGCTTGATATAATAGGTTTCCTCTTCGTACTGAAAAGGAAAAACAATGATATCAAAGCGTTCCGGGTCGTGAAAGCGGTAGGAGATTTTATCCACGATCAGATTGTCCCCATCCTGCAAAGTCGGCTCCATGGAACTGCCCTCCACTTCCGTCCTCTGTCCGACATAGTAGATAATCAGATAGGTAACGGCCAGCACGATCAACAGATAGATACTGGTACTCAAAATCTCCTTTACAACGCTTCCTCTCATTTCATTTCTTTTACTCTTCCTGCCCATTTTATTCCTCTTTTCTCTATTCCATGCAAGGCATCTCCAATGAGATCCTTCCCAGCCTGCCGCTTCTGAAATCATCCAGCACAAGAAAAGCCGCTTTTTTCATATCGGGCTCCTCCCCTTTCAGGATACATCTGCGCATTTTTGCTATATCTTTTAAAAGATCATAAGCCTCTGTCGCTTCTTCCACGCCATAACGCTCTGCAAGCACTCCGCCATACCGCTCTCTCAGCATACCGATCAGCGAGACTGTCATCTCCTCCACAGAGTTAATATTATCATTCATCGAACCTATTAAGGCTAACTTCAGGCCCACTTCCTGGCTCTCAAACTTCGGCCACAGGATCCCCGGCGTATCCAGAAGCTCTAATGACTTATTTAACCGGATCCACTGTTTTCCCTTTGTCACCCCCGGCCTGTTCCCGGTTTTTGTACAGGCTTTCCCTGCAAAGGAATTGATAAAAGTTGACTTTCCCACATTGGGAATCCCAACCACCATAGCCCGGACAGGTCTGTTTAATATGCCTCTCCTCCTGTCTCTCTCTATCTTCTCTCTGCAGGCCTCTTTCACAAGCCCATGGATCGCTTTTATGCCGCTCCCGCTCTTTGAGTTGACTTCCAGCACATACATTCCCTGTTTTTCAAAATACTCTTTCCACAGTTTATTGACAGGCTCATCTGCCAGATCTGATTTATTTAACAGGATCAGTCTTGCCTTATTTTTTCCCATGGCATCAATATCCGGATTTCTGCTGGCAAGAGGAACCCTCGCATCCACCAGCTCGATCACAAGGTCAACAAGTTTTATATTTTCTTCCATCATCCTTCGAGCCTTTGTCATATGCCCGGGATACCATTGATAGTTCATATACTTCCTCACTTCCGCGTCCCACTGCCTGACCGTCATCTCCCACGCTGTCTTTTTTGCACATTTACTCTATAAATCCGATCATATCGATACTGTCGCCTAACTTAAACCATGCCTTCCCTGCAATGGTATCTTCCTTTACGGCTCCCACATTGGCAGAGCGGCTGTCCTCACTGTTGTTCCTGTTGTCCCCCAGCACAAAATATTCCTCATCTCCCAGCGTAATGCCTTTCTCCGCAATTCCTCCGTCTTCAATCGTATCGTAACTGTCGTCTTCTTCATAAAAATAGCCGTTCAGATAGATCCTGCCTTCGCTTATTGTGACCGTCTCCCCTGGAAGGCCTATAACACGCTTAATATAATAATGGGTATTTTCATTGCCATTGGGCAGAAATACGATCACATCGCCCCGTTTAGGCGATCCAAAACTGTAATTTATCTTGTTGATCAAAACATTCTGCCCGTTATAAAGGCAGGGCTCCATGGAAGCACCAATCACGCTGGTCTTCAGACCCACGGAATAAACAAACACAAAGGCTATCAAAACCGCCAGCACGAAAAAGAAACCCCAGCTTCCAATCTCCTTTAATAATCCTACACTGATGGTCTTTCGTCTCTTATAAAAATGAAGCCCATTACTTTTTCTGGACATGATCTCCTCACTATCTTCCTTTGTGGCTATTACATTATATAACAAAAGGAGAACCATTACAACCGTAACAGTTCTCCTCTGCATCATACGATTTTCAGAATTTTCACCGATAAAAATAATTTTACCGCATAGCCTCTTTTACTTTTGCCTTCTTGCCGGAAAGATTTCTCAGATAGAAGAGTTTTGCTCTTCTCACTTTACCTCTTCTTACCACTTCAATCTTTACTACATTGGGTGAATGTAACGGCCATGTCTTTTCCACGCCAATCCCGCCGGAAGATTTTCTAACTGTAAATGTTTCACGGTTTCCACCGTTCTGTCTCTTGATAACAGTTCCCTCAAAAACCTGTACTCTTTCACGGTTTCCCTCTTTAATCTTACCGTGTACTCTGACCGTATCACCTACGTTAAACTCATCTACAGCCTCTTTTAACTGCGCCTGCTCAATTTCTCTGATTACATCATTCATTTATTTCATGCCTCCTTATTGAATCGGATGTTCTTAATACCTGCGTAACAGAGGACCATCTCTTTATTGCAACGGTAGTATTTTACCATAAGGTGTCATTCTTTGCAAGAAAAAATTGAAAAAGTCTTCTTTTGTGTTTCTTTTTTATCTCTATTTATTCCAGTGTAAATTCCATCACTACCGGATCGTGATCCGAAAACTGATAGCCACAGTCCAGATGCCTGTAACTGTTTACGATCACGTTATCCGATATGATAAAACCATCAAGAGTTACTGTGTAGGTGGTTTTCTCATCATAAGGTTTATCAGCATTCCGACAACTGTCGTGCGCAATATCTTCCGGATCTTCTGCCTCGTCCATCGCCATTTTAAATCCTCCCGGCAGGCTTTCCCGTGGGAAAAGATATGCCCACTCCGGTGCATTTTCCTGATTTTCCGTCCTCAGATTATGGTTAAAATCTCCTCCGCAGATCACATAGTTTCCGGCACTGTAGTCAGCCTCCATATCCTCATAAAGCATGGACAGCTGCCCAGTTCTTATTTCATCGCTGCTCCCGTATGCGGACATATGCATATTGTAAAGGCAGAGCATTTTTCCATCCTTTACCGGAATCCGTGAGATGGCGTAGCATCTGTCAAGATCTACAAATTTGGAAAAGGACTCTGATATTGGGAGACTTCTGCGCACAGCATCTGCGATCTCTCCTCTGGAATAACTGACAAGACCTGCTTTATTGGCCCCATGGGGTTCCCAGGGCGGGTAAAATAAGAATGGGGAATCATAGTTCTGGGCATATGTATAATAATATCCCCTGACAAACTCATTGAGCAGTTCCAACTCATCGATATGGTAGGAGCGTGTGCCGTCCCTGTCTACCTCCTGTAAAAGCACAAAATCAGGGTCCAAACTGCGGACAAACTCTCCTGCACCACAAACTGCATCCTTCACGCTCTCCTCGTCTTTTCCCCAGGAATTCTTTCCGCCGTCCATAAAAAAGCTGTAGTCCGGCTGATAGGCTCCGAATCCAATATTGTAAGTCATAATGGAATAGGATTTTTTCCCGGAAAACTTATCGCTGTTCTTGAAATCAGAGTTTTCGCCGCTTTCAGCCACCTGCAGCGTCATCTTATCCGGAAGTCTGTCATAAGCAATAAATACATAAATAACATAAACCACAGAAAGCGCCAAAAGCACCCCTGCAAAAATCCCGGACCATTTCCACACTTTTCTCATGAAACTCACGCATTCCTTTCCTCTCACACGTTCATTTATTCAATAGACTTCAAATCTTCCCCGTCTAACAGCACCGGCCCGGAAGTAAGCGTATCCATACCGCCCAAAATATTCAAAATCGTCGTTTTCCCGCGCCGGAAGCACCCACCACAACACAGAACTCCCCCTTTTCAATACAAAAGTTCACATGTTTTATTTTCCACCTCGCCCATGTGATATATCTTGCCGACATCCTTAAATTCCACAAATGAACTCACCCGGTGTCCCTCCTGATTCCAATCCATTTAAACAGCGCGACCTTATATCTGTATCTCCATACCGTCCGCCACCGTATCACCCCGGAATGTGATCTGCCCTGTCGCCTCATTCATACTCTCCACGATCGCCAGAGACTCTATACGGATTCCTTTGCCCCGCAGCGTATCTCCGCCAGCCTGAAATCCCTTTTCAATTACGATTCCGGCGCCGACAAGATCAGCACCTGCCTCTTCCACCAAAGCGATCAACCCTTCCAGGGCTTTTCCGTTCGCCAGAAAATCGTCAATCACCAGAACCTTATCACCCTTACCCAGAAATTCTTTCGCCACAATAATATCATAGATCCGCCCATGCGTATAAGATTGCACTTTCGTTGTATAAACATCTCCCGCGATATTCCTCGTCTGTGTCTTTTTCGCAAATATCACCGGCACATGAAAACTCTGCGCTGCCACACAGGAAATACCGATACCGGAAGCCTCTATGGTTAAAATCTTATTTATCTCCGCATCTGCAAAACGTCTCTTAAATTCCTTTCCAATCTCTGAAAACAATTCTATATCCATCTGGTGATTCAGGAAACTATCCACTTTCAGAACATTTCCCGCTTTGATTTTCCCCTCTTTTCGAATCCGTTCCTTTAAAATTTCCATCCGTTTTCTCCCCACTGTCTCTTCATAATTTTCCTTTGTCGACCAGCTCCGGTCTGTTCTGTTTTTTATTCTAACATAGCTTCCTGTTCAGAATCAATGCGTATCAGGTAAATCTTACCTTCGTATCGACAAAAGCAGTTCACGAACCGCCTGGAGCCGCCCGGCAATGCCTGCCAGACAAAAAATCGACTTAAATACATTCTAATCATACAAAAAAATAGTTGACTAACAGGAAATTTATGCTATAATATTTGATGTATATAGAACAGGAGAACTTCTACCTGCCTGTTGTGTATATAAGAATAACCCATTCAGTCGTAAGAGCCGAAGGGACTGAAGGGAGGTCAGGGTGATTTAATGTCTAATGTTATCGTAAAAGAAAATGAATCTTTGGACAGTGCATTACGCCGTTTCAAGAGAAGCTGCGCTAAGGCAGGTATTCAGCAGGAGATTCGGAAAAGAGAGCATTACGAGAAACCCAGCGTAAGGCGAAAGAAAAAATCCGAAGCTGCAAGAAAACGGAAATACAACTAATGTAAATGCTGAACTGCCGCAAACATGGTAACCATGTTGCGGCAGTTTTTCTATGCGCAGGAGCGTCCGCTCCCCTATTCTGCCTGATCCTCCTCCTGTTCTCCCTGGAACTCCTCCAGTTTCCGGAACACACTGCGCAGAACATAGCAGTTCAGCCAGGCCACCATAGCCACACCCACAAACAGCCATACCGTAAACCCGATGATCAGCGTCATTTCATTATAAAATGTGGCGATCACCGAACCGATGGAAATGATCACGATCAAAATCGTATGCGGCAGTTTCGCAAACACCAGTATGGCCGCATTTTTCAGGGTGTTTTTCACCGTATTTACAAATCTGGCCTGGAGCCCGAAGGCATATACCGAACCGCTGATCAGTAACGCCCCCATAAGCATCAGCAGGATCTGCATGATCCCCGCCACATTTGCGGACATCAGCCGCAAAGCGGAAAAATCCACAAGGAGTACGATCCCCAGCGCCAGAAATACAAGCCATATCACCGTGCTCTGCTTAAAGTTTTCCCTGAAGGCCTTGAAAAATCCCTTGACAAGGTAACCCTCTTCATTTTTCACAATCTTTAACATAACTGTGTAAAGCGCTGTCGTGGATGCCCCTATCGTAATAATCGGTATGGAGCAGAGCACCCACAGCAGATTTAACACCACAAAATCCGCGATCCTGCCGATCCCGTTCACGACCGGATTGTCGAACAAATTAAAATTCATAGTATTTTCCCGTTTCTTCCTTACTCTTTCAGCTGGCCATCCAATACCTTTGCTGCCTCCGCTATGGCCGCAGGAATCCCCTCCGGGTTCTTCCCGCCTGCCTGTGCCATATTCGGCCGGCCGCCGCCGCCGCCGCCCACAAGGCCTGCGATCCCTTTGATCAGATTACCGGCATGGGCGCCTTTCTGCAGGGCGACGTCAGTCGCCATGGCCATCAGGTTTACCTTACCCTCTTTTGCCGAGGCAAGCACTACAACGCCCTCTCCCAGCTTTTCCTTCAGCTGGTCGCCCAGATCCCGCAGCCCGTTCATATCCACATCAGCCACACTGGCCGCCAGAAGTTTCACTCCTTTTATTTCCGTCACGCTATCCATCACGTCGCCCAGCGCTTCCTTTGCCGCCCTGCTCTTCAGGGACTCATTTTCACTCTGCAGCGCCTTCATGTCCGCCATCACATGCTGACATTTTTCCACGATATTCGCAGGCGTCGTCTTTAATACTTTTGCCGCCTGATTTAAGCGCTCTTCCATCTCCGCATAATAAGCGAATACATTGCCGCCGGTCAGCGCCTCGATCCTGCGGATCCCTGCCGCCACACCGTTTTCGGAAACAATCTTAAACGCGGAAATCACGCCGGTATCCCGCACATGGGTACCGCCGCAGAACTCTTTGGATTCGCCCATCTCCACCACACGGACAGTCTCGCCGTATTTTTCTCCAAACAATGCCATCGCACCGGTCTTTTTCGCCTCTTCCACGGTCATGATCTTTGTCACCACCGGCACATTCGCCTGAATCTGTGCATTGACAAGGGCCTCCACTCTGGCGATCTCCTCCGCCGTCATCGAGGAAAAATGGCTGAAATCAAAACGTAGCCTGTCAGGATCGTTGTAGGAACCGGCCTGTTCCACATGATCGCCCAGCACTTCTCTGAGGGCCTTCTGCAGCAGATGCGTCGCACTGTGGTTTTTGCAGGTACTCATCCTGCGCGCTTCGTCCACGTGCAGCGTCACCACATCACCGGTTTTTAACATGCCCTTTACTACTCTGCCGATATGGCCGACTTTGCCGCCTAAAAGCTTTACGGTATCCTCTACCCGAAACTCTCCCTCCGCTGTAGTGATCAGGCCGTGATCCCCCGCCTGGCCGCCCATGGTCGCATAGAAGGGTGTCTCCTTCACAAAGATCGTTCCCACTTCACCGTCCGTCAGAGCGTCCACGATCTCACTTTCCGTTGTCATCACCGTGATCTCAGACTCGAATTCCAGCCTGTCATAGCCCACAAACTCTGTTGTCACAGAAGGATCTATGGATTCATAGACCGTGGCGTCAGCGCCCATATAGTTTGTTTCCCTGCGGGCTCCTCTGGCTTTCTCCTTCTGCTCTTTCATGCAGCGCTGAAAGCCCTCTTCCGCCACAGAAAAACCCTTTTCCTCCAGGATCTCCTTCGTCAGATCAAGGGGGAAGCCAAAGGTATCATAAAGCCGGAAGGCATCCTCGCCCGCCAGTTCCTTTTTCCTCTCTCTTTCCAGTTCCTGCATCATCTCCTGTAAGATGCTTAAGCCCTGATCGATGGTGCTGTTGAATTTATTTTCTTCCTGCGTCAGCACATTTAAAATAAATGCCTTCTTCTCTTCCAGTTCCGGGTATCCGTCTTTGGAGCCCGCGATCACCGCCTCCGAAAGCCCTGCCAGGAAAGTCCCCTGTATCCCCAGCTTCCTTCCCTGACGCGCCGCACGGCGGATGATCCGCCTGAGCACATAGCCTCTTCCCTCGTTGGAAGGCATGATCCCGTCGGAGATCATAAAAGTTGCGGAACGGATGTGGTCCGTGATGATCCGGATGGAAACATCCGTATCCTCGTTTTCATGGTAAGACACTCCGGCAATCTCGCATACCCTGTTACGCAGCGCCTGCACCGTATCCACATCAAAGATGGAGTCCACGTCCTGTACCACCACCGCCAGACGCTCAAGTCCCATGCCGGTATCGATATTTTTCTGCTCCAGCTCAGAATAATTTCCCTTGCCGTCATTGTCAAACTGGGTGAACACATCGTTCCAGACTTCCATATAGCGATCGCAGTCGCAGCCTACCGTACAGCCCGGTTTCCCACAGCCGTATTTCTCTCCCCTGTCATAATAAACCTCTGAACAGGGGCCGCAGGGGCCGGAACCATGCTCCCAGAAATTATCCTCCTTGCCAAACCGGAAGATCCTCTCCGGCGCGATACCGATCTCCCTGTTCCAGATCTCGAAAGCCTCCTCATCCTCTTCATAGATGGAAGGATACAGCCTGTCCGCCGGCAGCCCCACCACCTCCGTCAAAAATTCCCAGGTCCATGTGATAGCTTCCCGCTTAAAATAATCGCCGAAGGAAAAGTTCCCCAGCATCTCAAAAAAGGTGCCGTGGCGCGCTGTCTTTCCTACATTCTCCAGATCTCCGGTCCGGATACACTTCTGACAGGTCGTCACTCTTCTTCTGGGTGGGATCTCCTGCCCGGTAAAATAGGGCTTTAAGGGCGCCATGCCGGAATTGATCAACAGCAGACTGTTATCATTGTGGGGCACCAGAGAAAAACTTTTCATTTTCAGATGCCCTTTACTCTCAAAAAACTCCAGAAACATTTTTCGCAGTTCATTTACGCCGTATGCTTTCATCTCTTCACCATGCTCTTTCCACTGTTATTTAAAAAGTAAATTTATCCGCAAAATAAGCGTCCAGTTCGTCAATGGCAACTCTCTCCTGCTCCATGGAGTCCCTGAAACGAACCGTCACCTTGCCGTCGGTCTCGGAATCAAAATCATAGGTCACACAGAAGGGTGTACCGATCTCATCCTGTCTGCGGTACCGCTTCCCAATATTTCCTCTGTCATCAAACTCACAGTTATACTTTTTACACAGCTGCGTATAGATCTTCTCCGCGCCCTCATTTAATTTTTTGGACAACGGCAGCACACCGATCTTCACGGGAGCCAGCGCCGGATGGAACCGCAACACTGTTCTCATATCCCCGCCCTCTAACTCCTCCTCATCGTAAGCCGCGCAGAGGAACGCCAACACCACACGGTCCGCGCCGAGAGAAGGCTCCACGACATAAGGCACATATTTCTCGCCCTTACTGTCATCAAAATAACTCATATCCTCGCCGGAAACTTCCTGATGCCTTGTCAGATCATAGTCTGTCCTGTCCGCGATTCCCCAGAGTTCACCCCAGCCGAAGGGGAATAAGAACTCGATATCCGTGGTGCCTTTCGAATAGAAGCTTAATTCTTCTTTCGCATGGTCCCTTAAACGCATCTCCTCTTCCTTCATGCCAAGAGACAGCAGCCAATCTCTGCAGAAGCCTCTCCAGTACTGGAACCATTCCATATCCGTGTCAGGTTCACAGAAAAATTCCAGCTCCATCTGCTCAAACTCTCTGGTGCGGAAGGTAAAGTTGCCCGGTGTGATCTCGTTCCGGAAAGATTTGCCGATCTGGCCGATACCGAAGGGCAGTTTTTTCCGGGAAGTTCTCTGTACATTTTTAAAGTTTACAAAAATACCCTGGGCTGTCTCCGGTCTTAAATAAACTGTATTCTTTGCATCCTCCGTCACACCCTGGAAGGTCTTAAACATCAGATTAAACTGACGGATATCCGTGAAATTATGCTTGCCGCAGGAAGGACAGGGAACATTGTGCTCCTCGATAAAATGCTTCATTTCCTCCTGGGAATAAGCGTCGATAGGCCTGCCCAAATCAATCCTATTTTCCTGCGCATAGTCTTCGATGATCTTGTCTGCGCGAAAACGCTCCTTACACTCCTTACAGTCCATTAAAGGATCGGAAAAACCTCCCAGATGTCCGGAAGCGATCCAGGTCTGGGGATTCATTAAGATCGCGCAGTCCACACCCACGTTGTAGGGATTTTCCGTGATAAATTTCTGCCACCAGGCTTTTTTTACGTTATTTTTCAACTCCACGCCGAGATTACCGTAGTCCCATGTATTGGCGAGCCCGCCGTAAATCTCAGAGCCGGGATATACAAATCCCCTTGCCTTTGCAAGCGCCACGATCTTTTCCATTGTTTTTTCCATACTTCTCTCCTCTCATCCTGTCCTGTTTTACTTTTTTCTCACTATCGCTTCTCATTATATCGATAAGCTCTTGATACGGATTTTACCTTTCATCCCTGACACGCTTCCCTGTCAGTTTAAGGTTCATCCGGCATCCCGGCCTGTTTATCCGTTCAGTAAAATATATGCCAGTTCATCCGTCTCCGCAATCTCCACCACATTCTTTCCTGCCACTGCCACATTGTCAGAAATATAAAGCAGCTCATCCTGGGTGCTGATCTGTACCGGCGCCCCCAGGTTCATTTCACTGTCATAAATAATAATCCTGTTTTTTCCCATCGCCAGAAGATCGCCCTTCCCCTGAAGCGCACTGTCATCCTCCGAACTGTGCATTTCTATTTCCAGATCATACCCCTGTTCATAGGCATCTTCCACAGTACCATAGAAAAAGGGGGCCCGCAGAGCAGGATCCACTGCCACTACATCCATATTCATAAAACCATCAAAGGCGGCCGCATCCGGATAAGTCATCACCACTCTGATCACGCCATCACCCGCTTCCACCTCATCCACGGTAACTCCGCCCGCACCTGCAGAATTGTTGTTATTATAGTCTGCCGCCTTCTCTGACATCAGCTTTTCCAGTGCTTCCACAGACTCTTCTCCAAAGTCCTCCACCATCGTATGTCTGATCGTACCATCTTTCTGTATTGCAATAGTCGTCATCTCAACCGTAGTCTTCCCACAGCCGCCGAGCAATAAAACCATTATCGCCAAAGGCAGTATCTTACTGAATTTTTTCATCGTCCCACTCCTCTTTTAAGCTTTTAAGGCATAACAATTTTATTATAATCGACTACTTCCTATTTTTCAATATCTTATTGCTTTCTTTTGCGTAACCGCAAAACAGTAGATCGCTGAACCGTTGCTTAACCGTATTAACCTGTCCCCAGGCCCGACCGCTTTCTCACTGACCAACGCACCACTATATCGGCAAACAGATACAGATTCCAGGAAATCAGCAACACAAGCTCCGCCGTAAACAGTATCTTCAATAAATTTGCCTGATAACGATAAAGGACGCCGAAAGTTAACTGTGTGTCATATTCCAGATCACCAATTTGTAAAGAGGACAATTCTGTAAGTGGATGCAGGCCCTCTCCCGCTCCGGCAGAATAAACACGATTTTCCCCCAGATCTCTTCCTTCCATACAGATCTGGTACGTTTTCCTTCTGTCCAGATGAAGTTTTACCGGAAATTCATAAAATGTGCCACCCGCAACATCTCCTGCCGACAAGGAGTACTCCCACAGTGTTTTTCCGCCTTTTTCCCGGATTTTTACATCTATCTCCCCGGACTCTCCATTTTCAGCACACAGCCAGATATTCATGAAGCCAATTCGGTCAAAGGACGGATGGAATTCCTGTATGCATTCCACCTCTTCCGTCAACTCCAGAACCGTTTCCTTGTAACCCCCGTTATGGATATACGTCTCATCTTTCATATTGAAAGCAATCAAAAACGCCGTAAACACCATAACTGCCGGTATGATCCGTTTTACTTTATCACTCTTCTCCAGACGGTATCCCCTGGGTTTTTCTGTTTCCCAGCAATGTATCATTGACGCAAGCAGTGCCGTTATCCCGATCATGAAAATTCGGTAAGTAAAGTTATTATGCACATGCGTATGATCATGAAGCGCCATATACCACACAATCGGCGAAGATGCCACTAACAGCAGCGCTAATGTCTTTTCTTTCCTTATCAGATACGACTTCCTGACAGCTTTATAACACCACCATATCATCCACGCTCCCAGCAAAAACACCGTCTGTACACTGATGCAGACCAACAGATTACGCAGAATGGATTCCTGATAGGAAAAGGAATATCCAACGGCGTCCGGCGAGCGCCCGGCACGATACAACACCTCATACCATGCCTGGGCAATCACCGGCTGCCCTGTGACGATCTGCCCCACGACCCATTTCCCGGCCCACAGCCCTCCGTAACCGAAAATCCAGCTGATTCCGCCAAGAACCACCTGCCACAACTGACCTGCCGCTCCTTTGCTGTCATCATCTGTTACGACCCACCAGATCATGGGGATGCCCCAGGTAAAAAGCGGATAAGTAAGCAGATCCAGATAGGACGTAAGCATGCCCAGTATCAAAAAAAAGAAATATATCCTTTGCCCTTTTGATAATCCACAGCGAAACTGAATGATAATCAGTGAGCCAATCATGCCAATATAAAATACCCAGCTGTACTGCAGAGACTGCGAAATGGCCATCGGCATTAAAAGCCCATAGACAGTGAGCGGCAACGCGGCATAGGCTGCTCCCCTGCTACGGTAAAGCAGACAGGCCATAGCCGTTACAATAATCATCTGAAGCAGCTGATTCACTACCCGTATGTCAGCATAATTCAAAACCAAGAGCAGAGGACGCAAAATAGCCACATATCCGTGCCAGTAATAGCTGTACCCTGTCTCTTTTACATCACCGGCCATATTCATGGCCTGATATAGTGCACCTTCCACAGGATCATGGCCCGCTGTGGTAATCATAATGGAATCTGTATAATTGTCCATGATCCCGCCACCGTTTCTCCCTATTTCCGAACCCACATACTGACGCATTAAAGGAGCAGTGGGATACCACCCCTCCTGCTCCAGTATATCAACAGATTCCACTACATGCACACTGTCCTCAGACATCGGTATCAGATAGGCTCCCCACAGCAAGGCTGTCCCGATCAGAATCCCCGCCAATAAAATCATGATACCTTTTCCTATTGCTCTGCACATATATCGTCCATTCTCCTCATCAACATCCTAATCAGCAGTTTTATTACTCTCTGTACAGCCAGAGATATCCGTAACCCTCTATCTCTCCCGCTTCTCCGGAAAGCTTCTTCTCTGTCACCAGATCCTTATAGCCCTTCCCATCCCCCAGGATGCCCTTATCGATCTTCACAGACACCCCGCTGAAATTATAGTAAGATACCAGCCTCTTTCCATCCAGCTCTCTGCAGATCCCCAGCACCCGATCGCTGCCTGTCTCAAAAGTATAAGTCCCTGCCTCCATGCTGAAGATCTCTTTCTCCGCCCGGATCTGTTCCAGTTTTCTGAGTGTCCGGAAAATTTCCTGGGAAATCTTTTCCTTCACCGTCTCCCAGGGGAAACGCCCTCTGTGGAGATAACGGCTGTCCGCCTGTTTATCCGGATCCTCCTTATACGTATAATCATTTAACTGCCCGATCTCATCTCCGCTGTAAAGCATCGGAATTCCGCTCTGGGAAAGCAGACAGGCGTGCAGCATCACAATACACTTCACCGCTTTTTCCGCCTTTTCTTCATCCTTCTCATAGAGCGCAGCCTCCAGACCGCTCAGAGAAGCCGTGGTGCCGCAGAGCCTTGCATCCCCCAGTCTCGGATCATCGTTGTAGAGTTCCCCTCTGGCGTCGCTGCCCACCCATTTCCCGGTCAGGTAATCGTTCAGATACTTTTTGTGGGCCACCTCTTCCATACCGAAATTTTTCAGCCAGTCATAGTCAAGCCCCCAGCCAATATCGTCATGGCACCGCAGATAATTGAGGAACACATACTCCTTCGGCAGGGCGAATACCTGATCCAGCTGTCTTTTTAACAGTCTCACATCCTTTGTGGCCACCGTGTGCCAGGTGCTGGCCATGGTCGTCACATTATATAACATATGGCACTCCGGCTTCTCCACGCTGCCAAAATACGGCACCACCTTCGCCGGTTCCATCACCACTTCCCCTAAAAGCAGCACGCCAGGGCAGACGATCTCCCCGATCAGGCGCATCATTCTCACAAGGGTATGTACCTGGGGAAGGTTTCTGCAGTTTGTCCCAAGCGTCTTCCAGATATAGGGCACCGCATCCAGTCTGATAATATCGATCCCGCAGTTGGCCAAAAAAAGCATATTGCCCACCATATCGTTGAACACCACGCAGTTTTCATAGTTCAGGTCCCACTGATAGGGATAAAAGGTGGTCATCACCGCCTGATGGCAGTCCTTAAACCAGGTAAAGTTCCCCGGCGCCGTGGTGGGAAATACCTGCGGCATGGTCTGCTCAAACTGCCCCGGAATCTCCCAGTTGTCATAGAAATAATAACGCTTTCTGGCCTCCGGATCTCCCGCTCTCGCCGCTTTCGCCCAGGCGTGTTCCTCGCTGGTATGGTTCATCACAAAATCCATACAGCAGCTGATCCCTCTCTCATGCATCTCTTCCGTCAGATCTCTCAGATCTTCTATGGTCCCCAGTTCCGGCTGCACCTTTCTGAAATCCGCCACGGCATACCCGCCGTCGTCCTTCCCCTTGGGGCTTTCCAAAAGGGGCATCAGATGCACATAGTTTACACCACAGGATTCGATATAATCCAGCTTTTTCTGTACGCCCTTCAATGTTCCTGCAAAGGCGCCCGTATAAAGCATCATCCCGAGAAGTTTATTGCTGTGATACCAGTTTTTATCTTTCTCTCTGGCTCTGTCCAGTTTTTTCAGGTTTACATTTCTCTCCTCGTAAAACTCGTACATGGAATCACAAAGCCATGTAAACCCCTGCATATCATTGTGATAAATCTCACAGTACAGCCATCTCAGTTCATCGATCCGCTCCTCAAACCGTTTTCTGTACTCCGCTTTCTGCGTTTTTGCGCTCATCTGATCCCCCTCCGGTTATTTTTAGTCCTGCATTATCTTTTCATCGGATATCTCTGTCAGCCCGGCATGCCTGCACACTTTACACAGTTAACATCTCTTCCATCCGTTCTGTCCGTCCCATCTTTTTCACCATAAAATTACTATAATCATCGCTGTTTGTCAATAGCACAGCGGTGGTAGGCGAATACCCCGCCTGCACGATCTTATTGATATCAAAAGCGATCAGTTTCTGCCCGGCCTTCACCTTGTCTCCCTCTTTGACAAAACAGGTAAAGCCTTCCCCTTTCATGTTGACCGTATCCACGCCCACATGAATCAAAAGCTCCATTCCATCCGGCCCTGAGATACCTACCGCATGCCTGCTGTCCACCACTGTGGAGATCTCGCCGTCCACCGGGGAGACCACAATTCCTTCCTCCGGCTCGATCCCCACGCCGTCCCCCAGTATCCCCGCCGCAAAGGTGGCGTCAGGAATGGAGTCTCTTGCAATCACATTTCCCTTTACCGGCGCGTACAGGATGCGCTCCGCTGCGGCTGCCTGCATCGCCCCTTCCTTCTGTTTTGTCTGAGAAGTCTTTTCTTTCTTCCCATGATCATCCTCTTCTTCCTTCCAGAAGATCCAGGTTAACACAAAAGCAAAAGCCCCTTTGCCTTTAAGGTCAGTTCCTTGTTGCGTAAATGGTGGTTGCTCATAACGGTATAGCCCTTGTTGCGCTCCACTCGGAAAACTGCCATAGCTTCATCACTCCTTTGGTTGTGGATTTGTTACGCGATAGAACGCCATTTTGCCGGGGTTAGGTATAAATCCCTGTCCCCGGCAAAAGTGCGCCCGCAAAGCCGCATATAGCAAGGCTCTTTTTGCCCCTACTGCGTAACATGAGGGCATAAAAAAAGCGGCGTTCCTGTTCTCCCGGTTAGGGATAGAGAAACGCCGCGTCTGCGTCGTATTCAGTTTTCATTTATTCTTTCTCAATGCTGTGTGCTGGTGGCTGGGCTTGCAGGGTTCCGGGCGGCATATCAAGGCTCTTTCCCTCAAAAGTAGTAAATTGGTAGTAAATTCAGCTTGAAATCCTGCTTGTATGCCCGTAAATCAAGGCTTTTTTGAGATAATCAACCATTTTCAGGTAAAAATTTACTGCCTGAAAAACACTATTTTACAGGCAGTAAATCAAGCATCTCCAGGCTCCTGAAATGATGTCCCCATATTCTTTCCCGATATTTTTCCGACACTGCCTGCAGTTCCGTGAGAACACTCTGCGTCACTGTAAAAGTATACAGTTTTTCCGCCGGCGTATCTGCTATGAATTTAAGCGTATAGGCCGCCGACTCCGACAGTTCCATATCTCCCGGCACCCCCGGGAATTCTCCGTTCACCGCCATCGCCTTGCACTCAAAGACTAACCGTACCAGCCTATTATCCAGATTTTTATGTAACAATGCCCTGAGAGACTGATATAACAATTTCAACATCTCCGCATCGTCATTGTTCTCTCTCGTATAAAAGTCCGCCACTTCCAGAAAATACATACCGTAACAGGCGCCCTCCAGATCTTCCCGCAGCTTTTCAAAATAATTGGAAATCTCCGCTTCTGCCATCGTGTAGGAATTTCTGCCTGCGTAGAGTTTGAAGGTACCGAAACAAAAAGGGCTGACAGCCGCCATAAAACGATTATTCTGTTTTCTCGCGTTTCTGGCAAAAGCGGAGATCTTTCCCTTTCCTGTGGTCAGGATCGTCACCGCCCTGTCATATTCTCCGACGGGAATGGATTTTAATACCATTCCTGTCACATGCAAAAAATCCTGCATGAACGCCGCCCATCCTTTCCGGCTCCCGTGCCCTGCTTCCTGCTTTCATGCTGCGGCGCAAACTTTTCCCGCCTGGCATCAGGTAAAAGTTTCCCGCTCAGTTGAAAGCTTTCTGCCCTTGTTCTTACAGTATGCTTCTTTCTCTTCTTCCCGATGACAGCTTTTATAACAAAGATAATCCTCCACGCTTCCGCTGAACCAGAATCTGTCCCACTTCTTCGTCTCTTCCTCATCCTGCTCATTCAACATACTGCAAGTCCTCCTCATCTGTCGAAAACATCCGAAAAATACTCCGGATGTTTCTTTTGTCTATGAAGTATAGGATTTGCAGTTTTCCCGCTTCTTATTCTATGTCCAGAAGATACCATGTCTGTTTTACAGACATGGTACGCTTCGCGATGCACACTCGCTCCGCTCGGCGCTGGTTTGTACAATATCTATATATTGCACTATGTCTGTTTTACAGACATGGTACGCTTCGCGATGCACACTCGCTCCGCTCGGCGCTGGTTTGTACAATATCTATATATTGCACTATGTCTGTTTTACAGACATGGTACGCTTCGCGATGCACACTCGCTCCGCTCGGCGCTGATTTGTACAATATCTATATATTGCACTATGTCTGTTTTACAGACATGGTACGCTTCGCGATGCACATCCGTTACATGGATTCTTCCTTCGCATTGTACCCGAAATTTTTCAACAGAATATCGCTGTCCCTCCAGTCTTTTCGCACCTTCACCCAAAGCTGTAAATTCACTTTCTGATATAACATCTTCTCAATATCCGCCCGTGCGGAAGCGCCGATCTTTTTTAACATGCTGCCCTGTTTTCCGATAATGATCCCTTTGTGCGATTCCTTTTCGCAGATGATCGTCGCCTCAATATCGCAGATCTTTCTGCGGTACTTCATACTTTCTATGGTCACTGCAATACCGTGGGGAATCTCCTCCTCCAGAAGACGCAGCGCCTTCTCCCTGACCAACTCCGCCACCAGCTGCCTCTCCGGCTGATCCGTCACTGTATCCTCGTCATAAAAAGGCTCTCCATAGGGCAGATACTTAAAGATCGTCTGCACCAGATCCTCCGTATTATCTCCTTTCAGGGCGGAAACCGGTACGATCTCCGCCTCCGAAAGTTCTTTGTGGTACGCATCGATAACAGCCAACAGTTCTTCTTTTTTCACCGTATCTGTCTTGTTGATCACGATGATAACCGGGGTGTTTATTTTCTTCAGCTCTTCAATAATATGCTGCTCTCCTGCCCCGATAAAAGTCGCAGGCTCCACCAGCCAGAGCACTACATCCACATCCTTCAGGGTGCGTTCTGCCGCCGCCACCATATAATCTCCCAGCCTGTTTTTTGCCTTATGGATTCCCGGCGTATCTAAAAATACGATCTGTCCTCTCTCATCATTGTAGACCGTCTGAATACGGTTTCTCGTGGTCTGGGGCTTCTTTGAGGTGATCGCAATCTTCATCCCGATCAGCTTATTCATCAATGTGGATTTTCCCACATTCGGCCTGCCGATCAAAGCGGCAAAACCGGCCTTTCTGCCTGCATCACTGCCTGTTATCATTCTATCTTTTCCTCTTTACCTTTCTTCCAGCTATTCTTTAGCCGATTCTGCCTTTTCCTTATCCGGCTCCTCATACCCCTGCTTTGTTTCCGCTGTTTCCGGCTTCCCATGCCCCGTTTCCGGTACAGACGCTCTGCCTCTCTTTTTCCATCTTCCGGCGGACGGCATGCTGCCTTTCTTCACACCATAGGGCAATGGGCCTTCCGCTTCTTCCGGTGCTGCCGCTTCATTACCTTCCGTCTGCTGCCTCTCTTTTTGTCTCTTTTCCTTTTTCTTTTTATCATGCTTTACCGCCAGGAACCCGATAAATGCCCCGATCCCCAGAATAATGATCCACATCACAATATATGGAATATTGATCACAACTCCGATAAAGAAATCTTTGATACCCTCGCCCAAATTGTACAGGTTTTCGGAAAAGCCGTTCCTTATCCTGCTCCAGGTAGTGGGCGCTTCCACCGGCGTCAGCCTGGTCACCTCCTGAATGTTCAGGTACACCGTACTGTAGTTGATCTTATTATCGTATGTACGCAGCTGGGATTCCATACTCTCCAGCTGATACCGGACATCCGTCAGCTTCTCCTCTATCGCGATCAGATCCTCCACGGTCTCTGCCTTCTCCAACAGTTCAAGCAACCGCTCCTCCGCTGTCAGAAGCGCCTTTTTATGGCTCTCCAAATCCACATAGGCAAGAGTTACATCCTCCACATTCTTAGACTTATTTGTGATATTACTGTTCTCCTCCATCAAGGACAGAAAACCGTCCAGCTTTTCCATCGGGATCCTGACCGTCAGCGAGGCGCTCCTGTCATTGATCCGATTGCCGTAATAATCTACCGAGCCATTCCACTGATCGCTGTTTTCAATATAGCCGCCGAGTTCTGCAATCTGCCTTTCCAGATTCCCCATCAGCGCATCAAAATGCTCGGTCTCCGCCGACAGCGTCATGGTCGTAATCAACTTCCGCCCGGCCTGCTGGTTTTCCGGCAGCTCCTGAGCCTGATTCTTTGCTTCCCCTGCTCCGGCCTCCGCATCAAACTCCTGCGCCACAGCTTCCTCCGGCATCTCGGCCGACACCTCCGCCGCAGTATCGTAACCGACATCATAGAGATACTCCTCCATCGCAGCCGCCGGCGCCTCCGCCGCAACTTCATAAGCCGCCGTCTCATTCATCATCCCCTTGCTGCTCCCGCAGCCCGCCAGCACACTCGCTATCACGACCGCTACCACCAAATTCAAACTTTTCCGTTTTCCCATAATATTCCTCCCATTTTTCCTAAATTGAAGTCCATCAGCGTCCGCTTCCACTCAAAAATCAGGAAAACAACTGCTCTTTTTCCCCGAACCCTTCCGCCTGTTTTATTTTATCCTCTCTGCCCAGCACGCAAAGGCAGTCATCCGACAAAAATGCTCTGATATGCTCTCCCAGGGACCGGATCGTCTCCACCGTCACCGACAATATCTCATCCCGTTCCTGCTGCAGTTTTTCCTCCGAAAGCCCGGTCAGATAGCCGCCCAGAGAAAAGGTTCCCTTATCCTGAGGCGTTTTCGGCGTATCCAGTTCGCTGATGGCGCCGATCAGATACTGTGTCAGCTCCTCCTCATCCCCCTGCCAGTTCTCGATATAATCTGCCGCAGCCTCGTACACCGCCACCGTCTTTTCCAGATTGGGATCTCTATAGGAGACAAAATAGCTCTCACCGCTCTTGCCGAAGCTGCACATGCAGCCGTAGGCTCCCCCTTTGACGCGGACATTATTCCAGAGATAATCATAGTTCATCATCACCCGCAACACCTTCAACGCTCCGGTATAGGAGAAGCCTTTTTTGACAAAGTTCCCTGCCCGGCACACATACTGCACCTGGGATGCGGTCAGAAAACCCTCGTTCTTTTTTTCCGGCACAGGACAGTATTTTTCCTTCGCTGCATCGCAGGCCCCCGCGTACAGGTTCTCCTTAAACTCCGCCACCAGTTCCGACAGCCTCTCACACCCTTCCTTCGACGCCGTATAATCCACCAGCAGATTTTCCGCCCGGAATAAAATCCTGACAAGCCTGTTCATATTTATCACAAGCTCTCTTTTCCGCTCCTCGAAATGTTCCGCCAGATCCGCCACGAGTCTGTACTGCGTCACACCGGTGATCTGCTCATTGCATGTAGCGGCGCTGGAGATATAGGAGAGGGCCCGCAGCGCCGAAACCGTATGGCCCGCCTCCAGCATGGCCGACTGCATTCTGGATTTGGTTTCCTCAAGCAGTTCCTTTAACCGCTTATCATCCGCCCACTTTGTCTCTTTCATCATAATCAACGCCAGCCTGAACGCCTCCGGCAGCTTCTCAAAAAGCACCTTTGCCTTCAGATCGAACCGCACCGTATAATCCGACAGATCCGCTTTCGTAAACGTGTTCGTCACAAAGGTCATACCGCCTGTCTCGATATTGATCTCATGAAACAGTTCGCCGTAACTGTAACTCTCCGTATCCATAAGTCCCAGCATGGTCTTTAAAAGTCCCAGATAGGGGAACAGTTCTTCCGGCACATGGCTGCAGTCAAAGCTGAGCCTCAGATACCCGATCCCGTTGGTAAACACATCATGGTACAGAACTGGAATCCCCGCCGCGCGGCGCAGTTCATTCACATAGCTCTCCGCTTCCTTTTTAATATCCTCCCTGGTCAGATGGGGGATACAGGATAACGCTTCCGGCGTATCGCCCTCCTCCTGATAGGCTTTCAGGGCTTCCGTATCAGCCACGATAACATCGATCTCCTCCCCGGAAAGGGTTTCCTTATACTGCTGTAACTTCTCCGCAAGTTCTTTCTCCCGTTTTGCCGTCAGGCCCTTTTCGGGCACTAACACCACCACAGCCCCATGCTCATTATCTAACAGGCAGTCCCTTATCAGCTTCTCAAAATAGCCCTCCTCAATTTTTTCTCTGAGGCCGGCGTAGGTTTCATTTGCCTCCACATGAATAAAAGGTTTCCCGTCGTCATAGAGCCAGGAATCAAGCATCTGCAGTCCATACATCAATCCCCTGGGGTAAGATCCGAAATCTGCCTCCCTGTGCTTGAACTCAAAATGATTTAACCCTGCATATAAAGCCTTTCTGTCAATTCCCTCCTTTACAAGCTTTGTAAGGATCTGTCTGTAAGTGTCAAGAAAGGCCTCCTTTTGTTGCAGATCTGCATTTTTTGCTATGACAGAAAAATAAGGCTGTCTGACGCCGTCGTCAAAAATACTGTACACATCCGTCCCGATCCCTGCATCGATCATCGCCTGCTTTAAAGGCGCGCCGGGCGCGCTGCACAGCGCGTAGTCCAGAATCTGGAAAGCCACATACAGCTCCCTGTCAAGAACACTGCCCACTGCCTTGCTGACAGAAAGATAGGTATTGTTTTCCTCCGATTCCCCCTCAGAGATCGGATAACTTTTCTGAATTTCTTTCATCTCAGGAAAAGAGGGTTGCAGTTTTACCTCGGAGTCCACAGCCTGCTTCTCAAACTTTCCGAGGTATTCCCTGTCGATAAACTCCAGCTTCTCCGCCATATCCATATTGCCGTACAGATAAATATAGCTGTTGGAAGGATGATAATATCTTCTATGGAAATCTAAAAACTTCTCATAAGTCAGCTCCGGGATCACCTCCGGATCCCCGCCGGACTCAAAACTGTAGGAAGTCTCCGGAAACAGGGCGTTTAAAATCTCCCGCTCCAGCACATCATCAGAAGAGGAAAAAGCTCCCTTCATCTCATTATAAACCACACCGTTGAGCGTCAGATCATCCTCCGCATCTTCCATCTCATAGTGCCAGCCCTCCTGTCTGAAGATCTTCTCCTCTCTGTAAATATTCGGATGAAACACGGCGTCCAGATAGACATGCATCAGATTCTGAAAATCCTTATTATTACAGCTGGCCACCGGATAGACCGTCTTATCCGGATAGGTCATGGCATTGAGAAACGTATTCAGACTCCCCTTCGCCAGCTCAATAAAGGGATCCTTCACCGGAAAATGTTCCGAACCGCACAGCACCGTATGTTCCACAATATGAGCCGCACCGGTGGAATCCACCGAAGGAGTCCGAAACCCGATATAAAATACCTTATTCTCCTCCTCATTTTCCATCAGGATCACCCTGGCCCCGGTTTTCTCATGTCGAAGCAATGTCCCCTTCGAATTTAACTCTCCAATTTCCCTTTCCTCTATCGTCTCATAGCCATTATAATTCTTCATCCAAAACCTCCGTCTGATTTGATTTTCTGCCTTTTACTATCTTACCACAATTTTCATCTTTTTAAAGCTTCATTTTCAAATATATCACACTGTAACCCATTATCATGCATCGGAGTCTGTTTTCGCAAAATAAAAGAACAGGCAGGGCATAAACCCTAACCTGTTCAGTGTAAAAGGGGAATTTTACCATTTTCAGGTATCGCAGGAAGTTCACTTTTTTGACGTTTCCCTCCCGCTATTCATACAATACCAAATTTCTCGACATTTATCAAGCTTTTTCTTCTCAAATAACAAAAGAAACGATCGCAAGTTTCGACAAAATCAACTCCTGTACGACAATTCCATCCCTCTTTTTCCGCGCAAGCGGGATGCCTGCGAACTCCTGCAGAGAGACTGTCTGCTCTTTGTACACTCTATCCGTCTTCCCCTGTTTTCCCTTTCTGTCTGTCAGAATACTGATCTTCAGCTTCACTTTGAGCTGTTCATAAGTTCTGTAAGAAAAACTCTCCGGTGTCATATAATAAAAATCACTCTCAATGGTTGTGTCAGGATCTGTCTCCTTTAACAGATAATGTTCGATCACCGACTTGAATTTGAAAGCCGTCTCTGGATTTTCTATCAGTTCCCTGTAAGTATATTTCGCTCCGATATAAATGCGGTTCACATCCTGCAGCATATATTTAAAATCTTCATAGACCGCAGGGGTGTTCTTTCTGTTTCCGCTCTTTTTTCTGCTATCGGCTATCTTATTCTTTAATGACTCAAATGACATATGCTAACCTTTTCCGTCCGTTCCGTAATTGCCTTCACAGCTGACGGTTCTCCTTTTGTCTTTTATGTCTTCTTCACTCTACCTGTCTTCCAGATCCTCTATCACATAGCCGCTGATGCGGTACACATCCCTGATCTCCTCCTCCGGAATCCCGGTCTCCTGCGCCAGTTCTTTTACCGTCACCTTGCGCCGCAGATCCTCCGCCAGCTCCCTCGCCTGCTTTGCGATCTCATTTACCCTGTCCTCTAGTTTCCTGTCGGCGTTCCGGTTATCCTGCCCTTCCGCAATCAGCTTCTCCATCGCATCCATAATAAACCAGGCTAACATTCCCTCCGCATCCTGCGCGTTTTCCGCCGCTCCCAGCATGGAGACGCCCTCGCTTAACGCCATATTGCCCTGCCCGATCAGATCCTCCAGATAGACGCCCTGTCCGGCGTAGATCTTTGCCATATCCGGCACCTGCGGCAGAAAAACCTCCGTCAGCTTCCTCTGGGCCGACACTTCGCCAGCCATGGCGGATAAAAACAGAGCTTCCCTCTCTCCTCCGGAAAGTACCGGAATCTCTTCCAACAACCGCACATACTCCTGCAGATAATCCGTCTCTTCCTCCGTCAAAGTCTCCCAGGAAACAGAACTCTCCGGGAAATTGTCCGCAGATCGTTCCCCAAGCTTTTCATTTACTTCAATATGATGCTTTTCCAGATAATCGTAGACAAGCGCAAGCTGATCCTCTTCCAGTGCAAGCTCCCTGAAAGCCTCCCGCACCTCATCCTTACCGATGCGGTTTCCCTGCATAATTCCCTGTTTTTTTACTTTTTCCAGCGTTTTCGCAAATAAAATCTCTCTGTCCACTGCTTACTTTTCTCCTCATACTGCGTCTGCTACGTTTTCCTCAGCTCTGTTTTTCAAAGGCCAGCGGAAAGCACATCTGAACAGGATATGATTTCTCCTGCCTGATGAATGCTGAAAAACTGACTGATGCCCTATCTCACATGCTGATGCGTATAAAGATGCTCTTCACAATATTCATAGTTCCCGTTGCACTTGGAACAGAAGCGGAAGGAAAGTTCCGGATTAGTCATCTCGTTCCTGCCGCAGATCGCACATTGATGCTTTGTCACGCCCTGGGGACGCATGGTCTGGCGTTTGAATTCTTTTCTCCGCTTCATCTGCCTCGGGCTGAATCTGTCGAGCCCTTTATAGGCATAGAAGAAAACCAGGAAGTTCAGCATAGCCACCACAAGCGCCAATGCGCGGCCAAAATCTCCATCCTGCAGATATTGGAAAAGCATGACCACCATCAGAATGCCGTCCAGCACCGCTAATATCTTTGCTTTCACCGGGAATACAAACCAGATCAGAAACTGTTCTTCCGGAAACAGCACGCAGAAGGCAAAGAACATGGACTGATAAACATAGTTCATACCGCCGTAGTAAGCACTCTGCCCTGTTGTAATAAACAGAATAAACTCCGCCACCACCGTCAGAATGATACCGCCGATAAAATACAGATTAAACCGGAAAGAACCCCATACCCTTTCCAGGGAACGTCCAAACAGATAATACATGTGCACCAGGATCACGAAAAAGAAAATATTCGTTCCGGTCGCAAAGTTATCCCCCTTTATCCATAGATTTTCCGGCGCCAGGATAAACGTGACAAGCCGCCAGATCTGTCCATGTCCTATCTTCACAAAATCAAGCGCCAGAAAATTGTAGTAAATTCCCGGCAGAAACAGACTGATGATCGTGGATGCCACATAAAATATCACAAAGTAATTGATCAGATCCGGTATCGCATACCTGCCAAACTTTTTTTCCAGATTTTTTATAAATTTCTGCATATTTTCCATCCCTCTTTTTTATCTGTATGATTGTATATGAAAAAATATCCGTCAGCGCAAAACCCTGCCGTGCTTGTAACATCATATCATTTCAGGAAAAAATTGTAAACTGTGAAGCATCGCTTCCTTCTTAATTTAATATAATTTGCAGATCCATATACATTTTTTTAGAAAAAGATATGAATTTCTTAACATTTTCTATTTTCTGGTGCGTTGAAATGTGGAAAAGAATGTCGTATAATATCTGGGTATGTCAAAAAACAAATAATTTATATGGTTTCTGCGGGACATAAATCCTTCACAGAGAAACCTGTTTATATGAAAAATATTGTGCCTGGGCAATGCATAAAAGTATGCATGAAATTTTGCAAGGCTCCGGAAAGGGCATGGTGTATCTATGACAAATTTAACTTATACATTGGGTATTGATATTGGTTCCACCACGGTAAAGATCGCCGTGATGGCACATGACGGCAGTCTTTTATCTACAGCGCAGGGCGGCTCCCCGGCTCCCTGGACCGGTTCCGGAGACTCTGAAAAACGCCCCCCCAGACTGCTCTTTTCAGACTATAAGAGGCATTTTGCCAACATTCAGGAAACGCTGACAGATCTGTTAAAAAAGGCGCAGGCTTCCCTGGGGGATCTGACGGTTCATCCAATGATCACGGGTTCCGGCGGGCTGACTCTCGCCAATCATCTGGGCGTTCCCTTTGTGCAGGAGGTCATCGCGGTGTCCACCTCCTTACAGACTTTTGCGCCGAAGACCGATGTGGCCATCGAGCTGGGCGGCGAGGATGCAAAAATAATTTATTTCGAAGGCGGTAACGTGGAGCAGAGAATGAACGGTATCTGCGCCGGCGGCACCGGCTCTTTTATCGACCAGATGGCTTCCTTATTACAGACTGACGCCACCGGATTAAACGAGTACGCCAAAAGTTACCGGTCCCTTTACACCATCGCCGCCCGCTGCGGCGTGTTTGCCAAATCCGATATCCAGCCCCTGATTAACGAAGGAGCCACTAAAGAAGATCTGTCCGCCTCCATCTTTCAGGCGGTGGTAAACCAGACGATTTCCGGTCTTGCCTGCGGGAAACCGATCCGCGGACATGTGGCCTTTTTGGGGGGACCTCTTCACTTTTTGTCGGAACTGAAAACCGCCTTTGTCCGCACCCTGAAACTGGATGAGGAACATACTATCACGTTGGAAAATTCCCATCTCTTTGCGGCCATGGGTTCTGCCCTGAATGCGAAAAGCGAGACTTCCACCACCCTCTCAGCCATGACAAAACGGCTGTCCTGCGGCATTCGGATGGAATTCGAGGTGGCGAGAATGGATCCGCTTTTTGCCTCGGAACAGGAGTATGAGGCTTTCTGCGCCAGACATGAAAAGACCAGGGTGAAAAAGGGCGATCTCTCCGCCTACCGGGGAAACTGCTTTCTGGGCATCGACGCCGGTTCCACCACCACGAAAACCGCACTGGTCGGGGAAAACGGGGAACTTCTCTACTCTTTTTACAGCAATAATAACGGCAGTCCCTTAAAGACTGCGATCCGCTCTATTCAGGAGATCTACAGTCTTCTGCCGGAGGGGGCAAAGATCGTCCGCTCCTGTTCCACCGGCTATGGGGAAGCTCTGCTGAAGGCCGCTTTTCTGTTAGATGACGGCGAAGTGGAAACGGTGGCGCACTACTACGCCGCTGCCTTTTTTGATCCTTCCGTAGACTGCATTTTAGATATCGGCGGTCAGGATATGAAGTGCATCAAGATCAAAAATCAGACCGTAGATTCCGTACAGCTCAACGAGGCCTGCTCTTCCGGCTGCGGTTCCTTTATCGAGACCTTCGCGAAATCCTTGAATTACAGCGTGGAAGAGTTTGCGAAAGCGGCGCTGTTTGCTGAGCATCCCATCGATCTGGGCACCCGCTGCACCGTCTTTATGAACTCTAAAGTAAAACAGGCGCAGAAGGAGGGGGCTTCCGTCAGCGATATTTCAGCAGGGCTTGCCTACTCTGTCATCAAAAATGCACTATTTAAGGTAATCAAAGTCTCCTCCGCCGAGGAACTGGGCAGAAATATCGTAGTCCAGGGCGGTACTTTCTACAATGACGCCGTACTGCGCAGTTTTGAAAAGATTGCGGACTGTGACGCCACCCGCCCGGATATCGCCGGTATCATGGGGGCTTTCGGCTGCGCTCTGATCGCCAGGGAGCGCTTTGGTATGGAAGAACACTATGAAACCACGATGTTAAGTATCGAAAAGATCAACGAGCTGCAGTTTACCACCAGCATGGCGAAATGCAAGGGCTGTACTAACAACTGCCGTCTGACCATCAACCGCTTCTCCGGCGGCAGACAGTATATCTCCGGCAACCGCTGCGAGAGAGGCCTGGGAAAACAGAAAAACGAAAACAATATTCCGAATCTTTATGAATATAAGCTGGAACGGCTCTTCCACCATTACGAGCCGCTGCCGGCGGACGAGGCCAAACGGGGCAAAGTGGGCATTCCCCGGGTATTAAACATGTATGAGAACTACCCGTTCTGGTTCACCTTCTTTACGAAGCTCAGGTACTCCGTGGTTCTCTCTCCCAGCTCCACCCACAAAATTTATGAGCTGGGCATCGAGTCCATCCCCAGCGAGTCGGAATGTTATCCGGCCAAGCTGGCCCACGGACATGTGACCTGGTTAATCAGACAGGGGATCCGTTTTATTTTCTACCCCGCTCTGTTTTATGAACGGAAGGAGTTTGAGGAGGCCAACAACCACTACAACTGCCCCATTGTGACTTCCTATTCCGAAAACATTAAAAACAATGTGGATGAGATCGCCGGGGAACAGATCGATTTCCGCAATCCTTTTATGAATTTTGAATCGCCGGAAACGGTGAAGACGGCGCTTGTCCGCGCTTTTCCCGAGCTTCCCGCGGAGGATGTCCGGGCTGCGGTGGACGCCGCCTGGGCGGAAGCAGATGCGGCCAGAGAAGATATCCGTAAAAAAGGGGAAGAAGTATTATCCTGGATGGAAACGCATCAGGCCAGAGGCATTGTGCTGGCAGGACGCCCCTACCATGTCGATCCGGAGATCAATCACGGGATCCCGGAGCTCATCAACAGCTACAATATTGCGGTGCTGACCGAGGACTCCGTCTGCCATCTGGCAAATCCGGAAAGGCCGCTCATTGTCTCCGATCAGTGGATGTACCATTCCAGGCTGTACGCGGCGGCAAGTTTCGTGAAGACAAGGGACGACCTGGATCTGATTCAGTTAAATTCCTTCGGCTGCGGTCTGGACGCCGTCACCACAGATCAGGTGAACGATATCCTGGCCGGTTCCGATAAGATCTATACCTGTTTAAAGATCGATGAGGTCAACAACCTGGGGGCCGCAAGGATCCGGATCCGTTCTCTGCTCTCCGCCCTCAGGGTGCGGGAGATGCGGCATATGAAGCGGACGATCCGCTCCTCTTCCATTCACAAAGTTTCCTTCACGGAAGAAATGCGGAAAAATTATACGATCCTCTGTCCTCAGATGTCGCCGATCCACTTCGATCTGCTGCAGCCTGCTTTTAACGCCTGCGGCTACAACTTTGTAGTATTGGGCAATGACAATAAACACGCAGTGGATATGGGGCTGAAATATGTAAATAATGACGCCTGTTATCCTTCCCTGATCGTGGTGGGACAAATCATGGATGCCCTGCATTCCGGCAAATATGACTTAGACCGCACTGCCGTGATCATGTCCCAGACCGGCGGCGGCTGCCGTGCCACTAACTATATCGGTTTTATCAGAAGAGCGCTTGAGAAGGCAGGAATGGCGCAGATTCCGGTGATCTCCTTAAACCTGGGCGGTATCGAGACGAACCCCGGCTTCCATATCAACGCGGATCTGCTGCTCCATGCAGCATTCGGCGCTGTGTTCGGGGATATCTTTATGCGCTGCGTGTACGCCACAAGGCCCTACGAAAAAGAACCCGGCTCTGCCGATGCCCTTCACGAAAAATGGAAACAGAGATGCGTCGCTTTCCTGACCGGAAAACATCTGAACTTCTTCAAGTTCCGAAAGATGTGCCGACAGATCATCGAGGAGTTTGACGCCCTGCCGGTTACGGATGTGAAAAAGCCGAAGGTCGGCATTGTGGGCGAGATTCTTGTGAAATTTGCGCCGGTGGCCAACAATCATCTGGTGGAGCTGTTGGAAGCGGAAGGCGCCGAGGCGGTCTGCCCGGATCTGCTGGACTTTATGCTCTACTGCTTCTACAACCAGATCTATAAGGCGGATTATCTTGGCAGCAGCAAAAAAACGGCACGGCTGTGCAGGCTTGGGATCTCAGCGCTTGAGTTTCTGCGGGGAAGCGCGGCGAAGGCTTTCGAGAAAAGCGCCCGGTTCCATCCCCCTGTGAGTATCTATAAGCTGGTGGAATATGCGGAGCCGATCGTCAATATCGGCAATCAGACCGGCGAAGGGTGGTTTTTGACCGGCGAGATGATCGAGCTGATCAAAGGCGGTACGGGCAATATCGTCTGCTGTCAGCCCTTCGGCTGCCTGCCCAATCATGTGGTGGGAAAAGGGGTGATCAAGGAGATCCGGAAGCGGTATCCGCTCTCCAATATTGTGGCCATCGATTATGATCCGGGAGCCAGTGAGGTGAATCAGCTCAATCGGATTAAGTTGATGTTGTCTACGGCGTATAAGAATTTGGGGTAGAATGGTTTTGCCGGACGCCGTCAGAGTAGGTGCCCGGCAAAGCCATCATCAAACTATATGGAAATGCCTTTAAAAAACAAAGTCACTCATATCCTCCACTGTCATACAGGGAATTTCTTTTTCCTGTCTTAGCTGTTTATCATTTGTAAAGAACATGTCACATTTTTTTACTACTGCTGTTGCTATCTGTAAGGCATCCATGGCTTTAAAGTTTTTATATTTCCCTCTGATTTTTGCCCCTTGTTCTGCAATTTCAGAGTCAATATCTACCACTTCAATATCCATATAATCAATAAATTTTTTAAAATTATCTATATAATCTATTTTTCCGTTACTATATGGTGACACAAGATACTCCTCGACAGTCAGTGTTGATGTTACAATCTGCATATGCTCTTTCACACATTTTGCAAAAAACTTCTCCATCGCTTCCATATACTGGGAACTATTTTCCAGAAAGTATATAATTGGAGCTGTATCAATAAATACCCTTTTAAAACCTGTCATTATCCCGCAACTCCCTCACATATTTATCCGCATTTTGTCCACGTTCTGTAGGTGCCATGACAAATTGTTTTAAATCTATGGTCTCTTTGTCTTTTATGTCGGATACTCCTAATAGTCCATTTATTCCCTGCATGATCTGCATTACAAAACTCAATTTATCTTCCGGCACTCTCTCCAGCATTTCAATTGCTTCCTGTCTGATTGCTGTCATAAAACACCTCCCGCTTTCTAATATTATCATCATTAGTTCCATAATGTATTTGTAGTATAGCATTTTTTATTGTCTTATACAATCAGCGCCAGGAAAAATTTCCACCCATACACTGTTTATACTTCCTTCCTCTCCATAATCATCGCGCCGATCACCGTGAAAACCACGATATACCACACACAGACCACGATAAACTGCGGATAGCCGTCGGCGGTGAGCTGCTGGCGGTTATTGTTGGCTACCATGCCATAGGCCAGAAGCGAGTAGGGGTAGATATGGCCGTATCCAGCTTTGGCCATTGATAAAAGGCCGGTCAGACCACCGACAAAGGAGATGCCGACGGGCAGAGCGAAGCTGTCACAAAGCAAGGAGATGATCAACTGTATCGCGGCCATAACCATCCCGCCGAGAGCACCGAACAGGCACCAGATGAAAAGTTCCTTCGTTGGCGGTTCGCCTGTGATGCCCGCCAATTTGCCGGAGATCAGGAACAGTACGCCGATCCAGAGTTCTGTCAGCAGGATGATCTTCCCCGCTGACAATAACTTTGCCAGAAACAGTTCTTTTCTTGAGATCGGCAGAGTCAAAAGTTTTGTTAAATTATGATTATTTTTTTCAAGTCTCATCAGGTAACTGCAGTAGAGGCCCAACAGAATCGGCAGGAAAAAGTAACTGGTGAACAGCGTATGCTGTGTCCAGAGACTATACCATTCGGAAGTCAGTATCTCAATATTATTCAAATAGTTCATCGTTCCCAGAAAGGCGGGAACTGCCGGAACTACGATAAAGACCAACCATACCGGAGAACGCCTTAATTTCATTCTTTCTGCTTTGTATAATTGTAGCAACATGTTGTTTTTCCTTTCTGCGCGGTTTTATGGAGAAAATCATCTTATAACCTGCCGGAAATCGGCTTGCCTGTGAAAACAGATTTCGTAAGCTGGCAGACCGCCGTCCAACGAAAAATATAGTTTACAGATCTGTGAATACCGCGCCGACACAGAACTGCAATATCACCTGTTATTTATTTCCGTTATTTTCTTAGACCTCCTTTTTACAGAAGGCAATTTTTCCCGCTATATATATAACAACTGTTATTATTTCAATTGCAATGAATGCTCCCCAGTTGATTTCCCGGAAAAAGTAGGTGGAGATCCTGGTTGCTCTGTCGTATTCTGACCAGACTAACATCAAAGCTCCATAATATCCCCAGGGGGTACCGTAAGAGAGAATGCGGTAAGGCAGAAACATGGACAGCAGTCCTACAAATTCCCCGATGATCCCCACAATATACGGTATCGCCGGTTTGACAAAGCACATCGTCACCGTATGCTGCAGGATATAGACCGCAAAAGTCGGCGCGATTGTGAACAGCAGGAGCAATAAATATTCTTTTACCAGGAAACTTCCGCCGAAATGATGCCTGAAAAATCCGTCGGCGATAATACCGCACCACTGGATCAGGATGCCGGCAAATATCAGTCCAAGACCGTAAAGCAGCTTTGCATCGTACAGTTTTCCTCTCTCCGCGACAGTACACAGATGTTTCAGCATCCCGTTTTTGTGTTCCAGATCACCCAGCCTGGAGGCAATGAGCATTGCCATCATCGGCAGGATCAGCACATTGATCAACGGCATCTGGTATAACAGCATATACCAGCCCTTTGCGATGGCATCTTCGCTTAATTTTCCGCTGAGCGCCCACATCAGCCCTACCGCTGACATGGCGAGCACAAACAGAAACAGGTAACGTCCTCTTGTTTTTCGATATTCCGCTTTCCATAACGCGATCATAAGCTCACCTCTTCCATCGTCATTGCCAGGAAAATCTCTTCCAACGTTTTTGTCTCATCCTCCTCGTGGAGCCTGCTCAAAGAGCCCTGATATTTCAGCTTTCCGTTTGCAATAATACCGATATCGTCCACGATCTGATCGATCTCCGACAACAGATGGCTGGATATGATCACCGTCATCCCGTACTTTTCGGGCAGGGATCTGATCAACTCCCGCATCTCCTGAATGCCTGCCGGATCCAATCCGTTCGTGGGCTCATCCAGGATCAGCAGCTTCGGAAAATTCAAAAGCGCCGCCGCCAGTCCCAGCCGCTGTTTCATCCCCAGCGAATAGGCCGATACTTTTTTCTTTCCCTGATTTTGCAGGCGCACGATCCGCAATACTTCCTCCACATTTTCCTTCGGCACCCGCAAAAGCCCCTGCAAAATCTCCAGATTTTCCCTGCCGGTCAGGTGCCCATAATAGGAAGGACTTTCGATCAGGGAGCCTGTCTGTCTGAGGATCTCTATTCTGTTTTTTGCTGTCATCGTCTTCCCAAACAGGCTGATTTCACCCTCTGTGGGCCTCACGAGCCCCAACAGCATCTTTAATGTCGTGGATTTACCGGCGCCATTGGGCCCGCAAAAGCCGTAGATCGTCCCTTCCATCACCGACAGATTGATGCTTTTTACAGTCAGGACGTCTCCGTACCTCTTGGAAAGATTTTCTGTTCTCATAAGTTCTTTCATGTTATTCAACCTCCGCGTCTTTTCAGGAATCTTTTCGCCTCATACCATATCACGCCCTCCTTACCCAAAACTTAACTCCTCCTTACGGCAACCTTAAGTTTGGGTTAGTCCGCCAAAAAGGCTTAAATATGTGGTTTTATTATGGTATAATGTCCACGAAAGCAACGAGCAGTGCGCAAAAAGACAGATAAAAAGATGCGTTGTGCTTGCACATAAGCAGATTTTTATCTGACTTTTTGCATAGGGCAAACGCCCGTGAGTTCGAAAAACCTTTGGTTTTTCGGGCTTGCACTGCTTACTCTATGAAGGAAAGCTAATCCCCCGGCTCATTTCCCACGGAAGTGTAATATCCCGCAGCAAGCTGCGGGGTATTACACCCTCGCGGCAGTCGCCAGATATCCGTGCAAGCACGGCTACCTGGCTCGTTGCCCGCGGAAATAAACTATGGAAAGGTTTCATTTATGACAGATAAGATGACAGACACACCGGAACTGAAAAATAAAAAAATCCTGCTGGTGGATGACGAACCCCAGCTTTTATCCATGCTGGAGCAGATCCTCTATTCCAACGGTTTTTTCCAGATCTACACCGCGGGATCCTGCAGAGAAGCCCTGAACATCATGGAAAAACAGCAGATATCTCTCTGTATATTAGATGTAAATCTCCCCGACGGCGACGGTTTTTTCCTGTTTCGGGAGATCCGAAAGTTTTCCCAGGTGCCGGTCATCTTCCTGACGGCTAGAGGGGAAGCCGAGGATAAGATCGAGGGACTCACGCTGGGCGCTGACGATTATATGGTAAAGCCTTTTCTGCCAAAAAGGAGTTTCTGCTACGGGTTACCGCCCTGCTTCGGCGCACCTACGGCAATATCCTTCCGGAAAACGGTTTTTTCCTGCCGGATCCTGACTGCGGAAAAAGAGAAATCCGCTTTGATACTGCTCTCGTATTGCGTGGGGAAGAAGAAATACCGCTGACGCCAAAGGAACTGATTCTGTTAAAGGTGCTCTACGGACAGAAAAACCGCATTGTCACAAGCGACGCTCTGACCATGGCCGCCTGGGGCGATACCAGCTACGGTTATGAAAATACGCTGATGGTGCATATCAGAAGGCTGCGCCAGAAAATCGAGACGGATCCTTCTTCGCCGAAGCATCTGCTGACTGTGAAAGGGCTCGGGTATAAGTTGGTCGTCAAGCCCCCTGTGGCAGGCTGACAAGTCTGCAAACCTGCAGCGGCCGCCGAATATCTGCCGGAAACCGCCCGACTCATTGAATACCGAAATGAAATACCCTACAGCAAGCTACGGAGTGTTTCACCCTCACGGCAACCGCCAGAATATCCAAACAAACCTTAAGCCAGGCTTGCCTGGCATTTTGCCCGCGGAAATAAACCGGCAAACATCGCAAATGAAAAGATTCGGAGGAATTTCCTGCTATGATAAAAGAAAAACTCTCCTCTCACCGCTATGATATGACGATCTTCAAAATATTTATATCCATTGTCCTGATTTCCTCCCTTGTGGCAATCCTGTTATTTGGTGTCAATTTTCTGGGGACCGGTTCCATTTTGAGCAATGGCGGCGAAGTCTTTCCGAATAATCCCAGGGGGATCCTGGAAAAACTCAGCGCGCATTTTGAGATCGTCACGGATGAAACAGGAGGCACCGTATCTTTCACCCTCACAGATGAGACTGTTGTGCCGGAAAATTACTGGTGCATTCTTTTGGATCAGGAGGGCGATATCGTCTGGTCTCTGCACAAGCCTGCCGACATTCCTGACCACTATTCTCTGAACGATATTGCCGCTCTTACGAGATGGTATTTAAATGACTATCCTGTATATGTCAGAGTTGAGGATTATGGTCTCTTCATTCTGGGCATCCCCAAAAACGCTGTGGGAAAATACTCCATTGAATATACCATGAACTGGTTTGCCACGCTGCCCCGGCGTATTTTGCATGTGTTTATCCTGAACTTTATTTTTGCGTCACTGCTCTCCTCCGTCTTCGGTTCCTTCCTCTACAAAAAAATAAAGCTGTTGACAGAAGGTCTCGCAAAGCTGAGAAGGGAGGAGGCTGTCTCCCTGCCCGCCAGAGGTATCTTTAAGGAGCCTTTCTCCGATATCACCAAAACCTCCCAGTCCCTTGCCCGAAAAAATGCGCAGCTGGCAAACCGCGACAAAGCCCGCTCCAACTGGATCTCTGGCATTTCCCACGATATCCGCACGCCCCTCTCCATGGTGGTGTGCTACGGGGAACAGCTTGCCGAGGATCCGGAGCTTTCCGAGGAACAGAGAAAATATGCGGCAATCATCACTGCCCAGGGCTTGAAGATCAAAAAGCTGATCGAAGATTTGAATCTGATTTCTTCTCTGGAATATGAAATGCAGCCCAGAAATAAAAAACTGGTGCAGATCGCGGTTGTGCTGCGCAGCGTGGTTGGGGAGATATTAAATTCTGACTTGATAAGTTTTTCCTCTCTGGAGCAGGACTCTGTAAATAGTGCTGATTCTGCTCTCTCTAATCAGCTTTGTGAAAACAGAAATGTTTCTTCTACGTCCATCCTGTTTTCAGAAAACAATACTGTTTCTTCTACATCTGATCAGACTTCTGAAGGCGGTACTGTTTCTGATCTGCCCGGTCAGGCTTCTGTAAACAGTGCAAATTCCACTGCGTCCAGCCAGGATCCGTCGGAAAAGTACGACATTTCTCTCTCCCTCCACTGTGGTCAGGCTGTGATCCTCGGAGATGAGTCGCTCCTTGCCAGGGCTTTTTACAACCTGCTGCACAACAGTATCACCCACAATGAACAGGGCTGCCTGATCACCGTTTCTGCCAGTCTGCAGGCGGAGTGTGTCTCTGTTGTGATCGCGGATAATGGCTCTGGTGTTCCCGATCGCGTATTAAAAAATCTAGATACTCTGCCGGGTACCGCCCACGGTTTCGGCCTGCCCATGGCCTGTAAGATTATTCGTGCTCATGGAGGGAGTTTCCAGGCGGAGAACAGGGATGGGTTTGTGGTGACGATGGAGCTGCCGATGGGTGAGTTATAAATTTTCATTGAAAATCAGCAGCTTTACTGAACACACTTAAGGTTGAAAGCATGCAGCTCTACATTGGAATGCTTCTTCAACAAATCTTACTGCATATAATTGCGATAACTCGCAAAAACTTTCAGAAATAAAGTGTTGGTTATGAGTGTTTATGATTTTTTGTTGAATGAGGGAAGTCTGGATAACTGATTGATAGGAAAAGAACAAAATGTGAAATAGAATTGACTTTTCCACTACATTTAATTACAATATGTTGTATGAAAGTAAACAAAAAAGAAATTATCGAAGAAAAAATTATACAAAATCAAGGAATTATACAGATTGCTGACATTGTTGCTGAGGGTATTTCAAAACAGTACGCAATTCAATATTTGCAAAACAGAAATTGTGAAAGGGTTGCAAAAGGCGTATATCTTGCACCAGATGCATGGCGGGATGATTTGTATATTATTTCCCTGCAGTATAAGAAAATTGTTTATTCCCACGATACAGCCCTGTACCTGCTTGGATTATCAGAACGAGAGCCACTTTGTTTTACTGTTACCGTACCAAGAAGCTATAAGGTTGATTACAGAGGGAAAAGCCCACTTAAAAAGGTAACGGCAGTTGAGGAACGCTATTCCCTGGGCATGGATACTGCTGTTACACCATATGGGCATACAGTACCATGCTATAACGCAGAAAGAACTCTATGCGATATTTTCAGAACAGATACAGAAATGCAGGAAAAACAGTTTGCAGTAAAAGAATATCTGAATGGAAAGAAAAATCTGCCGAGACTTATGGAATATGCAAAAATGCTTCAGGTAGAGAAAAAAATCAAACAATATATGGAGGTACTGCTGTGATTCATACATCAACACAATTGAAAGCATTGGTAAGGAATAAATCTCATGGAGATAATGCCAAAGCCATGACATTAATCAGAAATTTTGTAATGGAAAGATTTTTGGAGCGGATGTCTCTTTCAAAATATAGCGATAAATTAATATTAAAAGGCGGCTTACTGATTGCTTCTATGGTTGGACTTGATAATAGGGCAACAATGGATATAGATACTACTATACGGAATTATAATCTTTCAGCAGAGGATGCAGAAAAAATAATTGCGGATATCATTGCTATTTCTCTTGATGATGGAACACAGTTTGCCGTTAAGAGTGTTGAAAGAATTATGGACGAAGCAGAATATCCAGGAATCCGCTTTAAATTAGAGTCGGCACTGGATACCATGAAAACACCTTTGAAAATTGATATTTCTACAAATGATGTGATTACACCAAAGGAAGTGAATTAAAAATACAAGCTGATGTTCGAGGAACGCAGTATACCCTTGTTAGCCTATAACCTTGAAACTGTATTGGCAGAAAAAGAAATTCATATGAGCTTTTATCAGCTCCAAAACATATTTTGGAACAGATTAAATCGGATGCCGGACTGATGGAACAATGGGGAATATATCAGCGTAAGTATGATTATGCTGCGGATTATTATTGGGAAGATATAGTAAGGAATATTGAGCAATTATTTGAAAGTTTGATGTAGATTTCCTTTTACCAATAATAGGAAAAAAGTATACCAATTTATGCCATGATATGCTATGATGAGACAGAAAATACTCTACCACAAAAATACCAGGAAATAACATAAATACAGCATTTTAAGTAGGAGGTTTAGCGTTATGATTAAGATACTTTTTATCTGCCACGGCAAGACTTCGTAAAATGGGTAAAAATGTTGAAAAATAAGGGGTTTTGGGGATATGGAGAGAGTTTCCACCTTTAATCTACTTATTTATATTTTGTGAATAAGGGTATAGGGTGATGCAGGTGGTTCCCAAGTTCCCAAAATAGTGTATTAAGGAGTGATAGATTGGAGAGTATAAACGATATTGCAAAATATATTGATGAAAACATTGAGTATATAGATATCGCGGATGAATGTGATTTTAATTTTTATAGAAGACGATTAGAGCACAGATCTGAATATCCATTTCTTAAATCAAATTATGGCTTAACAGCAGATAAGTACTTTCAAATGTTAAAAGTAGACCTTATAATAAGTAGGATAAAACAGCGTGTGGAAGAGAAAAAAATGTTAATGGGGCAACAAGAGAAACAGGCTGCATTATCAGAAGAGGACACAAATAAAAAGTTTGAAGAGTTGCGTAATATTAAGAGGGACAGCAAAGGCAGGCTGAATAAGGGGGCAAAGCTGGCAAAAAAGGATACATGCAATGAAACTAAAATATACCTTATGCATGAACTGGGTGCAACTGTGAAAGAGATTGTTGCGTATTATGGCTGTTCTAAAAGCGTGGTTTACCGTGTCCTTGCCAAGCATAAATGATGTGGATACAGTTTTTTGGAAAATGGACGGCTCCTATTTGGGAAAATATGGCATATTGTAGAAATTGGGTTACAGTAAAAGTGAAGATGATAAAAATATGGAGGGCATGGATTGGGCGGTTCCCAGTTCCCAATTTAGTGACAGTATAGAGGGTGAGGAAGTACAGCGGCTTCCCCACCCTTTCATTTTACTTTAAGTTTACATACAATAAAATGTACATGATAGTGACATAAATATAACAAGAAAAGTGAAATACAGCCTTTCTAATTTACAAGGGAAAAATAAGAGCTACAGTATAGATAAAAACAGTTGCATGATAATTGGTGTTAGTACGGCTGGAGATTGTAATAAAAACAGTATAAGCATAGAAAAGGAGCCAGCATATTTGAAAGATATGGATTGAAATAAAAACAGATATATAAACATATAAGAAATGTCAGTGCATCTGGCATTTTTTATGTTGTAAAAGAATTTGCGTTTAATTTTGGATAAGCTATTGTGCTGTTGTTTAAACGGCGTTATAATCCCTACCCATTAAAAAGAAAGGAGTTCTAAAGATATGAAGAAAAAAGAAATAAGGAAGTATCTCCGGCGTGCAGATGATTACATGGAAAAGATAGAAAAGAAAATGAGGTACATAGACAGTACTTTGTTTTTCATCTCATTAGGAATGGAATACTTCTATCAGCAAGAGGACTGCCAACAAGTAAATATGGTACAGCTTATCAAGGATTATCTGAAAACAATAAAGAATGTTGAAGTTGCAGGCCTGCATGAGGTATTAAAGGAACTGAAGGACGTATGAACAAAAAGGGTACATCAGTAAGAAAAGATGTACCTATTTCATTATGTTAATTAAATCCTGCAATACAGTAAGCTGTTGTTTATTCAAGCCGGAGGTGTCAAGGACAGCTTTGTCTCTGGGGTAGTCAACACCAAGGAGATAGTCAGTTGACACATGGAACAGATTAGCGAGTTTAACTAATGTTTCCAGTGAGGGGGATATCTGGTCAGCCTCATAAGCGGAGACAGCAGAGGAAGAAATACCAATCCTCCTTGCAACCTCTGATTGTGACAGTTTATTTTGTTGACGCAATAGAGTTAATTTTTTGGACAATCCCTGTATCATGTATGCTCTCTCCTTTTTGGATATAGCATACAGGAAAGTTTGCAAGAAGAGGTTGCAACTAAAATCATTACTTGCAGAAGCGGGGGAAAAATGGTACTATTAGCATGAAATAAATTTATGTATGAAAAGGAGAAAATCATGGATATTAAGGACATTACAAAAGAACAGTTGGAGACATTGATACTGATAAAGAGTTTAGAGGAATTTGTTACAGACGAGCATGAGAACCTTTCAAGCCTTAGTGAAGTAATCTGGACTTTGGAAGAAAGTTTATCTGATGGGGAACATAAACAGCTTGTATCAGATATCTGCAAGCTGACAGAAACAGGGTATCTCCTGTCAGATGGAACAGAGGAACATATAGGGACTGACAGAATACCAGAAGTTGAGGGTATCACCCCTAAAGGACAGTCTGTACTTAATGAATGGGAAAAAGAGATAAGGGGGAGCATTGGCAAGGGGGGAATGGATATCCATTTTCATTTCAGCCTTTTAGATGGATTGACAATCAATCCAAGCCTTATAAATGGTTCAATTAGTTTATTTGGTGCAATAGGAAACAAAGCAAAGGAGATGTTACATATATGAGAAATAAGAAGTTATATAGTTTAGCAATGGCAGTTACGGTTTCACTTCTGCTGTTTACCGGGTGTGGGGATAAAGGGGAGCCTGTTACAGCAGATCCAGAATCACAAGAATACACCAATGAAAACGGCTACCCAATCGACCAGACATCAGGCACAGGAGACACCAGTGGAGAAATTGTTGAAGCAGAGAAACCAGTTGAAGAAGGTAATGGTATGATTGGGGAAGATACTGACATGACTGGTGATGAATACCATGAGCAATTAGAACAAGCAGAGGAAGAAGCTAACAAAGCAGACCAGAATTTAAACGAATCAACAGGCATAGAGATAGTTGAGGAATTAGATAAAACAATGTATGCACAGCAGAATTGTAATTCCCGTTCTGGTGATGGTACAAATTATGACAAAGTAGCATCCATAGAAAAAGGAGCACAGTTACATGTAACAGGGCGTACATCAAATGACTGGTATAGAGTAGAATGGGGAGATGGAGTAGTTTACATAGCAGGCAGTTTATTAGGCGACAAAGCACCCTCTACGCAACAGACAAGTGGTGGAAGCAGTTCTACTGAAGGAAGCAGTTCTACTCAAGGTAGTAGTTCTACTGAAGGTAGTAGTTCTACTCAACAACCATCAGGTGATGGAGATCTTACAGATGAAGATATTCAGAACATCCTAGACAGTATATCACCTAACAGGGGTAATCCATCAGCTGATCCAAACGGTGGAAATGGTTGGAACCATGACTTATAATTTAAAACACACGATAATCAATAATCAGAGGACAACTCATTAAGAGTTGTCCTCCCTCATTTTAAAGGAGCAAACATATGGAAAATCAGTTTACAAATTGTGAAGCTTATGATAACCTATTCCCAAAATATAAAAATTGGGAGGAAGTACCAATGTCAACGCTTAATTTTAATTCCAAAACATCACAAGTATGTTTTGTATCATTACCAAAAGATAAGGCTCTAGAAATAATAACTTCCAAAGCAATACCTGTAAATACAATAGCATATGAATATTCAGATGAAGTACCAAAAAAGAATGGAGACGTAATAGTAGCAGTAGAAATAGATACTACAAATATGTTGGATTTAACACATAAGCCAGATTACATAAAATATATGCAAAGCAAATTAGATAAAAATATTAAGTTAGATAAAAGTATATCAATAATCAGAAAAATAAGCATGGATGAATCGATAAATCAGTTTAGAGTAATATATATAATAAGAAACAATAGCAAAGTAAAGGATGTACAAAAAGCGAAAACAAACTAAACTGAAGGAACAGGATATAGATAAAATATAAATAAACCAACAATAATTTTTGTAATCATAAATTCTATAAAATCACCTCCGATAAAATCATACTACATTTAAAAATAATGTCATAATTCATTTCATTGTAACCAATGAAATACATGCAAAAAAATTAAAAGGACAACAGAGGTCAGCCAATCAAGGATGACCTCCCTCATTTTAAAGAGAAATAAGGAGCTTCCTGTATAATTCAAATATAGGGAATTCCAAGAAGGGTGGTTGAT
>CAJTPM010000009.1 GCA_910578085.1 uncultured Lachnospiraceae bacterium | reverse complement strand
AGGCCATGGCATAGGGAACCATGACCTTTTTCTTTGGAATATTTCTGCTATCTTTGCCAGATTTTTATCATGATATCTTGTGACATTTTCGAAATTAGGGGGTTTGTCAACAGCTCGAGTCTGACCAAAGGTTGATTCAATACCACTTAATTTTTCAATCTCACGGATAATATCATTTCTTTTTCCCTGACTGATTACCTTGTCATATTCGACTGCAAGGGCTGCTGCCTGTTCGGATGGCAATAATTCTGAAAACCCACGCTGTATCAGGTTTGTTTCAATCACATAGGTATAGGCTTCTTTTTCTGTAAGCCCTACTTTTATGATAGCCGGTACTTCTTTCAGCCCTGCCATTACTGCTGCATTCAGCCTATTGTGACCGGAAAGAATTTCATATTTATCTTTATGCTCTCTTACAAGTATCGGTATCATAATTCCATGCTCTTTGATACTTTCCACCATATCATCCAATCTCTGCCCTTCATACAGCTTAAATGGATGCTCATGAAATGGAACGAGCTGTTCCACTGCAATTCTTACTACCTCATTTTCTTTCAGAACATTATCAGCACCATCATCCAAAAAATCCAATACATCAGATGCCAGCTTTCTTTTTTCTAATCCTTTACTCACAGCCAAGTACCTCCTTTGCCAATTTTAAATATGCCACGCTTGCCGGGGATGAAGCACAGTATGTAGCAACATTTTCCCCCACATACAAAGACTCCCCTATCTTTACTGTGTATGGTATCTTTGCATCATAAATTCTTATTTTATCAGCCGTGTATTCCAGAATATCTTCATATACCCTGCGGTACAGCTTTGTTCTGAACTCACACATTGTAAGGCATATACCGGCAATACTTAATTTCGGATTGATACGTTTACGCACCTTTACAATAGACTTTATCAAATCATCCAATCCTTCCATAGAAAAATACTGGGGGCTGACTGGGATCATTACTTTGTCTGCTACTGCAAGTGCATTGATGGTCAATATTCCTAATGAGGGGTTTGTGTCGATAAGGATATAATCATAATCATCCCTTAATGGCTCTAACACATCTGCCAGCGTCCTTTCCCCACCTGCCTCTGATAACAGCTTTGCTTCTATGGTAGAAAGTGTTCTGTTTGCACCTATAAAATCTAATCCACCACACTGATAGATATATTCGGCTCTATCCGGCATCACTGCATCATCTTCACTCTCAATGCAGATATTCATGAGATTTGCCACTGTCATTTCAATGGACTGTTTTCCCTCTTTTGCCAAACAGGATGTAAGATTTCCCTGATGGTCAAAATCAACTGCCAATACTTTCTTTCCCATTACTTCAAGTGATGAAGCTAAATTAAATGTTGTGGTGGTTTTTGCCACCCCGCCCTTTTGACTTGCTACTACAATAATCTCTGCCATAAATTCATCCTCCTATGCTATAAGGCATCTAATTATGCCCCTAACTACACGCCAGACAAGTACCACTCCACCAATGAGTCCTGCTATCATGACATTCAAAAACCAAATGCCGATTGTTGATGCAAGGTCATGTTTCAATGGAACAAGAATATGTCCTATCCTTGTGATACCGAATGGAAAACCTACTGCTATCCATAACCATAAAAAATTGCACCCATCTTCTGAAACATATACAGTTCGGAATACAGCTGCAAGGACAATAGCCACTGCAATAGGTAGTACCACTTCTGTAATCAAAATAACCACTTTCCTCATAACTCTTACCTCCATTATTCTGCATTGTTTAACGTGGTTTGTCTGACTAAAGGACTTCTATCTATGGCTTCTATATTCAGTTTTCTATGTTCTACTGCATACACATTCTTATACCTTCTACTGTGTATTGTGTTATACTCCTACCACTTATCCCCCCTTTAATTACATTATATACACCCCTATCATATAGTAAGTATATCTACAATAATCAAAATTACTTCCACCGTTCCCATCCCATCTTCTTCTCTGATAAAATCTTTAAAGCTTTTTCTCATTTTACTTTCCCTCATCATTCTCTATTTTTATCAAAATGCCATAAACGCCGGCAGCAGGATCATAAGCATCACCACACAAAGCATCATCATCATCGGTATCAACAGTTTTGTTCCCGCTTCTTCTCCCGCCTTTCTCGCCGCATTTTTCCTCTCCTCAAACGCCAGTCTGCTCTCTTCCTTTAACAGTGGGCTTAATTTCGTACTTCCTTTTTTCAGGTTCTGGATCAGCAGTGCAGAAAATTTACTGTAAAGCTGTATGCCGCATCTTTTGCCAAACTGTTCATATGCCCTTATTTCCGGTATACCGCTTCTCATTTCCTGACAGGCTATGTTCATCTCCTCATAGACCGGATTTTTTTCTTTATCAGCTTTTACTTTTTCGTAATCTGTACTTATTTTCTCCCAGGCCATTTTTAACGTCATACCAGCTCCCAGGTAGATTGACAATTTACTTACCAATTCCGGATATGTGAGCTGCATCTGTTCCTCTCTCTTTCTGATCTCTTTTTTCAGATCCTCATCTCCGAGAAAATAAACAGCCATTGCCACGCAGACTGCTCCAAAGAAAATCACCGGCCACACCATGTCCTGTTTACTTTTCCAGCAAAGCTCTTTTCCCCCGGCTTCAGTCGGTAAAAAAAACACTTCCTCTTCCCTGCTTTCTATTTCCGCTTCCTGTACTGCCTCAAGAATATTCCGTTTCTCCTGTTCTTCCTCTGTCAGCGTTTCAGGATAGATCTGTATAAAATACAAATGTTCCGCCTGAAAATCTCCGCAGGTGAAAACAGCATTCAATCCCACTGGTTCTCCCGCTTTTGGAATCTCACCCTTCTGTAAATTTCCCTCAGAATCAATGACACTGTAATTTCCGCTTTCCCATGTGATCTGAAATGGATATCCCGGAAGTTCCTGTACCAGATTCATATCCTTTTCCACCCGTTCCAGACTTTCATTTTCTCCGGGAATCACTTCTTCCAGTTCCCGTATTGCGTTTTCGCACAGTTCCTTCAGCTGTTCTTTCCCGTACATTCTCCCGCTAATCTTTAAATCAAATTCGTACCGCTTTTTACCATCTGCAAAAACTTCCACCGGTATATCCTGTGCTGCGCCATTGTATCCCTGCCTGTAAATCTTATTTTCTTTTATTGCGGGCTGCAGGCGCTCTGATATACACAGGCCTGCGGCAAGAAAAATACCTGCTATGCATATCGACAGCGAAAGTCTTATTTTCCGTATATAATACTCCCGTTCCTTTTCTCTGCCCATAAAAGGATACAGCTTTTCCAGATTTTCCTTTACCTGTTTTGAATACCATTTTCCTCTCCTGTTTTTTTCTATAAACTGTTCCCAAATTTTCTCTGACGTCTTATATAAAAAATCCTTTTTCATATGTCTGCTGCCTTGTTACCTTTTTATCTTTATCTGTTGTCCATATCTGTTTTTCATCTTTTTATCCGAGTTTACTGTTATTCTGTTACCACATCTTTTACCAGAGAACCTGTTTTAACAGCAAACACAGAAAAAGGATTTTCTACCGCTTATTAAACCTGTATTTCCGTAATTTTCATGCCCAATATACAGGCAGCTATATAGATTCCAAAACATCCTGTCATAACCATTTTTCCGACAGGCGTCGTATACAATATGTCAAAATATCCGGCTGAAGTGACACCCACATAAAGAATGATTCCGAACGGAATGACAGACATGATACCCTGCTCCAGTCGTTTTGCTGCAATCAGAACCTGTATTTCCTTTTCCACATCGATCTTGTCGCTGATTATCGCCGCCGTCTCATAAATAATCTCCGTGAGATTTCCGCCACTTCTCTTCGCTATTGCAAATATATCCGCAAATTCCCATATTTCCGCAAGTTTCATTCTCTCCGCAAAACGCCTCATCAAAACTTCAATGCCGATCCCATTTGTAATCCCCTGAACGATTTTATAAAACTCCTGATAGATCATCGATTCTGCGCCGTACAATGTTTTCATTTCCTGCAATGTTTCCCGAAAAGCATTTTCTACAGCATAACCCGCCCGCAGATTAGCTGCAACAGACAGGATCGCCTCTTTAAACTCATTCCTTAAGTGATTCCTTTTTTCTTTAATCTTCTTCTCTGCAAGCATCACCAGATACAGTATGCCTACCGGAATCATCAGAACAGCAGCTATCCACGATCTATAGAAAAATAATCCCAGGAGCACTGTAACAGTAATTGCCTGTACACTGCAGTATATTTTTTCTTTCCCTGTTAGACAGCTTTCTTTCCCGTATGATTTTCTATACAGCTCCAAAGCCCGCCGCCTGCAATTTTGCAACATTGGTAAGTTCCCCCCTTTTTTCCAGTTCCTCTGTGCCGTGGCAGTATATAAAAAGAGGCCGCAGTATAACGTTGTGGTCCGCATATCCACAGACCTCCATGATCTCCAGTACCTTTCTGCTCTTATCACGCAGTCTTCCCAGGTGTATAATAATATCTACTGCGGAAGCGATCTGCTGTCTGATTGCGGATACCGGCAGATCCATTCCCATCAGTACCATTGTTTCCAGCCTGCTCAGCATATCCGCCGCACTGTTGGAATGTCCGGTTGAAAGAGAGCCATCGTGGCCGGTATTCATTGCCTGCAGCAGATCTACAGCTTCCGCTCCTCTTACTTCTCCCACAATAATCCTGTCAGGTCTCATGCGGAGTGCGGTCTTTATCAGATCCCGTATCGTGATCGGACGGCACCCTTCCACATTTGCGTTTCTGGTCTCCAGCCGCACCAGATTTTCAATCGATCTGATCTGCAGTTCTGCACTGTCCTCAATGGTGATTACCCGCTCATCCTTCGGGATAAAATCTGATAGCGCATTGAGAAAAGTCGTCTTACCGGAGCCAGTCCCCCCGCTAACCAGTATGTTATAACCGGCCTGCACAAGCTTTTCCAAAAATATGCTGTGACTTTCCTGCAGCGCACCGAGTTCCACCAAGTTTTTCATATCCATAGGTTTTTCCGGAAAACGTCTGATTGTAACAATGGGTCCATTCAATGCCGCCGGTTTTAAAACCACATTGACCCGGGAGCCGTTTTCCAGTCTTGCATCCACGATCGGCGACGCTTCATTAACCACCCTGTTACAACCGGATACTATCTGCTGGATAATTGCATTCAGTTTTTCCTCCGAATCAAATTTGTTTTCCCAGCGAAAAAGCTGTCCTGCCCGCTCAATAAAAATATGATCTTTTCCGTTAATCATGATTTCCGTAACTCCCGGATCCTCAATCAACTCCTGCAAAATGTCAAGCCTTCGCATTGCTCTGAAAATTTCTTTTCGCATTTCTTTTCGCTCTTCCAGCCAGACTCCTCTTTGAAGTGCCGTCTCATGAATTTTCACATCGATCAGCTCCAACAGTTCTTCCTCTTCCAGTTCCTTCGAGAAATCCAGTTCTGCCAGAAGTTCCTGCTGTATCTTTCGTTTGATCTCCTGATAGAAGCCTTTTCGTTTGATTTGTCTTTCCATTTTCACAGTACCCCATCTTCTTTCAATCGCTTTCCCACATAATCTGCCAGGTCCCCACGCCCCAGATGCTCAAGTCCTGCCGGCAGATTTTTCATAAAGGGGATCCTGTATTTCCTGGTTCTTTCCCGGATATCTATGTAATCCTCCTGCTCTAAAAGCAATTCATATTGTGCCAGCTTAGCCTTTGCCATGCGATCATCTTTTATCAGGGTATAGATCGTATCACAGGCTCCCAACAGCGTATAAACTCCTCTCACCTGTTCTGTGAGATCCAGCACTACCGTTTCGTATCCTCCGGCTTCCGCTATCCCGGTGACAATGGAAAGCCATTTTTCTTCCCTGATATCCTGAAAGTCTTCAAAGGATGCCGCCGGCGGAATAAAATACAACTCTCCCATTTTCTGCACAATGCTCTCCAGCTTATAAGACAGCTTTTCTCTCGCACAGTCATAATAATACAGAATGTCTGTAAAGTTGCCGTCAAACCGCCTTCCAAGAAGTGTTTCAAATCCGGAAAAACACTCAAAATTCAGATACAGCGTTTTCTTCTTTTTTGCCAGGATCTCTCCCGCTGCCAGAGAAAAGATAGTCTGCATGCAGCAGTGAAGCGGAGAATACACACCTATCAGCTGCACTTTGCTTTTTCTTTTCTTCTGAAAGGGTACGATATTTTCTCCTTCTCCGTACACCCGCATGATCTCCCGATACAGCACGCCTGCAGGCTGAAACTTATTTATCGCTGCAACATGTTCCGGCAGGCTTCCCGCCCCTTCCTGTAATACCAGTATCCGATCTATTTCCTCTTTCTGCAGTTCCTCCCTGTAATCCGGCTCAGAGATAATTAATAATGCCACTTTATTTTTCTCACAGAATTTCTGCAGACTCTCATTTTTAGTAAAACCATGAATTTCAAAGGGCAGCTCCTTTTTCTCCTGAAATAGTGCAATCAGCTGACTTATGTAGGCTGCCTGTCTGTCGCAGATTGCCATAATTGGTTTTCCCAATAGTTTGCCTCCTTATAACCATCCAATCAGCACCGCTATGAAAAATGCCGGTGCAAAATGTATCACCTTTATTTTTTTGTTCTCTTTTCTTATGCCGCAGAACATTTTAAACAGTATGATTTCCGCTGCGGCAATAAAGAATGAACTTACTATAACAAACACTGCCTGCTTTGCCGGAAGAAATACCCCGGCTGACAGAAGGAGCTTACAGTCACCTGCTCCCAGACCACCTGTCGTATAGACAGGCCATAAACAGATAAAGAGAAGAATCACCTCTGTCATCATTGTAAAAATATCCAGAGGATCTCTGTTAAGAATATCCGTTGTGATGCGAAGCAGCAATCCCACTCCTATTACCGGAAATAACAGCCGGTTTGGTATGATACCCCTTCGCAGATCAAACCACGATGCCAGTGCGGCCAATACGGTCACTATAATGGCCATATATACATTTGTCCCATTAAAACAAAATTATCACGCCCCTTTTTTATTCTCTAAGCACATTTGGGAAATAAATCAAAAAATAGAGTGTCAGAAATATTTTCAGAAATCTCCCGATATGGTTTATCGTCCGAGTGGACTTTTGAAGTAATTCCGATTATAGGCGCTTTTTTTCAGCTTGTCCAGACCTTTTTTTCCAAAAAATTATTTTTGTGAAATTTCTATATCATACTCAAAATTTGAATACAAAAAAGCAGTAAAACCCCCGGAATTCCTAAGAATCCGCATGTCAAAACCGTAAGCGGATTCAGCGCAATAATAGAAACCAGATTTTGTGACAAAAAAAACTGATTCATCCCATAGATCAAAACGCCGCCGATCACCGCCTGCACCACAAAACGAAACACCATATTCGCTCTGCTTTTCAATATGACGATCAACAGCACAAAACCCGTTACAAGTCCTATTGTCCATTCCGCCTGTTCCATACCGCCCATGTCCATCCCTTTTCCTCATTGTCTGTCCTTACAATATATGCGGAAGCTTTTCCATTATGACGGCCAGGATAAAATTTCCAATAATTGGAATAATTTGTCTTTCTGCCGCCTATACTTATAATAGATTATTTTTATGGAGGGAGCTATATGAAATCTTTTTTCAGTCACACTACATATGCGACTGATGAACCGGATCTGCCGGCAAAAGACAACGATGAGAAACGTCTGCTCAATGATTTGAGACTGACCCGGACAGAGCTGGAGATCGCCTATTCCGGCTTTGACAACGTGACAGAACCGGATCTGATAGACTGCTATATTTACAAAGTAAATGCGGTCCTTAAGCGTTATAAATTTCTGATGGAAAAAGCAGTGGAGCTTAACATAGTAAAGGCAGCGGATTTCAAACCGCTGCCGGGAGAAGACGTTCAGGATTAAATTCAGGCTAAAAAGCCTCTGTTGTTCACGGGCTGTGCAAGACTCTCTATCAGTGAATTCTTACCATAGGTCAGCCCCGCATAAATCTGCTGTGCATTGTCCATGACCGGTTCGAAAGAACCGGTCTTTTCCAGTTCCAGATAGGCGTCCCGCAGCCTTTTCAGAATACTTTCCGGCTGCGCAAGCGTCTTCTCCGATAAATCAATGATAGCCTTTGCCAGCTCCTTATGAATATACAGATACAGCTCATAGAGAACCGGCGCCGGTTCATATCTCATGTTAAGAGAACCCATCAGTTCCATCAGGCAGTCCTGCCCATGATGGATTTCCTGCACAAACTGTTTCCCGTCATTTTTTTCCAGCGCATTCCTGGCGTCTCCCAGGTACACCAACATCATATCATAAAGAATTGTTATCATGGAAACAGAATTTGCCTGTGTGATCCTGCGTGTAAAATCCTTCTTCAAATCGTCCCGCATAATACCCCCTCAGAATGTGCTGTTCCATCCAAACAGAAATATCCGCCATTTTACTGTAACAGCTGCAGTACCTGAGCAGGCCTTTCATTGGCCTGTGCCAGAACGGACGTACTCGCCTGAGACAGAATCTGATAGGTAGAATAATTCGTATACTCCTCAGACATATCCGTATCCAGAATGCCGGAATATGCTGCCGTCATATTTTCATGGTTGATCTCATTGCTTTCCACAACTGATTCCAGTCTGTTCTGATATGCGCCCAGTTTACTCCGAACACCGGACAATCTGTTGATTGCTGCACTCACCCTTGTGATCGCCTCCAGGGCGGCTCCTTTTGTCCTGGTATCGATCATATCAATGCCAAGACCCTTTAAGCCTACATCCGGAATCTCAACCGTCAGCTCCTGCCCCTCATTTGCACCGACCTGAATCGTCATGGCGCCAAGGCCGGTGAGATCTATTCTGATATCTGTCTTATCATTTGTCTGTGCCAGAAACTCTTCGGTGATATCCAGTCTGATCTCAAAGCCGTCCGGTCCCTTCAGCGTCACCGCCGTACCGCTCACGTCACTGACATAGATGGGCTCTATCGCTTTCCCATCCGGTCCTGTGACCTTCACGATGGAAGCCGCATTTGGATTATCTACTTCCACAGTCTCTTCCCAGTCTTCCGGCAACGCCACCCAATTTCCTGTAATCTCATCAATATATCCCCAGCCTTCATTCTTCTTGCTCGGATCCAGAATCGCGGGTTCCGTATAGGGATCTCCCTCCTTCGCCGGCTTTTTCGTCGGATCTGCCGGAACGGAAATCTTTTCTCTCCACAGATCATAAACGTTCTCCGGAATGAGATTGCCGTTTTTATCGTACAGCGGAAGTTCCCGCACTGTATCTCCGTTCACTGTTACCGGGTTACCGTCTTTAAAGCCGCTCAAATCAAAGCTGTATTCGCCAATCTTCATCCTGTCATTATAGGAGCTGACTTTTATGGTAAGATTATCCTTCACATATCCCTTTAACTGGAAGGAACCGTCGAGAAGCTTTTGTCCGTTAAATTCAAAAGTCTCCGAAATGCGCTGTATTTCTTCTTTCAGCTTCTGCATCTCCTCGTCCACAAGCTCCCTGTCTCCGTCAGACAGCGGACCGTTTGCACCTTTAATTGCAAGCTCATTCAATCTCTGCAGCATATCATGTACTTCAGAGAGGGCCCCATCCACCGCCTTAATAATATTGACACCCGTGTCAGAATTGTCTCTTGCCTGCATAAGACCGTCCAGCTGTGCCTTCATCTTTCTGGACATTGCATAGCCGGAAGGATTATCCTTCGCCCTGTTGATCTTATAACCGGAGCTCAGTTTGCCCGTTGACACCGCTACGTTGTCGTCATTTTTGTTTAAAGCATTCACTGCAAGCATTGCCGTTGCATTATAGTTAATTCTCATATCCGCCTTTCCTTTTCCGCTTTACCAGTTCCTCCGTAAAGCTTTACAACTCCCTTTGTAAATTTCATAAATTCAGATCCATCTTACCATTCATTTCGGACAGTTTCCAGAAATATTTTAGCAATTTGATAAAGTTCTCCGGTAGAAATTTCTTTCTGCCCGTTTTTGTCCGCGGGAACCTTCTCTTCCATACTCTCCATATTGGTATGGACAGCCCCCCGCCTTATGCGGTTTCCCTGTATCACAGTCATGTCGTCTGCAGGAATTCCTGCATTTTTCAGCCTCCCCTGCACCTTCTCCGCTACATGCCGAAGCAGTTCCACACCGTCTGTCGTCTCACCGTATAATATACCGCTGATACTTGTTTCCGGTATTTCATCTCTCTGCACTTCCCCACTCTCTGTAAACAGCGCTTCCAGCCTGCCATGTTCTTCCGTTTCTATCGAAATCTCAGCCTGTGCTGCTCCCGTCCCCCTGCGCACTGTCAGATTCATAACCGTATAACCGCTCTCCAGCTTCACCGGAATCTGGTATCTTGATTCCCTGGAAAGCGCACATCTGAACCGGATTCCTCGATAGACATGCTGCATCTCCCGGATATCCAGTTCGGTCACACCGTCCTGTCCCTCAGCTGTCCGCAGAATTTCTTCTGCTTGCTTCGCAAAAGTTTCCATGCCTTTCTGCAGGGATTCCTCATCCGTCATCCTCTCATGAAGTCCCAGTACATAACTTTCCAGCCTGCTCTGTTCCTGCTCCAGTTTTTCCTCCTGCTTCGCTGTTTTTTCGTAGTCTTCCAGTTTCTGATAAACTGCTGCATCCTCCTGCAGCACGGAAGACGCTTCCACCAGATTAGAAACTGTCACAGGTTCCTTCACATCCTTTAAGAAGTCTACTGCCTCTCCCCTCGCCTGCCTCATTTTCTGATCCGTCTCCTGAAGCACCCTCATAGTCTCCTCATAACCAGTTCCATCTACATAGGGCGCGGCATTTATCTGATCAATAATGCTTCTCCCCTTCTGTATACCCTCCACACCGGAAAAGTCTTCATCGATCCGGTAATCCATAGTACCTTTTTTCCCGCTGCGTACCGCAGAGAGCAGATTCTCCATTGTCAGTTCCGCCTCACTGCCAAGCAGATAGCCCTGAGCCCTGCCGTCTGATTTTTCCACCTGGCGGACAAGCCGGTAAATACCAATATAATTCTCCCTCTCCTCTGCCGTTATCCCACCATTTTTGTCTAACCGGTATAAAAATCTGGCAAATTCCTCACTCTCCTCCGGAAAACTTCCACTCTGCGCTGTCAGATAGGCGTCCAGCTCTCCGATATCTGTATGTAATACATCAATTCCGTCCCGAATCATCTGCATCACTTTCCCCGGCTTCATATGGTGGAACAGATTCTGCACCTTTTCATCCACTTCAAGTGCTTTCTCCAGGTTTTCTTCACTGATCTCCAGGCGGTTATATCCCAGCATCCGAACCGCTCTGCGGTTTTCCTCAGAGGGCTCCCTGTTCATATCCGCCAGAATATCATCCACATTACGGAATGCTTTTTGGATAGAATCGCCCAGATCCGCCCGCACTTCCGTCTGCATCGTCTCATACCGTCTGTTTGCCGTTTCCCGTTTTGCCTGCCAGGCCTCACTGCTCTCAAACTCCCTCTGCAGCTCACTGCCTCTCACATGCAGTGCATCTATGGTAAAAGATATCTCCCTGCTAACCACATAGCCCAACGCAGCCATCGGCATCCCGCGCAGCTCCTCTATCTTTTTCGCCGCTTCTTCCGCCTGCAAAACGCCCTGCCCCGCAAGAGCTTCCTCCGCCGCCCGCAGCCTTTCAATCAACTGTTCCATAGGCGCCGTATCAATCTGAAAACCGCTTCTCAGAAGCTTTATATTGACTTCCACAGTCATCCGCAGCCGTACTTCCTCCAGCTGTCTTCTTGCTGTCAGAAGATCTCTGTCTTCCGTTTCTCCCGCCCTTTCTGCGGCATCTCTCTCCAGGGTCTGTGTTCCCTGCAGAGTTTGCTCCTCTTTCTCCGGATCCACTTTCCCCGGCTTCTGCCCTCTTTCCAAAATATCCCTTAAAGTGAGATCTCTCCCTTCGGAATGATTCTGCGCTGCCTCCTCAGCTGCCTCCGGTGGCAGTTTTTGTACTTTATCATAAATATTCACAGCCTGTTCATAAATGCTCTCCGTCCTCGAAAGATCCGCCTCATACGCTGCTTTTCCTTCATAAACCTGCATCAGGATCCTGCTTTTCAGTTCCTCCTCAGACGGCCTTTCCCCATCCTGCCTAAACGCCTTTAACTTATCATACAACTGCAGATTTTCCTCCGTCAGTGGTATGTCATATCGCAATAAAAACGCGGCATCCGCCCTGCTTTCCTCGCCTTTCACAAGTCCGGCATTTTCAATAACCCTATCAATCTGGTCCCAGAATGCTTTTCCATCCGGGCTTTCTTCGTCCGGTACTTTCTCCTCTCTCCTCTGACAGACACCTGCAGAATATTTTGCCCTGTAAATATTCTCCGCCGTAGGAGACATCTGCTGTTCCACCATATAGGCAGCTGCGCCCTCCTCCAGGCCGCTCTCCAATGCCTCCGCATAGGCACTGCTGCCGAGGATCTGCTCTAATGTCTCCTTCGACACCCCATCCGTAAAACCATCTATCCCGCCGCCTTTCGCCACAGCTACTTTAATCTGATCCAGGATCGTCACTATCGTCTCAATATCCACATCCGAAACATTATACCCGTCTTCCAGCATCTTATGAAATTCATCCTGAGACATGGAATTTGACATGACTGCCATATACATTTTCTGCACATCCATATCCATCTGCTCGGCCTGCATGGAGATTTCTTCCGCTGTCATACTTTCTTTTTTATAAGTCCCCTCCTGCGTTCGCATATCCTGACCACTGATATTGACAGTATAAGCGCCTGCTGTCCCAGCTTTTTTTACTTTTTCATCCCTGCTCTCCACATCCCGCACAGTTCCATGAGCTCTTTCCATACCTGCTTTTCCCTGTACCCCATGTTCCTGCATCTGCTCAAACGTGATCTTCATATTTATTTCCCTTCTCCCGCATCTATTTCCTGTAATCGAGTAGAAAAGATTTATCTTCCCCTGCTCGCCGCGCAGCCCGCATGCTGCATTAGCAGCTAACTTCCTTATGCGGGCCTGCACATAATAAAAGAGTGCATGCATTCACATACACTCTTTATATCGTCAGGCTTTACTTTTCTCTGAAGTCTTTCCTCAAAATGCGTAAATCAAAGCACTGTAAGGAGGAAGATCCAGAACAATGGAATACTCCTTAAAACAACACTCCTCTTTTTTCGCTGTGATCTCTGCAGGCACTTTCTCACCGCTTCCGCCAAATCGCTCCTCCACACTGTTAAGCAGCAATTTATACTTCTTCTTTGCCGGCACGCCGACCCGGTATTTCTCCCATTTCATCGGCGTCATATTGATAATAAATAACAGCCTCTTCTTATCGCTTTCGCATTTTCTGATAAAGCTGTAGGTACTTCTGTCACAGTCATCCGCATTCATCCACTCGAAACCGCTCCAGTCCGCATCATTCTCCCACATGCATGGATACTTCCGATAAATATGAAGCAGTTCTTTCACATACTCCTGAAGGCCTTTATTTAAAGGCTCTCCCAGCAAATACCAATCAAGCTCTCTTGCTTCGCTCCACTCTCTCTCCTGTCCGAAATCCTGTCCCATAAACAGAAGCTTCTTGCCGTTATGCCCGAACATGAAAGTATATCCGTTGCGCAGATTTGCGTACTTATCCACCTGATAGCCCGGCATTTTATTTACCATGGAGCATTTCAGGTGCACCACCTCGTCATGAGACAGCGGCAGAATATAGCTCTCACTGCTGTTGTAAGTCATCGCAAAAGTCATACCGTAATGATTGTTCTTCCTGAAATAAGGATCCAGTTTCATATACTCGCAGAAATCATGCATCCATCCCATATTCCATTTAAAGGAAAAGCCCAGTCCACCATCATCAATGCTGCCTGTCACCATGGGCCATGCCGTGGATTCCTCCGCAATCGTCAAAAATCCCGGATAAGTGCCACGCAATACGGAATTCAGATGTTTGAAGAACTCAATCGCCTCCAGATTTTTATTGCCGCCGTAAATATTGGGCAGCCACTGCCCTTCCTGCTTTCCATAGTCGAGATAGAGCATGGACGCCACAGCATCCACACGAATACCGTCCACATGGTATTCTTTCAGCCAGAACAGCGCATTGGCGATCAGAAAATTCTTTACTTCCGTCTTACCATAATTAAAGATCTTAGTCCCCCAGTCGGGATGTTCTCCAAGCCTTGGATCGGGATGTTCAAAAATACACTGCCCGTCAAATCGCCCCAGGCCATGGGCGTCCGTGGCAAAATGCGCGGGTACCCAATCTAAAATAACTCCGATTCCCGCTTTATGAAATTTATTGACAAGATACATAAAGTCCGCCGGCTCTCCGTGCCTTGAAGTAGGCGCATAGTAGCCTGTCACCTGATATCCCCAGGATCCGTCAAAAGGATACTCTGCAACACCCATCAATTCAATGTGGGTATATCCCATCTCCTTCACATAATCACACGCTCTGTCAGCAAACTCTCTGTAATTGTAAAAGCCGTCTTCCGTGCCGTCCGGATGTTTCATCCAGGAACCGATATGGCATTCATAAACAGCCATCGGCTCTTTCTTCATATCTTTCTGACTGCGTTTCTCAAGCCAGAGCGCATCTCCCCATTTAAAGTCTGACAGATCTGTAGTTTTTGAGGCGTTACCAGGACGCATTTCCGCATAATTTGCAAAAGGATCTGCCTTATAAAGTTTCTCTCCTGCGGCAGTTATCACCAGAAACTTGTACATCTGGTTTCTCTCAACTCCCGGAATGAACAGCCCCCAGATACCGCCGTCTCCCAGCTTTTTCATCGGATTCACCGTCTCATCCCAACCGTTGAATTCACCGATCACATAAATTTCAGCCGCATTGGGCGCCCATACACCAAAGAAATAGCCTTTCTTTCCGCCCTCCTCCGAGGGATGTGCTCCCAGTTTTTTATAGATGTCATAATGTGTGCCCTGCGCAAACAGGAACTGATCCGCCTCGGATATAAACACCTTTTTTTCCTCCGGTCTTGTATCCAAAGTGCTTTTCTTTCTTGCCATACCTTGCCCCCTTCTCTCTTCCTTATTTCATGTATTGATCCAAAAACTTTCTCATCAGGATAATCAGCTCAGTAAACCTCCCCCGGTACACCCGATCGTTCTCACGCATAATAGAAAAAGTCCTCTTCTCTTAATACAATCATATCCTCTTCATCATAACGCTTTCCAACCAGGACATCAAGGAAATGCTTTGGTGTCTTTTTACCCGCATGCCGGATCGCCTCTTTTACCAGCTTGCGCACATCTGATGTAGTGACAGAATGCTCCGCTGTCTGCATGTCCGCGATTCTGGTGTGAAGTGCCAGTACCCCCATCTCGTCAATACCGTACTCCTTATCATAGGCAAACTTCTTTCCGTAAGCCACAAGGGCCCTGTCATTTAACGCCTCAATGTCTATTCTGGTATTAAAAGGATCCGTCAATACCTCATTGACTTCCAGCAGACTGTTGATAGCGCCCTTGGTATCCACAAGCATCACAATAATTCCCTTGCTCTCTGTCTGGAGTGCCTTTACAAGTTCCTCCGCCGTTGAGCAGTTCATCCCGCCGGCATCCGCCACGATCAGCGCACCGTTTTTCAGCTTGTCTATCACATCGCCCGGTTTCTTTCCATTTAAGGCTTTCCCTGTGATCTTTGCGGCTTTGCCGGAAAAATTGCTGTCAGACATCTGCATATCCCGCACCAGATTTCTTGCAAAATTCATGGCTCCTGCGTCCTTTTCTCCGGTGATCAGCACATTTCCCGTATAAGCTGCCAGGCTCATATTATCCAGTACATGTAACAGCTGGCTCTTTGATTTACGGCTGTGAACAAACGATTCAAATAATTCTTTTTCTTCCGGCGAAAGGGGTCTGTCATTCAATACCGGCCTGAGTTCTTCCGGCAGTTTCCGTTCCCTATCTTTCTCTCTCTCTGCCGCATTCTCTTCACCCGTATTCTCTTCAGGCTCTGACTCTTCATAGACAGCCTCTGGCTCTTCCTCTTTTGCTGTTTCTTCTGCCGTGACCTCTTCTTCAGGCTCTGGGGCCAGTTCTCTGTCCGCTGCTTTTTGGGCCTCTTTCGCCTCAGCGTCTTTTGCAGTCTGCTCCAGTTCCCTGATCAGCGCATCCTTGGAAGCCTCAAACTCTGCAAATATATCACCTGTCTGATCTAATACACTTTTCTGTACATCATCCTTCAGCCGGGCCTCCTTGTCTTTCTTCATCTGCTCCCATTCCTGCAGGATGTCCTGAATGCTCATCTGGCCGGTGATCTGTTTTTCCACTTTTTCCTTTTCCGGCACAATAAGGGAAATCTGCCCGTCTGCTTCCTGTGACAGCATCTCGTCAAATCCTGAATTATGCACCGCAAAATCCGACGGCTCCATCATTTCTTTCGGGGGTCTGAGAATTCCCTGTCCCGGCACCGTGGGCACGATCACTTTCTTCACACCGGCGGCAGCACTTTCCTCCTCATAAACCGGATGAGCCTCCTCTTCCAGTTCTCTCACTTCCTCAATTTCCATCTGCGCAGCTGCTGCTTTTATTTCGGGATGGACTGTTGCATTCGATAGATCCGTTGTATTCGGATCCTCAAAAAATACCTCCTCCAGGTCAGGCACAGGCGGTATCTCCTGTGTCTCCTCTAACATTGGTGCAATAAGACTCTTCGTAATAGGGTCCGTTACCCCCTCCTCTTCCTCCTCCGGTACCTCCTGTAGCGGAAGTTCTCCGGTATTGCTTATAATTTCCTCTTCATCTCCATCATAGAAAGCTTCCTCTTCCTTATAGGATACGCTCTCCTCTGCCTCCTGTCCATAGACAAAATCCTCATTTTGACTACCCGGCATAACCGGATCCATTCCCTCCCAGACAGATTCTCTGCTTTCCCCTTCCATCAGGAGCTTCATATCTTTCGCCAGCTCCTGTTGCAGGTTCATCGTATTATAAGGGCTGTCATCCAGAATCTTCACCTGAATATCACCCAATTCATCTACCGGCAGTTTTATGGTCGGCGCTTCCGAAACGCTCCTGCCCTCATTTTCCCTGACGATAGCGGCATCCAGATTCGGAATCACCTGGGTCTCCCCCAGTTCTATCTCCACCTGCCTCTCTCCGTTGTAAAGCGCCTGCTGCTTTGGCGTCAGAGGTTCATGGAGCATCTTCAATTCCATCGCCTTGCGCACATACCTCCCCTCGCCCAGCCAGAGAATCATTTCGTCACATTCTTCCACACATTTTGTGCCAAAGCCAATCTTATGATACAGGTAAGCAAGTTCATAAACCCACCTGTCTATGTATTCTTCCTCTTTGAGTTTTTCCAGTACCTTAATCTGTTCTTCGAGACTGACCTCCTGCGCTGCATACACTTTATACAGCAAAATATATTTTCTGCTGTCATCCGGCGCCACCTGGCAAAATTCTTTATAGTACTCCCATGCATTGACCACATCGCCTAACTTCAGGCAAAGCTCCGTCAGTGCAAACACAATCATCCTGCTGCCCGGACGCTTCTCGTAAGCCATCTCCAATATGGTCTTACTGTCCTCATAGCGCCGGACCATCTTATAAACATCGCTGATCATACAGAGCATTTTCACACTTTTCACCCTGCGCCAGTCGATCGTATCCGCCAGGTCAGCCGCTTCTCGATAATTCTTTTCTTCCACTAAAGCTCTGATTTCTTCCGATCTTATCTTGTATTCCTGTTTATCCAAAGGTACTCACCTCAAACTCTTTTCTAATTTTTAAGTGTACCATAGGTTTTGTTATAAGTCAAAACAATACATACTAAATATTGTACCTTAAATGTCGTATTCCGAAGATCTGATTTCGCCCGAACCATTGTAAAGCATGTCCGCCAGTCCTGCAAACTCTGCAAGAGATAATTTCTCTCCCCGTATCGTTTCCTGAATACCCAGTTTTTCCAGAGCCTCTGTGATTCTGTCCTTTGTTACGTCAATCCCTCCGGCCCCTGTCAGCGCATTTATCAGCATTTTTCTGCGCTGATTAAAAGCAGCGCGTATCAATGCAAACAGAAACCTTTCACTCTTCACTTCCACCGGTGGTTTTTCAAAGCATGTCAGTTTCACCACCGCGCTGCCAACTGCTGGTCTCGGCATAAAACAGTTCGGCGGAACATTTGCCACGATCTGTGGCACTGCATAATATTGTACAGCAAGAGAGAGCGCGCCGTAATCCTTCGTTCCGGGTTTTGCCCGCATTCGCTCCGCCACCTCTTTCTGCACCATTACCGTGATGCTGTCAAGCGGCACTTTTTTTTCGAACAGCCCCATGATAATCGGTGTTGTAATATAATAGGGAAGATTCGCCACCACCTTCAAGGGCTTTCCCTTATGATATTTTTCTGCCAGTTCCCCGATATTCACTTTCAGAATGTCCCCCTGCAGAACCGTAACATTTTCATATGGGCCAAGGGTCTCCTCCAGAATCGGAATCAGCGCCTTATCGATCTCCACTGCCACTACTTTTCCTGCAGTTTCAGCCAGATACTGCGTCATCGTCCCGATCCCCGGCCCGATCTCCAGCACACAATCCTCCGTACTGATCTGTGCCGCCTTTATGATCCGTTCCAGCACAGATGTATCGATCAGAAAATTCTGTCCGTACTTCTTTTGAAAATGAAACTGATATTTTTGCAATATCTCAATCGTATTCTGAGGAATTCCCAATGTCGCCATACTATGTCTGTCCTTTGTCCATAAATAATCTCTTTGCATTCCGTTCTGTCGCCTGTATAACCTCTTCCTCCGTGATCCCCCTGATTCGCGCAATCTCTGCCACCACCCATGGAAGGTACAGGGAACAGTTTCTTTTCCCCCTGTAGGGAACCGGTGCAAGGTAGGGACTGTCTGTCTCCAGCAAAATAGCATCCATCGGCACGTAACCCACACACTCCCGCAGTTTCTTCGCGTTGTTAAACGTCACAACACCACCCACACCGATCAGATATCCCATATCCAGAAATTCCCGGGCGGTCTCCTTTGTATAGGAAAAACAATGGATCACTCCCCTTCTTTCCACAGCTTCTTCTGCTCTCATAATATCTAATGTTGCCTTTGCCGCCTCCCTCGAATGAATCACTACCGGCAGCTTCACCTCGTTTGCCATGGCAAGCTGCCTCGCAAACCATTTCCCCTGCACATCCCGCTCTACGCTGTCCCAGTAATAATCTAATCCAATCTCACCTACCGCCAGGACTTTCTCTTTTTTGCACTGCTCTTTCAGCCATGCAAAGCTTTCATCATTCAGTTCTCCCGTATTATCAGGATGTACACCTACCGCAGCATAAATAAAAGAATATTTCTCTGCCAGAGAAAGCGTCGCCTGCACGGAAGACAGACTTGAAGATATATTCATCACATAGCCGATCCCATTTTCCTGTAATTCCGATAACAATGTATCTCTGTCCGTATCGAATGCATCATCGTCATAATGCGCGTGGCTTTCAAATATCATCTCTGTCTTCACTCTTTCTGCAATTATTTTAAATTTTAGTTTCTTAAATTTTTTTGAAAATTTTGCAAAAAACTCTTGCATTATTAAAAACATTATACTATAATTGTTGTTGCGTTGCAAACAATAACGCATACATTTATAAAGTTATCATTGTTATGAATAATATTGTTCGGGCCATTAGCTCAGTTGGTAGAGCAGTAGACTCTTAATCTATTTGTCCAGGGTTCGAGTCCCTGATGGCCCACGAAGCACTGTTTCTGTAACAAATGTTGTGGGGGCGGTGTTTTGTTTTTCCATCTTCTTTTGTATTTTTTTAGAAACATTTCATATTTTTTGCCCCCCCACTGGACATTTGAGCGTCAAAATGATACCATATAAAATGCAAAAGTTTCTTTTGCATAATTATACGGAAAGAGAGGGAGACTCTACAATGGCAAAAAAATCATGGTCTGTTACAACAGACGAAGGCACTTATTCAGTTGATCTGAAGGGCAGCAAGGTAAGCATCAATGGTAACGTTCAGAAACTGAACCAATTCGCAAAGAAAACACACTTTGTTGACACGGAGTATACTATTCCCCTTGGCAACAGAACTGCAACTTTAGTTATTCAGTCTATGGCAGCACCTGTACTTTCGTACAATGGTTATGACTGTGCTACAGGACAGCCTTGGGAATATCAGAAGATTCCTGCATGGGGATGGGTATTCCTGATACTGGATATCGTCAGTGTTCTCTTCTCCGGATGGCTCTGGGCTTTGATCGCTCTTCTTGTTACCGCGGTTGTAATCAGAAGTAAGCTGAATATCGGTATTAAGATTGTTCTTTGCCTTTTGCTGGTAGTTGCCGCTATTGCCATGGGCCAGATAGTGACCATGCTGTTGGCACCTGCACTTTACTAATACTTTTCAGGCAGAACATACATATTAAAAGATATTTATAAATTCCCGATACCGAATAATTTCCGTATCGGGAATTTGTTATAACAGCCATCAATGACAAAGCCAAGCATCCCGCACGGCCCCAGAAAGGATACGGTCCTTCCCATGGTAAACACAGATTACGAGAAAACCGGATATCTGAACGAGCCTTTTAAACTCTTTCACTTAACAGACCATGAAATGAAAAACTATGAATGTCATTACCACGATTTCTATAAAATCATGTTCTTTCTTTCCGGGGATGTTGACTATTTCATTGAGGGGATCACTTATCGCCTGGAGCCTTCCGACATTGTCCTGATCGCTGCAGGTGAAGTACACAGGCCCGTGATACGATCCACCGCCCCCTATGAGCGGATCATCCTCTATGTTTCACCGGAACTTTTAACTTCCTTTATCTCGGAAGATTTTTCCTTGGAAACCTGTTTCCGGAAACAGTCGGAAAACACAGAGCTCTGCCCGGTGCTGCGTACTTCTTCTTCTTCTGTTCCCAGACTGTTCAGGCTCTGTGAAAAGCTGGAAGCCTCCCTTTCCGATCATCAATATGCAGCAGAACTGTATAGCCGCTGCCTGTTTGTTCAACTTCTCATTGAACTCAACAGAAGTTTTTTAACTGATTCATTCCGCTACATTGAGACCGGTTCCTCCAACCGGAAAATCACCGAAGTACTTCATTATATCAATGAACACCTGAACAGTGATCTCTCCATCGAGACGCTTTCGAAACAGTTTTTTATCAGCCGTCGCTATCTCATGCATATTTTCAAGCAGGAGACAGGCTACAGCATCGGAAAATACATCAATGCAAAGCGTCTATTTTCTGCAAGAGACAAAATCCAGCACGGCATGCCATTAACCGAAGCCTGCTATTCCTCCGGTTTTCAGCACTACTCCACCTTTACGCGCTCCTACTACCGTATGTTTGGAAATACGCCCGGATCCCTGAAAAAAGAGCTTTAAGCCAGCCATACCGCTTACTTTGCACTTAATCCTTTTCCATGGAAGAATCCGAGTACATATCTAAAAATCCCACAACCTCATTCACAGGTCTGCCATACATATGACAGCATTTATGGTCCACCAGTTTCTCCTCCTCCTGCAGCTCATTGAAATTCACGCTCATTTTTAATGCGCCTGACTCCATTTCATGATCCAGATGCCGCAGAACTTCCTCTATCATTTTTTCCTGTTCATCCACAGCCGGCATACCTCTTTTCCTGCATCACTAAACGGGATAACCGTCTCCCATTATCCCGTTTTGAACATCTTACCTTACAGGATCGTTTTGATCCATCCCTTCGGCGCCTCCATCTTACCCATCTGGATCCCCGTCAGCGTATCATAGAGTTTCTTTGTCGTCGGTCCCATCTCATCCATGCCGCTTGCCAGGCAGATCTCCTTCCCGTGATCCACGATCTTACCTACCGGAGAGATCACCGCCGCCGTACCGCAGAGACCGCACTCTGCAAAATCTTTTACCTCATCTAAAAATACTTCTCTTTCTTCCACTTCTATATTCAGGTAATGCTTCGCCACGTATACAAGAGAGCGTCTTGTAATGGAGGGCAGAATGCTGTCCGACTTCGGCGTCACAAGCTTTCCATCCTTTGTAATAAAGATAAAGTTTGCGCCTCCTGTCTCTTCCACCTTTGTTCTTGTCTGCGGATCCAGATACATATTTTCCGCAAATCCTTCATCGTGCGCCGTCACGATGGCGTGCAGGCTCATCGCATAGTTCAGTCCAGCCTTGATATGGCCCGTGCCATGAGGCGCAGCTCTGTCAAAATCGCTGACCTTGATCGTCAGGGGTTTTGCGCCGCCTTTAAAATAAGGTCCCACCGGCGTTACAAAGATCCGGAACATATACTCATCTGCCGGTTTCACACCGATCACCGGGTTAATTCCCATCATGTAGGGGCGGATATAGAGCGTTGCGCCGGAACCGAAGGGCGGTACATAAGCGGCGTTTGCCTTCACCGTCTCCACCACCGCATCCACAAATTTATCTTCCGGAAATACAGGCATCTCCAGTCTTTTTGCGGAATCCGCCATTCTCGCTGCGTTTAAGTCCGGGCGGAAGCATACGATATGTCCATCCTGTGTCGTGTATGCTTTCAGGCCCTCAAAGATCGTCTGTGCATACTGAAAAACACCCGCACATTCATTCAGCGTAATATTGGCGTCCGTGACAATCCCGCCGTCGTCCCAGCTTCCGTTTTTGTAGGTGGAAACAAACCTTGCATCTGTCTCCATATAACCGAAACCAAGATTTGACCAGTCAAGCTGTTTTTTTTCCATAACTTTCTCCTCCTTTGCGGCTGTCTGTTCCTCATCCTCGGGGAGCAGTTTATTTTTTCTTTTTATCTTAGTATAACCTTTGTCATTTGTCCAGATAAAGTATGTATTTTATGTATAAAATCGTAACCGTTGTACCGAAATCCCGGACAATACATAGCAGCTCATTTTTGCTGTAGTGCCAGCCCCTTGCGTTTTTCCATAATCCGTTTCGCTTCTTCTTTCGGCACCTCCGTCGTCCAGTGGCAGATCGGGCAGTACACATAATACTCCCTGCGGTACGGTATCACCGGAATAAAGAACAGCGTAAACCAGGATGTCGTCCTCTGCAGCCGCCAGTTGCTGTCATTATTGCATCTGTTGCAGTGCAGATAGTCCACCGTCCCCAGATCCGTATCCAAATCTCTGAATCCCCATATAATAAACATCTTTCCACCTCTTTCACTGTTTTTTACTATTTTACCACGTTACCGCGCTGATTCCAACCAGTCCTCACATTTTTCTAAAAATTCCGGCTTCCCCGTTCAGACGCAGTCCCGCTCCCGCAAAAACATCCCGGTATACTTCTCTACGCCGAACCGCCCCGAAAACCAGTCGCATTTACAGAGGAAAGAATAGTAGATATTCCTGCCGCAGCCGTGCAGCGTCTCAAAATTTGCCTGTCCCTTGGCCAGCATAACATCCGCCTGGTCAAGAACCTGTCTCGCCTCCTCAGACAGCATATCCACCACGGTGCCGCCCACGCCGTTCCCGTTGGAAACGACTTTTGCCACCGTACAGATACCGGTCTCCTCAGCGTCTTTTATCGTCACATCATTTAAAACTTCCTCCCCCCGCACCATGACAGACAATATCAGGTGAGGAAAACGCTTCTTAAGTTCCCGTAAAAACAGCTTGTCCAATACAATCTCCCCGCAGTTATCCGCCAACAGCAGGAAATTCTTCCCCTTCTGGCAGTCTTTCAAAAAGTCTTCATAAACACTCTGATCCAGGAGATTTTTTTCTTTTTCCTGAAACAATTCCAGAAATTCCGCCCTCTCCACATGCTGCATCGCTCCAAAATCAATGTAATTACCGATGCGCGCATAGACGATGGACTGCGCCAATGGATCCTTTGCCTCGCCGATCTCCTGATACAGCTCATCCTCCATCGCCAGTACATAGCTGTTATATTCTTTCTTAATCTCCGAATAATCCTTCACCTCGCCGAAATACCGCCTGTACACCTGATTAAATAAGTATACCAGATAGGCAGAACTCGCCTCGTCATCGCTCTCGCCGATGATCTTTGCGATCTCTTTCATATAAGCGGTATTTTTCTCCTCATCTTTAAACTTTGCGATCCCCGCCTCCTGTTTATCCACCAGGCAGCGGATGCACATACTGTTTAAGCGCATATTCTCTCTCCCGTCTTTTGTTTTTACAATATAGCATTCCTGTAAATCCAGGCGCAATCTCTTCCCGCATCTGCTACAGATACGCACGAAGCGGAACAGACAGCTCTCAGATTTTATGTCACAGTCGCTCCTCTATCACCTGGAAGATATAGAACTTCAGATAATAAGACTCCTCCGCTGCCCACAGGATCGGATGATCCGGGGCCTGGGTGTGAAATTCCACCTGCCGCAGACGTCTGTGGGCCCCTCTTGCCGCCTCCTTTATAGTCTTCCCAAACAGCTCCTGTTCCATGAAATGAGAGCAGGAACAGGTTGCCAGAAAACCGCCGTCCTTCACTAACTTCATGCCCCGCAGGTTGATTTCCCGATATCCTTTTACGGCATTCTTCGTCGCCTGTCTGGACTTTGTGAAAGCGGGCGGATCCAGGATCACCACATCGTAGCGCTCGCCCTTTTTCTCAAGTTCCGGTAACAGCTCAAACACATCCGCACAGGTAAACGTTACCCTGTCCGCCAGTCCATTTAACTTTGCATTCTCCCTGGCCTGAGCGATCCCCAACTCGGAAGCATCCACCCCAAGCACTGATCTTGCCCCTGCTATCCCTGCGTTTAGGGCGAAAGAGCCTGTATGCGTAAAACAGTCCAGCACTTTTTTTCCGGCACAGAGCTTTTGAATCGCCGCCCGATTGTTTTTCTGGTCCAGGAAAAATCCTGTCTTCTGTCCGTCCTTCACATCCACCTGATAGCGAACACCATTCTCTGTAATCTCCACCTTTGTGTCGAAGGGCTCCCCGATAAACCCTTTAAAGCGCTCCATCCCCTCCTGCAGCCGCACTTTGGCATCACTGCGCTCATAGACGCCACGGATAAAGATCCCGTCCTGCGCCAGCACTTTTTTCAGGCTTTCCAACAGAAGCGGCTTTAATCTGTCGATCCCAAAAGCCAGAGACTCCACTACCAACACATCCGAAAATTTATCTACCACAAGTCCCGGCAGAAAATCCGCCTCCCCGAAGATCAGGCGGCAGCTGGCGGTGTCGATCACGGCCTTCCGGTACTCCCAGCAGTCCCGCACCCGCTTTTCCAGAAAGGCGGGGGTGATCCTGTCTTCCCTTCTGCGGGAGAGCATGCGGATCCGGATCTTTGAGGCGCTGTTGATAAAACCGTAGCCCATGAAAAATCCGTCGAAATCTTCTACAGAAAGAACAGCGCCTTCCTCAAAATTTCCCTTTACTTCGGCGATCTCATTGTCATAGACCCACAAACCGCCCGCTTTTAAACTGCGCCCCTCGCCCTTTTTTAAAACTGCCGTCGCACCGCAGGCGAGATCTGTGTTCTGCTTTATCGCTGTTATATTTATCTCCTGCTTTTTCATTTTCCCTCTTTTCGACTCTGCTTATTTCTGTCACATACTATTCTACAACAAGCCGTCTTATCAGCCACCTGCCATTTCATCTGTTTCGGCACAGACGTCTGACATACTTTTCTGTCATCCTCTTTACTTCTTCTGCACCCGTTTTTCTTTCAGCGCTGTCAGGCTCTCCTTCTGCTCCGCCGTCAGTCTGTAGCTTTCCCGGCACTTCTGCACGGTTTTCGAGTAAGTAAACGCATCCAGATGATTCTCAGAAGAACCCATATAGGCAAAACTTTTATCCCACTGTTTCACAAGACAGACCGAGAGTGCCCAGGCCACCGCCATCTTTACATAATACCCCTCATGATCAATGCTGTCAAAGATCTGCAACAGTTTTTCCACATATTCCGGCGTCACATAAAAATCCATCAGCATCACAACACCGAAGCGCAGATCAAATTCCTTATCCGACTTGAGATAAGGCTGCAGAAACTCCCACATCAGTTCCGGCTGTTTCTTTGTCTGCTTTAAGCCGGCGCAGAAACTGTCGCACAGAGACCAGTTATCGATCCGTGTCACATACCGTTCAATATAGGGGAACAGCACTTCCAGTTTTTCCTTCATACAGCCGATCACCATGCCGTAGAGCATCAGTTCCTCCATGTATAGAATCCCATCCCTGGAATCGCAGACAGCCGGCTCTTTTGCGTTTATGCCCTCTGCCCCTTCCGTCTTTTTTTCCGCCTTATCTCCGGACAGCATGCTGTCCAGATATTCCAGGCCGTCCGCCTTCGCGATCTTTTTTGCCAGTTCCCGTATTTTCGGCAGCCGCACCCCAAGCATCACTGCCTCCCGCCCGAGAAGGGCGCCGGAAAATTTCGCGTAATCCGGTTCCGCCATCTCCTCGAGAAGTTCTCTTATCTTTACTCTTGTGTATTCCATCTTCATCCCTCCTGTATCAGCATAACCTGTTTTGACCATCTGTGCAATGAGGCTGTTTGAAAAATTTTATGAAATCCTTCAGGTCCAAAAACGCGCAAAATTCATGCTTGACAACCACCCCTCAAATAGGGTATGATCATAGTTGTCGCAAATGCAGTGATTTTTGTGTCTTGAGATTTTAGGCAGAGGTTCCAGACTGCACAGATAAGAAGTATCGGCGCGTGGCTCAGCTTGGTAGAGCGCTGCGTTCGGGACGCAGAGGTCGCAGGTTCAAATCCTGTCGCGCCGACTTAAAAAGAAACCAAAAAGCTTTCATAAGCTTTCTGGTTTCTTTTTGTGTCTTAGTGATAAAACGCCGCCTGAATACTGTTATACCCCGCGATACCATCCGCCTTCAGATTCAGCCGTTTCTGCAGCGCAATGGTATCGGCCCTGGATCTTTCTCCGTATCTGCCGTCTATCTCCTGATGCCAGCCAAGTATTTCGTTGCACCGGCGCTGCCACCATTTAACCACATGCCCATGAGAGCCCGTCACAAAAGATTTTCCGGATTTTTTTGCCTTAAGATTGATATTTCGGCGGACATACTGTGTCCCTGGTCCATCTTTCCCGTCTTCCGCCAGTCTGTTTCCATGGGCATCAAGGAAACCGTCCAGGTTAGCCGCCGTCTGAAAATCCAGCACATTGATATTGATCTTCTTCTCCTGATCCGGTTTTACCACATCATCGGCAAACTCCGTATAAAACCTGTTCAGGTCTGTGTTTCCCCTGATTCCCGGTATTTTCGCAGTGGAGGTATACTGCCAGATATCGATGTCACCCTCTCCGTCCCGCAGATCCGCTATGTATCTGGCATACCAGACATATACCCTGCCCGTTTCCGCCGTAATTCTGTTCAGATCGAAATAGTTTTGCAGGTAATCCCTGTTGGTATACAGCACAGGGATATATCCGGCTTCCTTCACCCCCTTCAAAAACGCGATGGCCATGTCCGTGGCCAGTTTCTCTGTGATCCGCACCCCATTGTTTCTGGCATAATTTACACTGTCATACTCAAAATCAAAGGCAATCGGACATTTCTTCCAATACTTTGCCGCCTGACTGACCGCAAATTCTGCCTCCGCTGCGGCCATGGGCACATTATAAGCATAGGAAAACCAGTATAACAACACATTTACACCCAGATTATGACACGCCAGCGCATTGGATCCATACTTCTGATCCACATTGTTTTTGCCGTATCCGGCGCGGATCCCGATCCGCTTATAACCGGCGTCCCGCACGCTCTTGATATCTACATTTCCGTTATGCCTGGAGATATCAGGTCCTTCATATAATACTTTTTTCATTTTAATCCTTTCTGCCCGCAAAGAGCACTGAGACAGCGAAACGGAAGTTCCACATGATTCTATCGACTTCTTTCTTAATATATGTCTTTTCATCCAATATGGTTTCTGTTTCCTTCTCTTATCTCTTTCACTTTATACAGGCAGAATCTGTCTGTTGAAAAAAGTTTTTCTCCTTACCCCCCGGAAAATTGCACCTGCTTATACTTCCTCTGCCCGGAAACCGCCAGATAAACCGCAGAAATTGCCGCAAAAAACAAAAGCTGCATACCGATACAGGTCCGGTACGTGGTATAGGACATTACCTCATCGGAGAGGCCGCCGATCATGTTGCCTGCCCGGACATACCAGTAAGCCGGCAGAAAGTGCGCTACCTTAAGCACCCCATCCCCCAGCAGATACTGGGGGACAAAGATCCCGCACAGAAAACTCATCCCCAGTCCGATCACATTTGCCGCCATATTCAGAATACTATCCAGGTTTCTTCTGACGCCTGCACTCACCGCTGTTCCCAGTAACAGTGTGATCGACGTCCCCACCGGCAGGAAGGCCAGACTGTTCCCGATCAGGAGAAGTCCCTTTTCAGAAAAAAGATCAGACGGTCCATAGATCGCAAGCGCCCCCAGCATAAACAAGATCCAGAAGGCAAGCGTATGCACAATACAACCGGCTGCTAGCTGAACATTCACGGATAGACTGCTTAACGCCGAACACTGCATGCGGCTGTTTAGCTCCCGTCTGTAAAACACGATCAGAACAGGCCCCATCCCCATGATCATCACGGACAGGAAGATATACGGAAAATACTGGAAAAAGTATATCATCATGGTATTGACCGATTTCCCCGCTGACGTCTCAAATTGAAGCACTTCCGGCGCTTCCCCCTTTTCCAGAATATCTGCTGTCTTCCCGAGCGCCTCCTCCAATGTATAGCCGCTGGACAGATATATCGTCACGCTGCTCAGATATTCGTCGATCTGTTCGTCCACAAAATATCCTCTGGCACTGTTTGCCATTTTGCTGCTCTGCACCAGCCCGTCGGTGTCCAGTTCGGAAAGTCTCTCCTCATACCCCAAAGGTATCACCAGAACATAGGAGATCCAGTTGTAATAGAGGTTGTCAAAAAGAGTCTCTCTCTGCGTATCGGGCAGTTCCACAAGATTGTGTATGCCGCCCAGATAAGACGTGAGCGCCCTGCTGGCTTCACTTTTGTCCTCATCGATCACCGTGATATCCAGTGCCTGTGTCTGAAATCTGCCCCCGGCCTCCTCGGATGTCTGCATACTCATCATAAACATCAGCGCGCCAAAGATGACGACATAAAATACCGCACCGCGAAGTTGCTTTTTTGCGATTTTGAAATATACTTTAAAGACTTGCATACTGTCTCCTCCTTGTCAGTAAAAATCCGCCTGTCAGAAACACTGCGGTGGCTATGCACAGCGATACCATATTCCTCGTATAACGGCTGTACGTATCAAAGTTGGCCAGGCAGTAAAAGGAATCCGAAATCAGCGCCGTCGGATTGATCCGATTCAGAACAGGAATCCTGTTTTCAATAAATCCCCTCATCGTTCCCACCATCAGACCGCTTAAAAAGCAGCAGATCAGAGACACACCGGCAGCTATCGCATTTTTCGTTCTCTCCGACATGCGCCCGATGGCTCCCAGAAAAAAACCAAAAGCGGAACCTGTCATATCCGAAACAAACAGGGTGAGCAGAGTAAGCGGCAGGCGGCTGGTAAGATCCACCCGCAGCACCAGATTTATATAGGCAAAGCCGATCAGAATGCAGCCGAAATTCACCAATACATAGGCAGCCAGTTCTCCCAAAATGGAACTCTGTTTCGGCATGGGCGAAATGTTGCGCCTCGCCCCAAGCGCCGTCAGATTCCCCTGATTGTTGAGGGAGATCTCCAGACCGGACATACTGCAGAACATACAGGTCATCGCCAACAGATTATAAAAGTAAGCGACATAGTTGTCACCTTTAGTCGCAGACAGAGATTCCTCCCTGTTATAAAAATGCTCCTCTCTCATCCCGGATACCACGTCCTCCAGATGTTCCGGATGGTTGACAGCTATCTCTGCAATGGCGTCCGCCGACAGATTATACCGGTTCACAAAGGTATTTAAAATATTCCGGTTCATATTCTTCCTATCATTGTAGGACTTTCCCGAAATGCTGAGGGAGATCCGTTTTCCCACAGTAAGAATACCCTCTACCTCTTCTTTTTCAAGCAATTCCAGGGCCTCCTCCTTTTCACAGTAACGAATCTCCAGAAGATCCTCTTCCCCCAGATTGTCCGCTGCCCTGCGGAATGTTTCGATCTCCTGCTTCCCCGCATTTTCCGCCGTCACCACAGCCACCGGAATCCGCTCAAGAGGCACGCCCAGATTGGATAAGGCAATCTTAAACAGGGTGCCCAGAATCATCGGAAACAGAATCAGCCAGAAGCACGCCGACCAGTTTCTTATCACAGTCCTCATTGAATATTTTATGGTATGTAACATGTTTATCCTCCTCTCAGTCCCGTAACTGCTTTCCAGTGATTTCCAGAAATACATCGTTTAGCGTCGGCAGTTCCGAATGTACCTGCCCGAAGGATATGTTTTGCTTCTGCAGATAATCCAGAATACGCAGCAGGTTGTGTTTTCCGCCGCTGCAAAAAATCGTGAGTTTCCCCTCCCCGAAAGACACATCGTACACATGGGGCAGTTCTCTCACAGCCGACATATGTTCTTCCTTAAGCTCCAGTATGTCGATGGATATGGTCTCGCTCTTTTTGATCATCTGTTTTAATTCATCCTTCGTCCCAAGAGCAATATTCCTGCCTTTATCCATGATGGCGATCCGGGTGCAGATCTGTTCCACCTCCTCCATATAATGGGAAGTGTAGATCACCGTAGCACCCTGTTCATTCAGTTTTCGGATCCCCTCCAGGATATTGTTGCGGCTTTGAGGATCCACGGCCACCGTGGGTTCATCCAGAATAATTAACTTCGGTTTATGGGCGATGCCGCAGGCAATGTTCAGTCTTCTGAGCAGACCTCCCGACAGTTTCTTTGGATAAAATTTCACAAATTCTCCAAGTTTCACAAATTCCACAGCCTCCTCCACATACTGCTTTCTCAGCCTTTTATCGCGGATATACAAGCCGCAGAAGTAGTCGATATTCTCCCGGACGGTGAGTTCGTCAAACACAGCCACATTCTGCATTACGACGCCGATCTGCCGCTTCAGTTCGTAACTGTCCGGGCGCATCTCCTGCCCGAAGATCTCTATCACACCCTTGTCAAAAGACAATAATGACAAAATACAGTTGATAGTCGTTGTCTTACCGGAACCATTTGGCCCCAGAAGGCCAAAGATCTCCCCTTCCTCGATCTCCAGATTAAAGTGGTCCAGAGCTATCAGCTCCTTATATCGTTTCACCAGATTTTCCACTTTTACTATAGGTGTACCCATGCGGTCTTCCTCCTGTTTCTTTGTTTTTAGTTGTGATTTGATTTTCATTCGGGCGCCCCCTTGAGCGCTCCGGGTAATTACAGTATAATAAAAACCGCCATCACAAATACAGTGTGATACATCAGAAAATTATATGACATTTGTCATCTGTTTTCTGTGATATACTGGCATAGATAGATATCAATTTCCCATTGAAATTTACTATGTTTGAAAAGCATAGTGCGCTGACAGAAAGGCTGCAGTTACCTCCCATGATCAAAAAAATTTTAGATAAACTCCTGCTGTTTTCCATCGGGACGCTGCTGTTATCCACACAGGATGTCACCGCGCAGTCCGTGGCCGTCTGGCTGATCGCTCTATCGTTCACAGCCCTCGGGCTCTGCTTCGACAAAAAGCGTGTCGTCATCGGACTGTCACTGTTCTATGGTGTTTTGTGTCTGTTTTTCCCGGCGTTGCTCTTCTTCCTGCCGGTAATCTGTTACGACGGCTTCTGGCATCGCTGCCTGTGGTGTTTCACCTGTTTGCTGCCTGTGATCCCCCATTACGGACGCTTCCCTCTGTGGATGTGGCTCTTGGGTGCATTTGGGTTCTTTGCATCAGCGCTTTTATCCTTCGGCACAAGGCAAAGCAGCTTTCTCTCCGCCGAACTGATCCGCCTGCGGGATACCGCCACAGAGCGGGATATGCTGCAGCAGAGCAGGAACAGACAGCTGTTGGAAAAGCAGGACTACGAGATCCATCTGGCCACGCTGCAGGAGCGCAACCGCATTGCCCGCGAGATCCATGATAATGTGGGCCACATGCTGACGCGGTCCATTCTTCAGATCGGCGCTTTGCGGACCATCCACAGAGAAGAGCCGCTCCACGAACAGCTCTGCAGCGTAAACGATACGCTGAATGAAGCCATGACAAGCATCAGACAGAGCGTCCATAATCTGTATGACGATGCCATCGACCTGGAACAGGCTGTGCGGGACAGTCTTCGGGATATTGAGGATACTTACCGGGTAACTTTTGAGTATGATATGTCCCGGGGTATCCCCCGGGAGATCAAGTACTGTTTCATCGCCATTGTAAAGGAAGCAGTCTCCAATATCGTGAAACACAGCGATGGGGACGCCGTCGCTCTCAAACTGCGGGAACATCCGGCTTTCTACCAGATGCTGATCGAAGATAATGGACACGGTTACTTGAAAGAAGAGCCGCGCACTGCCGGGAGCCGCAGTTTTACCGGTTCTGAAAAAAGGGCCTCCGAATCCGGATCCTCTCTGCGGGATATTCCCGGAGACAGCGGGGGGATTGGGCTTTACAATATGCGGGAGCGGGTTCAGGCTCTGGGGGGAACGCTGCATATTCGCAGCGAAAATGGATTTCATATCTTTGTGACGATACAAAAGTAATGGAATGGCAATGTCGTTTGGTTAGTGGTGCCTCCCGACTGGATCATGGTACTAATTAAGTGACATTGAGGAGGATGAAATATGCAGATCATAATCGTAGATGACGACAGGCTTGTAGCACTGTCTCTTAAAACCATATTGGAGGCGGATCCTTCTATCACTGTGGCGGATACAGGAGAGGATGGAGTTGATGCCATTGCACTCTACAGAAAATACCGCCCCGACATTTTGCTCATGGATATACAGATGAAATCCATGAGTGGTCTGCAGGCGGCGGAGGAAATCCGGAAGCAGGATAGAGAGGCAAAGATTCTGTTTTTAACCACTTTTTCGGACGATGAGTACATTGTCAGAGCGCTGCAGGTGGGTGCGAAAGGATATATTTTAAAACAGGATTATGAAGGGATCGTTACGGCGCTCCATGCCGTGCAGGACGGACAGAGTGTCTTCGGAAATGAGATCGTGCAGAAGATACCGGAACTCATCGGAAGCGGCGAGGGATGCTTTGATTTTGCTGCCCACGATATCAGCGAAAAGGAACAGGCTATCATCAGGCAGGTGGCCCAGGGCCGAAATAACCGGGAGATCGCGGAAGAGCTTTTCTTAAGCGAGGGTACCGTGCGCAACTATATCAGCAGCGTACTGGATAAGCTGTCCCTGCGGGATCGGACGCAGTTGGCGGTATTTTATTATCAGAAGGTGAAGCGATAGCCGTAGAGAGGTTGCCTGCGGGTGAAATCCTTCCGCACCTGTGGGACTGTTGCTGCATTAAACTGTCGCGCCTGCAGATTTCTTAATTATAATTCCGGTGTATAATAAACTCGATTTCCGTAAATAATTTGAGAGAAATAATTGACTTTTAGTAACCAATTTGGATATAATTATTTTTGAACTATCCAAATTGATTACCTCGGAGGTGCACTATGTTTTTTGATATAAAAGAACTCAGAGAATCTACCGGCATGACACAGAAATCATTTGCCGAAGCCTATGGGATACCGCTCAGCACCCTGCGTAAGTGGGAGCAGAAAGAAGCCTCGCCGGCACCCTATGTGGTGAATCTTCTGGCGAGAGCTTTACCGGAAACTGATTCGGCATTTCAAAAAATAGCGGGAAGAGACGGAACGTTTTATTATTATGACGAAACGCGGAAACTTATCTCCGACATGCGGGGAAACAAAATATATATTGAAGACGACCTGAACGGTGTAAAGGAACAGAATCTTGTTCTTTACCTTGAGGACCTGTTCCGCGATTTCTATGCTATTCAGGAAAAATTCAACAGAGATTGCAGATACGATAAAGAAGAAGATATTTTGTGGAGCTGATGGGAGGCAACGTACTCTATGGCAAAAAACGAGAAAGAATACTATCTGATGCATAAGGATATTCCTGTCTGTCTGATGGAAATTTCCGATGATGGCATTTTGGGAAATGTCAGACGAAATGAAGCTGCAGCGGCACATTTCCCGCTGGGCGGACATATGAATAACATGAAATTTCATGACTGGTGGCGGGATCGGGCAATCCCAAAGACAAGACACGGCGTAAAGAACGCTCTCCAGAAGCTGGGCTATACCTCGACGGGCAGCGTACTTGTCAATAATCTGGCGCTCAGTCTGTCCGACTGTTATTGGATCAAACCCAGAGGCGCGGATTTAACTTGGAAGGATACCAATTTATTTACCAATGATTTTGTGGATACTTTCGGCGACGTCACGCTCAACAGAGACCGCATCATTGATCTCCGGAAAAAGACAGGATTTGACTGTGCCTCCTCCCAGGGGGAACTGCAGAAAAAATGGTGTATTGCCGCGGATGGCCGCCGGTATATGATCAAGGGAAACTACGGACAGTCCTATCAGCAGAGCCTGAATGAAATATTTGCCACAAAATTACATGAACAGCTGGGATTTTCCAATTATACCGCCTATGCCCCCGTGTGGGTACAGGTTGACGGCAACGTAGACGGTCTCGGCTGCATGTGCTACGATTTCTGCAGTGAAAATCTGGAGTGCATCAGCGCATGGGAATTACTGCAGACAGTCAAAATAAAACAGAATGAATCCTATTATTATCCGCTGAAAAAAGTCTGTTTGTCGCTCGGCATGGCGGAACAGGATTTCACGGATTTTATGGATTATCAGATCATGACGGATTATCTTCTGACAAATACGGACAGACATATGAACAATATCGCTGTGGTAAGAAATCCTGATACGCTGCAGATACTCGGATTTGCGCCAATCTATGATTCGGGGAATTCCATGTTTTACGACATCCCCTATGAAGCGCTGTCCCGGATGAGAATAGATGATATTAAAACCCATTCCTTTGTTGAAAAGGAGAGCAGACTGCTGCAGTATGTCCAGAACCGCTCCCTTGTAGATATCGACAGGGCGGATATGGATTTTTCGATTTATGAGATGGAAGTTGTCGAACGCCGGATCAGAATTCCAAAATTAAAGGAGCTTTTCGAGAGAAAACAGGAAAATCTCCGGGCCTTTCAGGCCGGAAAGGATCTGTGGAAAAATCGGAGAAACAGTCATATCTGATATCTCACGAACAGATTTACGCCAGCCGACACTTGTCTGCTTCACAAACAGATTTATGCCAACCAACACCTTGCCCGCTTCCGCGAGCGGGCATCACAAAAAAATCCTGCTGTTTTAGAACAGCAGGATTTTTTCATAACACTATTGAGATACTTTTCAAAATTTTCTATTTGTTATTAACAACAATTTAGTCAAACGGAATCACCGCACCATCATAGTTATCATTGATATACTGTTTGATCTCATCGGATTTCAGGGCGTCTACCAGCGCCTTGATGCCTTCGTTATTCTCATTGCCCTCTTTAACTGCGATCACATTCACATAGGTCTTTGCCGCCTCGGAATCAGCGCTCTCATATGCAATGGAATCCTTCGCAACGCTGAACCCTGCCTGTAGCGCATAGTTGCCGTTTAATACAACATAGGCCACTTCGCCCACAACTCTGGGCACCTGCGCCGCTTCCAGCTCCTGGATCTCCAGCTTGTGAGGGTTTTCTTCGATATCCTGTACAGTGGCGGTCAGGCCCGCTCCCTCTTTCAGTGTGATCAGGCCGTTGTCCTGTAAAAGGAGCAATGCTCTCGCTTCGTTCGTGGTGTCGTTGGGCACTGCGATCACATCGCCGTCTGCCACCTCATCCAATGTCTTCTTTGTACCCGGATAAATACCGAAAGGCTCGTAATGAATACCGCCCGCGTTTACAAGCTGTGTGCCCTGCTGCTCGTTGAACTCGTCCAGATAGGGGATGTGCTGGAAATAATTGGCATCCAGTTCTCCGCTGTCCACCACCTGGTTGGGCAGAATATAATCATCAAACACTGTGATCTCCAGATTCCAGCCCTGCTCCGCTAAAATCGGCTTTGCCGCTTCCAGAATCTCCGCATGGGGTGTGGGAGATGCCGCGATGGTGATGGTTCCTTTTTCTTCTGCCGTCCCGCCTGCCTCTTCGCTTTCCGCAGGCGCTGCCTCCTCGGCTGTCTCCTCTGCGGGCGTCTCTTCCTCAGCCGGTGTCTCTTCCGCCACCTGTGCGTCTGCTGCCGCATCCTCCGCCGCGCCGCCGCAGCCCGTTAAAATTCCTGCCGCAAGCACGCCTGTCAAAAGGACTGCCAAAACTCTTTTCTTCATAATGTTTCCTCCTCTTAATTCATCACTTTATTTTATCTGACAAGGAACATTATACCTCTGCATGAAAAAAAGTGTTAATACGCGAAACCTTTATTCGGTTATAGGGTAAACCTATATCAAAAGACACTTCTTCACAGCCGTCATGCCAGCGCTGGATAGTGCCACTCGCATCCTTTTTACATCGCCATTGCCTGACAGCTTCCGACATTCTTTCTACATCGCCATCGCCTGATATTTTTTCAACTCCTCAATATAAAGCTTCCCGCTCTTACTGACCTTCTGCCCCTTTCTAACAATATAGCCGATCCGCATTCTCTCCGTTTCCTTAAGCGGTATCGCCATATAGTCGCTGCCGTTTAATTCCTCGCAGATGATCCCCGAACAGAGCGTATAGGCGTTTAATCCCACCATCAGATTTAACAGTGTAGCCCTGTCGTTGGCTTTGATCAGCCGCTTATATTCATAATCGCTCTTCATCTCCTCCGCCAGAAACAGGGAGTGATATTTTCCCTGATCGAAGGACAGGCAGGGATAATCGTCCAGTTCCTCCATGGAGATCGCCTCTCTCCCCGCCAGAGGATGGCCCGCCCACAGATAGACAAAGGTATTACAGGAAAACAGTTCCTTAAACTCCAGCCCGTTTTCCTGTATCGTTTTCATCATCACTTTCTCATTGAAATCGTTCAGATACAGTACGCCGATCTCGCTCTTAAAAGACCTGACGTTTGCGATCACGTCGTAGGTCGTCGTCTCATGTACCGCATACTCGTAGCGCTCCATGCCAAGCTTTTTCACAGTCTCCACAAAGGCCTTCACCGCAAACGTATAATGCTGTGTGGAGACGCTGAATTTTTCCTTTTTCTTTTTCTCAATATATCTGCTCTGCAAAAGAGAAAACTGCTCCGTCACCTGCCTCGCATAGCCCAGAAACTCTTCCCCCTCCGGCGTCAGGCTGATCCCCCTGTTGGAGCGCAGAAATATCTCAATGCCGATCTCTGCCTCTAATTCTTTCATGGTCTCCGACAGACTTGGCTGGGAAATAAAAAGCTGCTTTGCAGCCTCATTCATGGAACCGCAGTCCGCGATCGTCAAAGCATATTTTAATTGCTGCAGTGTCAATTGCTAACCTCTTTTCTGTCTGCGGCAGATAGCATCCCCGCAGCGCGGCTCCTGTTCCGTACAGTTTCCGCATACATTATGATCAATCCTATATGACAGATTTAATCCAGAATTTTATCCAGATCGATGGGTTCATAACGGCTGAATATCTTATCCGCTCCACAGACATGTTTTGTGCCGTCATGATCAATGATTATGTAGTCGTCCTCATTGATAAAAGTACGTCCTCTCCTGTGAGAAATGTAAGGACATAAGATCGATCCGTCCGGCTTTGTCACCTTGACTAAAGAGTCCGTAATGATCCAGATTTTTGTCACAATATCGGACCACAGCTCGTATCCGTCTTCTAACCCCATCCCCTGTTCATACTTTACTACTTCCGCTTCCATTGGTGTTCTTCTGCATTTCATAGCGGCGCTCCTTTCCTGCATCACAGTGCATAGCCAATCTGCCAGCCGGTTCTTCCTGCGGGCAATGTCCGCAGTCGCCGGTTGCTTCTCTGATTACAGTATAATACATTTCATCGATTTTGACAAAAAATAAAACAAAAATAACGGGAAAATTATTGTGCGATTTAAAATAGTATGATAGACTATAAAAACAACCGTGTAGCAGGGTGGGCTGACCTTTCATCCTATTGGAATGGAGGTGATGCCTATGGAAAATCAGAAGAATAACTTTGATTTTAATGATTTGCTGGCTTTCGGCATATTCATTTTGGCTTTACTTACATTCATCTTCACATTTTGTAAGTAGCCATACATAGAAAAACCACCCCTAAACTTTGACCGAGTAGCCGGGTGGATTTTCTACTTTTCCAAAGGTCAACCCACCTTGTGGGCGGTTGTTTTTATATGTTTACTATACCATACTCTTTCAGTCGGCGCAAGAAAAATTATTTCTCTACCCCCATCACTCTCCTCGCTACCGCAACCCCCGTCTCCGTAATCAACCCACTTTCCAGCATCCCCCTGTCAGCTTCCGTGTCCTCCCCTTTGCTCATCCGAAGTACTGCGCCATTCAACGCCTTAAACAGCAAAACCAATCTCTGCATATCGTTTTCCTTGTCCAGAATGCAGCTGCCCGAAGCGCTTTTTTCAAACTCACAGGTGGAAATAATCTGCATGCAGATCCGCAGATCCCCTGTAATATCCGACGCTTCCATCAGAATATCCGGTCTTTTTTCATAACATTTTAAAAAGTAATCCTTTGCTCCCTGCACATCTCTGTTCTTAAAGAAACCGCTGAGAGTCCGCTTCACTTCCCCTGTCTCAAACTTTTCGCCGATGATCGCGATCCGACATTCATAAGGTTTCAGTCCCCTCACCTGAATCCAGACCATCTGCAAAAACTCCGACAAAAATCCGAACACCCGCTTTCTGTAACCATCGTATCCGGTCACATCGATCCGCCTTTGCACTTCAAATAAAATATCAAACAGGAAACTGCAGTATTCATCGTAAAGCCTCTTCGGCATCACGCAGATATTGCCGAAATACACCTGATTGCTATGTACCAGTCTCTCAAAACACGCCGCAAAGTCCGGATACTTTTCCTGCACCACCTGTTCCGTCACCTGAAGATCATGCAGGTTATGATCCACCGCAAAGCCTTCATAATAGTTGCTGTGAAGGGTAAGCTTTTCCGTAGTGATCAAATCATATTCTTTTAAAATCCGTTCGCAGTCCCCCTCCGTCATAAGCCGCTCTCTCCCGCAGTCCTTTATCACAGGGAAACGTCTGTAATGACATACCCCCACATAATCTGTATCCCGGCACTGTTTCCAGATCCAGTACATGCCGGTCAGTTCGCTGAAATACGGATTCTGGCCGGAAATATTGTCCTCCCCCCCATCATCCCGCAGGTAACTCTCATCAAGCGTTCCATGCAGCGCATGTCCTACCTGTAGCGGGACATACATGGGATCGTTCGGCCGTTCAAACAGTTTATGTGTCATGACAAATATCTTTATGTTCATTTTCTTTCTCATCCTGTCATTTATAACATGTATTTCCCGAAAAGGCTCCCACATCCCACAGATACAGGAGCCTCCCTCCAAATACAATCTGGATTCCATACCGTCTAGTAATTTTCCGCCTTGATCTCGAAATACCCCTGAGGATGAGAACATACCGGACAGATCTCCGGCGCTTTTTTGCCGACCACAATATGCCCGCAGTTTCTGCACTCCCAGACCTTCACTTCACTCTTCTCAAATACCTGTGCAGTCTCCACATTCCTGATCAGCGCTCTGTAGCGCTCCTCATGGTACTTCTCGATCTCCGCCACCATACGAAATTTTGCCGCAAGTTCGGTAAAACCTTCCTCCTCCGCTGTTTTCGCAAATCCTGCATACATATCCGTCCACTCATAGTGCTCACCTGCCGCCGCAGAGCCGAGATTGTACGCCGTATCCCCGATACCGTCCATCTCCTGGAACCACAGTTTCGCGTGTTCTCTCTCATTCTCTGCGGTTTCCAGAAAGATTTCCGCGATCTGCTCATAACCTTCCTTTTTTGCCACCGATGCAAAATAAGTGTATTTGCTCCTCGCCTGTGTCTCCCCTGCAAAAGCCGCCTGCAGATTTTTCCCCGTCTGTGTGCCTTCGTATTTGCTCATATTCAATCCCTCCGGAATTCATTCTTATTCTTAATATGCACATATTTTTTATTTTCATACTATGTCTTACGACATAGTACGCTACGCGATGCACACTCCCTTCGCTCGGCGCCGGCAGAATTTCTCTTCATCTCCTGCCTTGTCTTACGACATAGTACGCTACGCGATGCACACTCGCTTCGCCATCCCCCTTTCAAACTGGAAGCGGCCTTAAAGGACGTTTACTAATATAACTACAATGATTACAAAAATAATATGAAATATCCATGTCCACTTATTTCCTAAATTCATTGTATAGCCAAAACCACTTTGCGGTCTTTTGACAATTATTCTTTTATCTTCTCTGTTGAAATACAGTCTTCCGGTTAACCAGCCGTCATCTCTATTGCCTGATTTCATAAAGTTCTCCTTTGCAATTCCGAAAAGGATGTTATATATCAGAAGATATAATACTCCCATAATTGTAAAGTATTTTCTGCATATTATAACTCATCTTTTTCGACAGCTTCTGATACAGTTCCCGTTCCTCACTCGTAAATCCACCGAACCGGACTTCCATATCCTCCGCCTGCGCAAGTTTTATCTCCGCAAGCAGCGGTTCCGCTTCCGGAAGAAACGCGACCTGAATCCGCTTTGTCCTGCGCGATTCTCCCTGTTTCCTGCCGGGCTTTGCGTCCTCCGTTTTCAGATACCCCTTTGCTGCCAGCTTCTGTAAACTGTGAGATATCCCCTGCGGCGTCTCCCCCAGTCTGTCCGCCAGATCCCGCTTGCTGCAGGGAAAGGAGGTATCGCACAGACACAGCAGCAGACGTACTTCTTTCAGGGACAGATCGTACTTCATACCGATCGGCTCCAGATAATAATCCAGAAGCTTATGATTCCGATAGCCCTCTGCCAGCACCCCTTCCGCGCTGATACCTTCCAACGATATATACAGCTGATTTTCCAGCTTTTTGGCGCCGATGGACAGAGCGCCGTCGCCCGCCGCGTCGATCAGAAAACGATACACCTGAAAGCGTATCTTCTCATAATCTTCCTCTGAAAAAATATTCTTGTAAAAATTGGTATAACAGTCAAATACGGCCCGCTTCATCCGCACTGTCTTCGCAAGGCTCATTCCCTGAGAGGCCAGAGAGCCCTTCGTCTTCACATAATAATACACCGGGATCTGCAGAGCGCAGAATACTTTTGCATGGCGGATATACTCCAGATTGAACATAAAATCTTCGCACCAGCTCACGGAAGGATCCATCCTCAGCTCATATTTCTCAACGATATCCCTGCGAAACAGCTTGTTCCACAGAACGCCGTAATAAAAATCCGCCGGATTTTCCATCATATACGCCGCATATTTTTCCCTGGAAAAAGCTTCCGTCTCGTCGATGTTTCCTTTGGGCGACAGCCGCTCCCCCACCACACGATAAAAGTCTGCGATTACCAGATCACAGCCATTCTCCTGCGCCGCCTTCACAAATCGCTTCGTTGCGTCCGGACTGATCCAGTCATCGCTGTCCACAAACTGCAGATAAGTCCCCCGCGCCCTCGAAAGCCCCAGATTTCTGGCATCGGAAACACCGCTGTTCTCCTTATGAATTACCAGGATCCTCTCATCCTGTGCTGCAAATTCATCGCAGAGTGCGCCCGAATCATCTGTGCTGCCATCGTCGATCAAAAGCAGCTCCAGATCCGTGAATTCCTGATGAAGAATGCTGTTCACACAGCGCCTCAATGTCGCCTGCGCATTGTGGACAGGCACGATAATACTAACCTGTGGATTCATTTCTACTCTCCTACCTCTCGATCTCATAACGCATTTCATGCCACTCTTCATTTCCCCATGTGGAGTTGGCAACGCCCTGATCGGTAAATCCCATCTTTTTGTACATCTCCACTTTCTCGTCGAGACAGGTGAGAACCAACGTTTCCCTGCCTTTCGCCCGCTCTCTCTCGATATATTTCTCCACGAGCATCCTTGCCAGCCCCTGCCCCCGGTATTCCGGCAGCACGTCAAGCCCTAACAGCATCACGTTCTTCCCATCCGCCTTATGAAGCACGATATCTTTAAAAAACTCATCCCGGAAGGCTGCCTCGTCGGTGGCCACACCGTTGAAAAATCCCGCGATCCTTCCAACCTCCTTATCCTCCGCCACCAAAAAAAGCTCCGGCGCCGCGATAATCCGCTCCGTCATCGCCTCCGCTGAACAGGCCTCATGAGGCGGAAAGCAGATCTGCTCCATGGCAATAGCCTGCCCCGTCTCTTCCGGCTTTATATTCCGAAATATAAACTGTTCTGAAATTATTCTCTCCTGCATTCCAATATACCTGCCTTTCCATTTGTATTTCTACTTATTAAGACCTCTCCATCTCTTGTATAACCAGTATTCTTCGCTTTCCAGCCGCTTCTCCTTCCGTTTTGGCCGGAAAAGAAGAATCTATAAAGGATGACCACAATTTTTTTCGTGAAACCACCCACGCCACCCTCTTTTTCGATCCGTCATATTCACTGAAATATTCTCATAACAGGGATCGTCAGCCGAATTGGTCAGAAGTTTCATCAGATGTTTCCCAGATATGTGTTGCTATTGTAACAGGTAATGTTGATGAGTGTCAATACACTTTATTATTTTTAGCATCAAACAGAATTAGAAATTAGCTTTGATTCTACTGCGCCAAATATGCTAAAATAGAAAATTAGATAACCGGGCAATGTTATTGGGTGAAATATTTTTACAGTCAACAGAAAATGACCGATTTCTATTCCTTCTTTCCGGGAATCAGCCATATTGGGATCCATCTATCGTACCGAAAAGAAACTTCAAATTATAAATAAAGGAAAGGACGCCCGCCATGTCAGACAAAAATGCATCTGTTATCATCCGCACCGCCCGCCCTGAGGACGCTTCAGCTCTCCTGGATATCTACGCTCCCTATGTGGTAAATACTGCCATCTCGTTTGAATATGAAGTGCCTTCCATAGAGGAATTTCAGGCACGGATAAAAAATATCCTGCAAAAGTATCCCTGGCTTGTCGCAGAAAAAGACGGAGAGCTTCTGGGATACGCCTGCACCCACGCATTCGTCGGGAGAGCGGCCTACGACCACAGCGCCGAGACGACGATCTATCTGAAAGAAAACAGGACAAAAATGGGAGTCGGCAAAAGGCTGTATCTTGCTCTGGAGGCGATCTCGAATGTCCAGAATATTTACAGCCTTAATGCCTGTATCGGCTATCCGGAAACGGAAGACGAACACCTCACCATGAACAGCATCCAGTTCCATACCCACATGGGATATCGCTTTGTAGGGAAATTTTATAAGTGCGGTTACAAGTTCGGAACCTGGTATCATATGGCCTGGATGGAAAAGATATTGAAAGAACCGCCAAAGAACCCGCCTGCAGTGATACCATTTCCCGAACTAGAAAAATAGCTCCTGATTTTTTCCTTCTGTTTTATTTCCCTTTGAGCGCCTTCCTTACATGCCCTCTCGAGAAATTGAAGCTCCGAATCGACATCTCATCTGCCCGGTCTTTCTGCCTCTCAATATATGCCACATCCCAGGTCGGCGTGTACAGATCCTTCACTTCCCCCTTCATCCACTTCTCTTTTTCCGCCTCGTAATCAAGATACCGCTCAATACTTCCCTCCGTCATAATCACCGGCGCCGCGTCCGCCGACAGGTTTCGCAGATACCAGGTGTCCACCGTATACCCGCCTCTGCTTTCTCCCGCCTGTTCTGCGGCGTTCTCCTCTCCTGCCTGCCCGGCCGCTGAAGCCATCTCTTTTTCCTGCTTCACGTAAGCCGAAATATTATACCGGGCGATCCAGTAATCCGGCTGTCCGAAGGACAGTACAAGGTAACAGCAACTGATCACAAAAAGCCCATACCGGAATAGCGGAAACGCATTCCTCAACGTTTTACCCACAATACCCGCCATCAGCAGCGCAATCACCAAAAGCGCCCAAAGCACAAAGATCCGCAGGAAAGTCAGCTGATAAACGCTGATGTACAGAAGCATCCTGTAAGCGCTGGAAGCGATCATCACAAAGGTGCAGAGTGAAATCACCAGCAAAATCCCCTTGAGTACCCTGCTCTCCCTGAAAAATCCCAACCCGATCAGTACTATTACCAGATTCATCAGGCAGATAAACAGGAGCTGAAAAAATCCCTGTCTCGCATACTGTGCGTAAGTGTAGCCCTCCGGCAGCGTCCCATACCCGGCAAACAGATAAACCACCTGTATCACACAGAAATAAATGTAGATCAGGGCGATCACAGCTGTTGCGGAGACAGCGATGACCGGCTGCCCCGTCCTGTGGTCTTTTACGCTTTCCTTTAATCCCCGCTCCTGAAGCAGAGATGCCATGCCGTAGCTGAAGAAAAATATTGCCACGGACCAGAAGATACAACAGAACACATCCCACCCGTCTATCCTCCCAAATATGGCGTCCATGCTTTCCCGGAAGATAATATCTGCGGAAGAGAGCATCACCAGCACCACGGCAATCAACGGGATCGATATGCCGGCTCCCGCTAAGGCATACAATGCCTGGGTATTCTTCGTTCCCTTATGCTCTTCCACCCAGGCCTGGGCATCCGGAAAAAACGAAAACATTTTTCCAAAGCTTAAGGTAAACAGTCCCAATATACTGCTCAGAAACTTCCCGAACTGCCAGCCCCTTGTATCAAAATACACAGCAAGCAGAAAATACATCATCAGCACAAACAGCCAGGCCTCATTCATGAGAATGATCTTTGTGTTGTCCGTGAAACAGTTTGACGCGCCAAACAGGAGACTTCCCGCCAACGCCAAAATATGCTCTCCTTCCCAGGAAATACCGGACTTTCTGATAGTATAGACAGCAAAGCCGATAGTTCCTGCCACGTAAAAAGGGTAGGTGATACCCGACGCGTTTTTGTAGAGACAGAAAGTAAAAAAGATTGCATAGAGAAAACTCGCGGGCGCGATCCTGCCGATATGTTCCGGTTTTGCCTGCGGTTTTTGACAGGCCGCTCCACCCGCACGCAAAACATTCTCTTTTTCCTGAATTTCCGCACCCATAGAGCTGTAGGGTAAATTTGGGTATATGTTATCGCCCGTGGAGACAGGCGCCGCCACAGCCATCAGTTCCGTATTCTTTTCCATCATTCTTCTTCCTCCTCATACTGCAGAATATCTCCCGGCTGGCAGTCCAGAGCTTTGCAGATCGCCTCCAGCGTAGAAAATCGGACCGCCTTCGCCTTATTATTTTTCAGGATCGACAGATTGGCGAGGGTGATATCCACTTCATTCGCAAGGTCGGTGAGGCTCTTTTTGCGCTTCGCCATCATGACATCCAGATTTACAATAATTCCCATATACTTTCTCCTTAATATTACAAACCCGCTAATGCTCCTTATACCATGAACCTGCGATTCATAATCGGCATTCGCCGTTCGCTTCGCTAACGCTCCTTATATCGTAAAATCTGTCTCCTCCTTATACGCCACCGCCTGCTCAAACACAAAGCTTAACACCTTGCTGAACAACCCGGCGATCAGGAAAACAAAAATCACCACGATCATCGCTATCGTCATATAAACGATGCTCCTGACTCCCGCCATCAGCGCAATGAAAAAACTCCAGTTGCCCATTTTCTGTAAACTGACCACATTTTCCCTTACAAAACAGTCCTCCGCCAGCACGGTCTTAAAAATCTTTCGCAGCTCCCACAGAAGTTTCTCCGCCGAAACCCCCAGCACAAAATAGATGATCACAGCCTCCTCATAATGCCTGATCAGGCCGGGCAGAAGCTCCCCAATCCACCGGATGCTCCAGGGCAGGGAAGCGGTCACCACAATGCCGCAGTAAAACATAAAATCCAGAAGGTATTTTGTTCCTTTTATCCAAGGAAGCTTCCTGTCCCCCACTGGCCCTCTTTTGTCATTTGCTCCACCTTCCTTTGCGCTTTCTTTTTCTTCCATATTCCTCTCACTCACCATTTTTCCCTCCGCATCTTTCCAAATCTCATTCCTTTTCCATTTTATCCCACGGTTTTTTCTTCACCGATCTCTGTTACGCTATACTGTTTTCGACTCTCCTGAAATCCGCCAGCTTCTTCCCGGTATACTGAATGGCGATCCGATTCTCCGGATTTGCATCCATCAGGTACAATACGATCAGGAATATCCACTCAAACGGCTTCATCAGAAAATAGACCGCATCCGCCGTATATTTTGAATGAATCATTTTCGCCACCGGGAAACCGTAAGTGTCATAAAAATGCCGCACTGCCCTGTGGAAACCTGGTGTCCTCTCCTCTAACACCTGCTCGAACGCATTGGCCACGCAAAGCTGCCTGTTGACGATGACCTGATGCCCGTGCCGCACGCCCAATCTCTTCGGCTTTACGATTTTTTCATGTCCTCCCGCCGCTACAGTACACAGATAGTGCTCATCGTAATAGATATTCTGTGGCGCAACTCTCTGAGACAGATTCCAGTCGCTGGTCTCTACAAAAGCTTTAATAATCGCATCCGGGCTCTGACCGAACAAAGTCAGAACGCCGATCAGAATCCCCAAAAGCGGCCACATCAACAGAAATGCCGCGAGGGGCCAGTATTCCGCTTTCGCCAGAAAACGGTTGCAGGCCGAAAGGATTCCGTTCCCTTCCTGATACCGCTCTGTCAGAGTGCTGTCATCCTGCCATACGCCGTCTGCTCCTTTCCGCCCGGCCTCATCTTCTTTTATCTGCTGCCACTCCCACATTTTATACCCTACCGTCCTCGCCGTCAGCAATACGCAGTGCAATGGAAAAAGCGCAAGAAAAATATCTAACGGTTCCTGAACCACCTGTATCCCCCAAATGATACTTTCTATCGTCCCAAGATACATGGCCGCCATCCCCAGAACCAGAAGCAGGGGTGGTATCTTTTTTAGGGGAACATAATTTACCACAAAATATCCAACAATTCCCACAACTAAAATAACCGCCACCGTAAGCTGTGCCCCGGTGTAAACAGGGGTATGTGTTTCCTGATTTGCCAGTTGCTTCTGCCAGTCGCTCCCAAACGACACCTCATCAATGAAACTCAGATAGAACAGGCTGTAGAGCACACCCAACACTGCTCCTGTAATATCAAAAGCTCTGCCCTTCCGGTGAAGTTCACCGTTTTTTCTTCCTTTTACAAACACAATAGCCTCTGCCCCGACCAGCAACACAGGAAATACCATTAGTCCCCCGAAAATTGCTGTAAATACCAGAAAGCTGCCCAAATATTCCAATATTACATAAAAAAATCCCTCGCCCAACCTGAAGGAACGCCATATCTCGCCGAATAGCAGCCACGCAGACAAGACCATACCTGCCGTCAATGATGACAGCACCGTTACAAGAAACGGGTGCATTCTCACCAGCTTCCATTTTTCTGTTCTTTCCGTTTTTTCTCCATTCTTTCTGTACTCCCGCTTTTTTCCGCCCTCTATCATCCCGACGATCACATCCTTTCCATAATCAAAGCATTTATTATTGCAAATGCCATCTTTTCCCTTTCTCTGTAGTGCCACTATATCACCCATTTCATTGAATGTCAATATATTTTTATCGATTATCAATAAATTTTTATCGATTATTAGATTTTTTGTATTTTTCAAATACATATTGTACAATTTCAGATAATGGAAAACAATTGAAAAACGCATGCTTTCATGTATAATTGAAAATAAAAATCAGACAGACAGGGGAATCACAACTCCCTGCTTATGGGATAGTTGCCTGCTGCAACGGAGATAACTCGATTATGAAAAAATACAGGTTCAGCTTTGAAATTTGGGGATTACTTCTGTTCTTAATCGTTATGCTGCCGACTTTTATCTGGCTTGCTATCCCTGCGCCGAATGATATATTAAGGGAAAATTCCATTACAGAAATGGTTGATGCAATAGCCTCTGTATGTCAAATAGCGATGGTTGCCGCTTTATGCATTTTAAGAAACAGAGACGCAAAAAAATTATGCGTGACTCCTTCAGTGATTCTTTCGGCCGGCTGCTGCGTATTATATTTCATCAGTTGGATAGTTTACTATATCGGCATGATAAATGCGCCTGTTATTTTAGGACTGACCATCCCGCCCTGTTTGGCATTTTTATTCTTTGCCATTGACAGAAAAAATGGAATAGCAATTATTCCGATCGTTATTTTTACGCTTTGCCATTTGATATATGGGGTAGTGAATTTTATCATTTGATAATCGCCTATTCTTTGAAACAGTAGATATACGGGTAAAAGTATTATGATAACCATATCGGCTATGTATACACCTCCAGCGCTCATACGCCCGACGGCGTTTTTCTCTGCCCTCCTTTCAGACAGTCTGCACTGCATATTTTGAGATTTCCATATTTTATTTTGATTCTCCACATGATATAATGAGCGTTAGCGAAGCGAGCGGCGAATGTCGATCATGAATCGCAAGTTCATGATATAATATCTGTCGATATTATATCATTATTTTAAATAAGTCAGACTTAAACCAGTATACAGGAGACCAATCATGAAAAATGCATCAGATTTAAGAAATTTATTGATGAGAATCGATCACCGGGGCTATCCCGCCTACAAAGATACAAAGGACAAGTATCAGTTTGACCAGTATGTGCTGTCCATCGACCATGTACAGGGAGATCCCTTCGCATCCCCTTCAAAAGTGAGCGTCATCGTTCCGGGGCGGATTGCTGGTTTCGGAAAAGAATGCTATGAGACAAAGGAGCGCCGCATCGCCTTTCAGGATTTTCTGCTGCGCCGCATGTATCTCAAGGTAAAGGACTTTTCCTTTAAGGCGAAGGGTTCCGGCAAGAGCGGCCTCATCGGCATCAGCCGTCCGGGACAGGAAATTTTGGAACGCAGCGCCTGCACCGTGGATCCCGCCACAGGCAATCTGACAGTCCGCATGGAAGTCGGCTTTCCGGCCAACGGCCGCACCATAAACGCAGGCGAGTTAATCAAGATCCTGTTTGACTTCCTGCCGCTTTGCGTGCGCCAGACACTGCTTGCCGCCACCTGCCCGAAAGCCGGCCTGGAAAAAGTACTGTTTCTGGCCGATGACCAGAAGGCCATCCGGGACGCCCTGTCGGAAAACGGACTCGTCGCCTTTGTTGCGGACGGCGCCGTTCTTCCGAGAAAATCCGGCGTCTCTTCCCTGCCGATGAAGGAGGCCGTTCCTTTTGCGTCTCCGGAATCCATGAAAGTAACTCTGACGCTCCCCCACAGAGGAGCCCTTACCGGCATGGGCATTCAGAAAGGCGTAACTCTCATTGTCGGCGGCGGCTATCACGGAAAATCGACGCTTTTAGAGGCCCTGATGGCAGGCGTCTACAACCATATTGCGGGAGACGGAAGAGAGTACGTCATCACCGACGATACCGCTGTAAAACTGCGGGCCGAGGATGGCCGCAGTATTAAAAAAGCAGATATCTCCATGTTTATCCGTAATCTGCCAAACGGCAGAGATACCGTCGCTTTTTATACGGAAGATGCCAGCGGCAGCACTTCTCAGGCAGCAAACACCATAGAGGCCATGGAAGCCGGCACAGGACTTTTCCTGATCGATGAGGACACCAGCGCCACCAACTTCATGATCCGCGACGACCTGATGCAGCGGGTGGTGAGCAGGGATGCGGAGCCGATCATCCCCTTTATCGACAGAATCAGAGAGATCTATACTGCTTACGGCATCTCCACGATCCTGGTTGCCGGAAGCTGCGGCTCTTATTTTCATAAATCGGACTGCATCGTGCAGATGAAAAAGTATGCCCCTATGGAAATTACGGACTTCGCCAAAAAGGAAGCGGAAAACTACCCTTACCTCACCGGAGATCTTCCCGCCGCACAGGCTCCCGATTTCCGCAGGATTGTCAAAACCGACGCTGCTTTTGCCAGAGAAAACAGGATAAAAATGCGCACCGACGGAACAGACGGCTTCTCCATCAATAAATCCGAAGTGGATATGCGTTACGTGGAACAGCTTGTGGACAGCGAACAGCTTACTTCCCTGGCCTATATAATAAAATCCATGAAGCTCCATGATTTCGACGGCAAAAAAACACTGCAGGAAGCAATAAGCGGCATCTATAAACGGATCGGCGCAAAAGGCTTTGCCGTATTTGCAGGCGGAGAATATCTCCCCGGCAACCTTGCCATGCCCCGCCCCCAGGAATTATACGCCGCGATCAATCGGTGCAGAGATTTGATTCAAATATAAATTGATATTCTCTCTGCGCGTCCGGTTAACAAATATTTTGCAAATTTCCTTTACTTTAGCGGTTAGACGTGCTAAAGTGTAATGGTAGCATTCTTTGAAAATCATGCGCTGCTGAAAGGATAAAACAATGCCGATTACAGAACTGTTAGAACAAAACTGCAAAATGTACGGAAACGATATCTGTCTTGTGGAAATCAATCCGGAAGTGAAGGACAAGCGCAGAGTAACCTGGAAAGAATACGAACTGATTGAACCTTCACACGCCTCCTACTACAGGCGCGAGATCACATGGAATGTCTTTAACGAAAAAGCAAACCGTTTTGCCAACCTGCTTTTATCGAGGGGCGTTAAAAAAGGAGATAAAGTTGCCATTCTGTTAATGAACTGTCTGGAGTGGCTTCCGATCTATTTCGGCATTTTGAAAACCGGCGCGCTTGCCGTGCCTTTAAACTTCCGCTATTCCTCGAAGGAGATTGAATACTGTCTGGATCTTTCCGAATCGGACGTTCTGATCTTTGGTCCGGAATTTATCGGCCGTATCGAGGAGATTGCTGACCGCATCATTACAAACAGGTTGCTATTCTTTTTCGGCGAAAACTGTCCTACTTTTGCAGAAGATTATAATACGTTAACGGCGGACTGCTCCAGCATGTCCCCGAATATCATGCTGACGGACAAAGACGATGCCGCAATCTATTTCTCTTCCGGCACCACCGGTTTTCCAAAGGCAATTTTACACAACCACGAGAGCCTGATGCACTCCTGCAAAGTGGAACAGAACCACCACGGCCAGGGACGAAACGACGTCTTTTTATGCATTCCGCCGCTCTATCACACCGGCGCCAAAATGCACTGGTTCGGTTCCCTTCTCTCCGGCAGCAAGGCAATCCTGTTGAAGGGTACGAAGCCGGAGTATATTCTGGACGCGGTCTCGAGGGAAAAGTGTACCATCGTCTGGCTGCTTGTGCCCTGGGCACAGGATATTCTGGAAGCGCTCGACTCCGGCAGGCTGCATATGGAAGATTATGAACTCTCCCAATGGCGGCTGATGCACATCGGCGCGCAGCCCGTTCCCCCCTCGTTAATCAGACACTGGAAGGAATATTTCCCGGATCATCTGTACGACACCAACTACGGCCTCAGCGAATCTATCGGACCAGGCGCCGTCCATCTCGGCATAGATAATATTCATAAGGTCGGCGCCATCGGCGTACCGGGCTTCGGCTGGGAAGTGAAGATTATCGCTCCCGATGGTTCCCCTGTAAAGCAGGGCGAAGTCGGCGAATTATGCGTCAAAGGCCCCGGTGTGATGACCTGCTACTACAACGATCCAAAGGCTACGGATGAGGTATTGAAAGAGGACTGGCTTCTGACCGGCGATATGGCAAAACAGGATGAGGACGGGTTCTACTATCTGGTAGACCGCAAGAAGGACGTGATCATCAGCGGCGGCGAAAACCTTTATCCCGTGCAGATTGAAGACTTTATCCGCACCCACAATGCGGTCCATGATGTGGCGGTGATCGGTCTGCCTGACAAACGTCTCGGCGAGATCGCGGCGGCGATCATCGAATTAAAACCCGACATGACCTGCAGCGAGGACGAGATGAACCTCTTCTGCACCGGTCTCCCGCGCTACAAACGCCCGCGGAAGATCATCTTCGACGATATCCCGCGCAATCCTACCGGCAAAATCGAAAAACCGGTCCTGCGCGAACGCTACAAAGTATACCGGCTCGTAGAAGCGGAAATCAACGCGTAAAAAAGAGCCAAAACGCTTAGTAAAAACTCTACCCAGCCCGGATGGAAATATCCTTGTAGCAGCCCTGTTAAACACCGGCACTTAGCGAGATATTTCCGAGCTTAGTGCCCGTTGCGTTTAGCCCGGAGCGAAAGCGAGTTGCGGAAAGGATATTTCCATCCGGGTGTCCGCACACAGATTTCAAAATCCCTCTCGTCTTCTCTCTTTCCGCAGCCCAGCCCGTTTTCTACCGCTCTCCCACTCCATTTCCTCAGTGGGCGTCTGAAGCTCCAGCCCAAACTCCACCGCCTTTGGTTTTTCTTCTTTGTCAAGCGCCACCATCGTCACGTAAGCTCTGTTGATAGGGCGTCGAAAACCAAGTATATCCTCCACATAGCTGTCCACTCTGACTTCCATGGAAGTTTTCCCGATATATGTAACCCTTCCGACGATCACCACCATATCGCCCAGAAAGGCGGGTTCCTTGAACTGCAGGTTATCGATGCAGGCTGTGGTTACATCCGACTCACAGTGACGTCTGGCCGTAACACCCGCCACCTCATCGATCCAGGCCATCAGCTTCCCGCCGAATAAACGGTTCGCCCCGTTGATATCCTCATATTTTAACAACCGAAACTGCTCGGTTTTGCTGTCTTCTACGTGTTTTTTTCTCATATGCACCCCCTAAAACTGCAGAAACACCGACACAAGCGGTATTGTCAAAACTGACACAAGTGTCGTCAATATACTCCCTTTCGTACACTCGATCGCATCGTTTCCGCTCTCCGTTGCCAGCATAACAACGATGGAGCCCACCGGCATCGCCAGCATCAAAATAAACACCCCTTCCACCATCGCCGGCCAGGGCAGAAGCCGCACCAGGAGCGCCGCCGCAATGGGTATCGCCAGCATTTTGACTGCCATAAACGCATACATCTTTTTGTCCAGGAAAAATTCCTTTCTGCCGCCCTGGGCCACAGACGCCCCGATCAGAATCATCGAAAGAGGCACTGCCGCATTTCCCACATAGTCAAAAAACGTGCAGACGCTTTCCGGCATCGTCGCACCCGACGCAAAGATAACGATCGCCGCAACGCAGGACGCGACGCCAGGATTAAGCAGCTTCTTCCAGTCCATGCCTTTTCCTGCCGCCTTCCCGCTCTCTCCGGAAAGTCCCTTTCCCGCCTCCGTTTCTTCCGTTGCCAAACAGCCTTTCCCCACCAGATAAATACCATAGGTATAAAGAAGCAGGTTATATCCCAGATTGTAAAAGGCGATCAGCAGAATCGCCTCTTTTCCGTAAATGCTGGAAATTACCGGAATCCCCATAAATCCCACGTTGGAGAAGATCATCATCAGACGGTAGAGATTAAAATGTTCTTTCCTCACACGAAGCGCCGACGCCACCGGACCGCTGATCAGAATCAATACCGCAAAATAAATAACGACCAGGACCAGCGTCTGAAACAGCATACTGCCTTCCAGCTTCGCTTCCTTCCCCAGCACACCATTAACCATCAGGCAGGGATTCAATACATTGACCACAATTTTTGACATCCTGCTGCAGGCATTACCATCCAGCCATTTTATCCGGAAAACAATGTAACCGATCAACATCATCACAAGTAACACCAGCATCTGCTGTATCACCACAAACATATTCATTCTGACAATCTACCCTTTCCACAGCCTCAGGCTTTCACCTTCAAACCCATAACAAATTTCAAGGGTGCATAAGAACATTCTTACACACCCTCTGCAACATAACAGCAGTACGGACTTCCCGCCCTTCGCAGGCAGCTGTCCCGCAGGCTTACTCCCTATGCCTGATAATAACTGTTTGTATTATCTGTAAAATTGCCGTTTGTATTCATAACCATGGGCGATTTGATCGCTTCGTGGAAGTTTACAAGCGTTGCACTCATATAAGGAACCACATACAATAACGCGATCCCACAGGTAATGCTGCACAGGAGCATCCACGGAATAAAGGAAAGAATCAGCACAAAATAATCCATCTTATGGCCATCCATCATCTCGATGCTGGCATCCAGCGCTTCCTTGCCGCTCATCTCCGGATGTTCCGCCAGAATGTAATATGCCTGCGAATAACTGATCGCCTTAATAATCCCCGGCACAACAAGAAGCAGGCTCCACAGAAATGTAAAGATTCCGATCAGAAGCGTCAGCACCAGCGCATCCACAAACCGCTGAAAGCCGCTGAACAATATATTGACATCCGGTTCATATCCTCTCGTCAGATTCAGATAAATATACGCTGTGCCAAGTGCCAGCGGCCCGCTTACGCAAATCGACGCGATCGGCCCCACCAGGGGAATCATATTGCACACAACTTCCAATGCCGCCATAATAATAAAGCACACGATCAGCATTCCGATATTTCCGCTTAACATCTGTTTTGCACGTGCTTTTAATTCTGCTCTGTCAATCATCTCTTTCTCTCCTTATTCTTCACTCTGTTTCTTAAAGTCCATACGCAACCTGTTCTAAAGTATGGCCGGTATTTATTGAAATACCCAGATACTATCGGCATATGATGCCGCTACAGGATCGAGACAGCCATCTCATACTGTTCTTCATGCCGTCTTTCGACCAACTTCCTCTCATAACCGATCACACCATGATCATGCCAGGGATCATTAAAATAATAGTTCTCCTCGTCGTAACCCACAAGCAACATGCAGTGCTCATTGGAGCGCCACAGAAAACGTTCTCCTGAATCCGTCAGGATCCATTCCGGTCCGCTGTAAGTTTCCTTCAGATCAATGCTCGCCCAGAATATGACAGGCTTGTCATTATCTATATACTCCCGCAGCAGGACTTCCATTGACACGCCCGTCAGGTCTACCGCTCTCCGTCCCCACCCGGGAATTTCCTCCGCCTGAGCGGATCTCTTCTCTTCCTGCGAGCCGTTTTCCCGTACGCCTGGTTCCGGTCTCTCTCCCTGTACTGATCCTTGCCTTAAAACTCTTTCCAGCGCCTTCTTTATCACCGGCGCATAGCATCCCATTGACTGATCGTCCGCCGGATTGCCGACAAACACTTTCCAGGGATTCCCACCGTAAAGTCTCCCATCCCGTTCAACCAGAGGCTCCTTTTCCAGATACTGTTCCACAAACTGTTTCACCGAAATATCCGCACCCAGGTACTGCAGGAGCATTACCGCAGAAACGCTTTCGCAGCCGGTGGGCCATTCTTTAGTCTGGTCAATATAAGGGACTTTTATCAGTTTCTTATGCTTCTTTCTTATCATAATATTTCTTAATCCCAAACAGTGCCACCACTAAAAGCGCTGCGCTGAGCAGCAATGTGATCAGCCAGTTCTTACAGATTCCGGCAATGATATAGCCGACCACACAGACCACTGCCACCACCATCGCATACTGCATCTGCGTCTGCACATGGTTGATATGGTTACTCTGTGCACCTGCCGAAGACATGATCGTCGTATCGGAGATCGGTGATACATGGTCGCCGCAGACAGCCCCCGCCAGTACTGCGGAAACCGCGATGATCATCATTTTCTCGTCCGCCGTCCTGAACATCTCCACTACGATCGGCACAAGGATCGCGAAAGTCCCCCAGGATGTCCCAGTGGAAAACGCAAGGAACATTGCCATCGCAAACATAATCGCCGGAATAAAGATACTTGCCGTTGCGCTTGCGCCTACGGTGCCGTTGACAAACTCACCGATGCCGAGGTTATCGCCCATGCCTTTCAACGTCCATGCAAAGGTCAGAATCAGAATAGCCGGCACCATCAGCTTACAGCCTTCCGCCAGAGAGTTCATAAACTCCTTAAAGCTGATCACCTTTCTCGGCAGATACAAAAGCGCCATGAAAATAACCGTTACCGTCGTCGCGAAAATCAGACTGATCTCCGCGTCACAGTTTGCAAAAGCATCCACAATGCCGGTGGCGCCTCCCAGCATACCTGTATAGATCATTCCAAAGACAGCGGATGCGATAAGCACCGCTACCGGAAGCACCAGATCCATCACCTTACCGTTCTTATTCCCTTCCTCGCCGGCTGCTTCCATATCCTTAAACTCCTCCGCGCCGGAAGTAAAGAGATCTCCTTTTTCCGCATTCTTCTCATGCTTTTTCATCAGACCGAAATCCAGGTTCAGACCAATCACCAGACACACCATCAGAAGCGTTAAGAGCGCATACAGGTTAAACGGAATGGTGCTTAAAAACAGCTGGAACCCTGTCAGGGAACTGTTCTCAGGCACATAAGAATTGACCGCCGCCGCCCAGCTTGAGATCGGTGCAATAATACAGATCGGCGCCGCCGTCGCATCGATTATGTAGGCCAGTTTTGCTCTGGAAACTTTATACTTATCCGTCACCGGACGCATCACGGAACCCACCGTCAGACAGTTGAAATAGTCATCCACAAAAATCAGAACACCCAGGCCGGTGGTGGCAAAAAGCGCGCTCTTTTTCGATTTTATCTTTCCGATCGCCCAGTTTCCGTAGGCTCTGGAGCCTCCCGACTTCTGCATCAGTACAATGATCATACCAAGCAGCACGTCAAAAATAATAATGTTCAGATTCATACTTCCCGTCATTGTCGTAAATAAGGTCTCAAATGTTCCCCAAGGCTGAAAGCCAGCTGTAAACAATGCCCCTAAAAGCACCCCGACAAACAGGGAAGAATACACTTCCTTCGTAATAAACGCCAGTAAGATCGCCACAATGGGCGGTACTAACGACCACCAGGTACCATACATTTTTCATTTCCTCCTCATAGTAAATTATGCCATGTCTGTAAACAGACATGGCGCGCTTCGCGATGCACACTCGCTTCGCGTAGTTTATACCTTGAATGCCAGCTTATTATATTCCGCCACCGGCATCGGTTTTGCAAAATAGTAGCCCTGCACATACTCACAGCCCACACTGCTCAAAAATTCAACCTGCTCCTTTTCCTCCACACCTTCGGCAATAACAGGTAGCTCAAGATCCTTTGCCAGCCGGATCACATTTGCCACAATGCTCTCGCTTTTCTTCTGATTTTCACTCCCGGATGCCGCCATGAACTTCATATCCAGTTTCAACACATCCACCGAAATATCCTTTAATACGTTCAAAGAAGAATAGCCGCTGCCAAAATCATCCATCAATATGGTGTGGCCGTACTCCTGCAGCTGCCGCATCGCTTTTTTGATGGATTCCGGGTTATCCGTATAGGCGCTCTCTGTCAGCTCCAGTTGAAACAGCTTCGCCGGAATATCATATTTCAGCGTCAGTTCATGGATCTCCTCCACGATCCGCGGGTTGTACAGGCTGACTCTGGAAATATTCACAGAAATCGGAAACGGCTCAAGCCCCCTGTCTAACCAGCTTCTGATCAGTTTGCAGGAGTGCTCCCAGATATAGTAATCTAACTTCATGATCTGTCCGTTCTTCTCAAATACAGGAATAAATTTCCCCGGAGAAACCATGCCTTTTTCCGGCGTGATCCACCGTACCAGCACCTCTGCGCCTGCCAGCCTGTAGTTTGCCAGCCCGTATTTCGGCTGCAGGTAAAGGACAAACTGTTCCTCCTTCATGGCCCGTTCCATCTCGCTGACAATACTCTGCGCTTCTTCTATGCTCTTACCCATTTGATCCGTATAAATATGGTAATTTTTAATATAGCTTCCCTTACACTCTTTCGATGCCAGCTTTGCATGGTCGATCATCGCCGGTATGGAAACCGTTCTGTCTTCTATATAAAATACGCCTACATTCGCCAGTATATTATAATCTCTCTGATAGGATCGGAAATTCTTCTGAAATTCATCCATCATTTTCTGGATAAACTCACTGTCCGCCGCCGGCATACAGATACAGAAAGCATCCGCCTCAACGCGGCAGTATGTTATCTTCTTCTCATACTCTTCCAGTTTCCGCAACAGATCCGCAATATGGCACAGCAGCTTATCCCCCTCCCGTCTGCCGAAAACACTGTTGTAGACCTGGAACTGAGAAATATCAAAATGAAGGATCATAAAATCCGTATCCGGATTCTCTCTTAACAGCTTCTTTGTCTGCTGTACAAACATGTTCTGTATATAAATGCCGGTCAATGTATCGAACTGCTCCTGATAACGAAGCTTCCGCAGTACATACAATTCACTTCGCTCAATAACATTCTTTACCCGGAACCGGATGATCTCAGCATTATATGGCTTCTTGATAAAATCCCATGCGCCGTATTCCAGACATTTCACTTCGCTCTCCGAATCGGATTGGCTCGTTGAGACGATTACCGGAATATTGACAAACTGTGGCGATGACGAATATACCTCCAAAAACTGGTAACCGTCCATCTCTGGCATAATCAGGTCTGTAATCACCGCTGATATCGTATTTTTCGGATCCTTCAGAATCTCTAATGCTTCCCGCCCGTTACCAGCTTCCAGCACATGATAAGTTTCCTCCAGGATCATCACTAACAGTGATCTGTTGATCTCATTATCTTCCACAACCAAAACTGTATTTCCCATAAGTTGCTCCTTTGCCCTGCTTTCTCAGATTCCCCCGAAAATTCTCATACATATTTATAATAGCAAATATACAGCATAAAAGCAACTGGGACCGATTAAAAAATCTGAGTAATATAATTGGTAACCGTTCAGCCCTGGAGCTGCCCAGCGGGCGGAACGATTACACTACACATTATATCAGGCTCAGGATTCCACACCCGAATTTACTCCACATCCTGAAGGGCTTCGTAGTCCTCCTCCCCGGTGCGGACTTTCACAACCTTTAACACATTGTATACGAAGATCTTGCCGTCCCCGATATGGCCTGTATAAAGTGCCTTTTTCACAGCTTTGATCACATGCTCCACCGGAATCTTGCTGACAATGACTTCCACCTTGATCTTCGGCATCAGCGTCGCATCCATTTCAACGCCGCGGTAATATTCTCCCGCACCCTTCTGAATACCGCAGCCCATCACCTGCGTCACAGTCATTCCCGTCACACCCAGTTCATTCAGTGTTTTTTTCAGCGCATCAAATCGGGCCAGTTTCGCGATAATGCTGACTTTATGCATACCGGTATTGAAGATTGGCACGCCGTTTGCATCTGTCTCGCTGCTTGTCGCTATCACAGGAATCGCTCTGTCCACCTTGAAACTGTCCGCTTTCTCAAAGTCGCTCTCACCGAGATCCGTATTCTCATTGACATCCATAGTCGTCGCAGACATATCTGTGATGGCAAATCCCGAGTAAGCGCTGGGCAGGCCATGTTCCGTCGCATCCAGACCGATGATCTCCTCCTCCTCCGATACGCGCAGGCCCAGTGTGGCCTTAATCAACAAAAAGGCAAGAGTTATCGTCACCACCGTCCACGCAGCCACTGCCGCAAAACCCACAAGCTGCAGTCCCATAAGCTCCAGACCGCCGCCATAAAACAATCCCACCAGTTCTTCGCCCGCTTTATTTGCTATGGAATATCCCGGCGCCGTATTTGTGGCAAACAACCCTACGGAAAGTGTGCCCCAGATACCGTTCAGACAGTGTACCGCCACAGCGCCTACCGGATCGTCCACGCGCAGTTTGTGATCCAAAAACCAGACGCCGAATACCACCAGAAGTCCTGCCACCGCACCGATCGCAATAGCGCCAAAGGCATCCGTCACATCACAGGGCGCCGTAATCGCCACAAGGCCTGCCAGAGAAGCGTTCAGACACATGGAGACATCCGGTTTTCCATATTTGATCCAGGTAAAGATCATACATACCACGGTCGCCACCGCCGGCGCAATCGTCGTTGTCACAAAAATCGAGCCAAGCTGTTCTACAGACGTTGCCGCCGCCCCGTTAAACCCGTACCAGCCCAGCCACAGAATAAATACGCCGAGACAGCCGATGGGAAGATTATGCCCTGGAAAAGCATTTACTTTGACAATTTTTCCTTCTTTGTTCCTGCTGAATTTCCCGATACGGGGCCCCAACATCTTTGCGCCGATCAGTGCGGAAATACCGCCTACCATATGGATTGCGCAGGAACCCGCGAAATCGTGAAATCCCATCTGTGCAAGGAACCCGCCGCCCCAGATCCAGTGCGCTTCGATCGGATAGATCACCGCCGAGATAATTGCGGAATAAATGCAGTAGGATATAAATTTTGTCCGCTCAGCCATGGCACCCGAAACGATCGTCGCCGTCGTCGCACAAAATACCAGATTGAAGACAAAGTTGGACCAGTCAAAGCTTTCATAAGCCGTGAAAATATCAAATCCAGGCTTTCCGATAAAGCCAAGCATATCTTCTCCCAGCAAAAGCCCAAACCCGATCAGGATGAACACTACCGTACCGATACAAAAATCCATCAGATTCTTCATCAGAATGTTTCCCGCATTTTTGGCCCTGGTGAAACCGGTCTCCACCATGGCAAAGCCGGCCTGCATCCAGAATACCAGTGCGGCGCCAATCAAAAACCAGACGCCGAATATCTGACCATTCATTACACTCATCAATTCTTCTGTCATAATATCTCCTCTTTTCTGTGTAAAATCCCGGTACGCTGACGCTTACAGCATCTCAGGCATACTGCTTTCTCCTGCATTGCCTCCTGAAAATCAGCTTTTTTCTCCTGCTCTGCAGGTTTTCTTTCACGGTATTTTACGCTTTTTCCCGTTATTTTGCAGTTTGAGACAGCCGGCTTTTATCCCCTGCAATTTTGGTTTCTACAATGAAAAAAGCGCTCTGAGAATCATTCTCAAAGCGCCTTTGCCTTTGTTAACCGCAAGTCTAGCACCATCCGATTTTCCTGTCAATATCGTTTTTGCAATTTTGTCAGGTCTTCCAAACTTTTTATAATTATTCGAATAACTTTGTAGGAGTTTACAAAGTTTTTATAATTTGTTCCTGTGTGGATTATGCAGGATTCCGTTATAAGTCTCCGCTCTTCTTCAATACGATCCGGTTCTTTCCTGCCTGAGATCGATCCTGTAGCTTCTGTATAGAATTCCATCCACTTCAATTTCCCTCTCACAGCAAAAACCCAGCCTGTTGCACAGCCGTTGCGAAGCCGTGTTCTCCGGATGCATTAACGCCCTTATCTGTTCCAGTCCAAGCTCGTTTTCGGCGTAATTCAGAATCTCTCGGCATACCTCCGCCGCGATCCCCTGTCTCTGCCATGTTTTACCGATCACATACCCAAGCTCCGGTTCCTCAAAGCCCTCCCGCATGGAGAGCCCCGCTCTGCCGATCACTTCCCCGGTCTCCTTCAGGCAGATCGTCCACATACCGAACCCGTAGAACGCATATACTTTCTCTATGTAATCCCTGATATACTGCCGCTCCTTCTCCCTGTCCTCATAGAGATCTTCCATATATTCCGTGATCTCTCTGTCCCGATAGATCTCATAAAAGCTATCCACATCCTCCGGCACGCTCTCCCGCACAAGGCACCTCTCTGTCTCGCAGATCTTCCAGGGAATGCCGCGATACCTCTGCCATATTCTTTCCAGATAATTTTCGTCTAGGTCTTCTATGTCCGTCACGGCATAGGAAATCCCCTGAAAGCCTCCGCCGCACTGCCAGGCAGTATTCCCGACGCTCTCTCCCTCCGGATCCTCGCAGCTGCCAGCACCCTCATCAGCACAGGCATCTGCATCTTCGCCGGCTCTCGCAGCAGCCTCCCGATTCCCTGTTAGCACTGCCGCCACGGCGATATCAAACTTTCTGCAAATACCTGCAAGCTCCGGACTGTCCGTCAGAATCAGAAACTCATCCAGAATCGCCTTATCCGTCTCCCGGAAAAGAAGTTCCAGATTCCACAGCTCTTCTTTATTAAGTTCTTCTCTTAAAATAATTTTTGTGATCATTTTATTCCGCCAGGCCGCTATTCTCTCCTAATTCTTCCCGGTAATCTCTCTCCTCTTTTCCTGTAATTCCTTTTCGCCTGCTCTTAACCCCATTTCAAATTATTTTACAAACAGGTCCCACAAACGTCAAGAAACCTGTTTGCAGATGTGCCTCATGTTATCACAAAGGGCACAGTAAGACACATTCCCGATCTGCAAAAAGCAGGCTGAAGATAGCATAACAGACGGATTTTTGTGAATTCATCGTTTTCACCATCCCAGTTATGTGATAAAATCAATTTATCTTATGGAAGAAAGGAAGTATACAGATGGCACAAAATCCAATTGTAACATTTACCATGACGGACGGCAGCGTGATCAAAGCAGAACTCTTCCCCGAAATCGCACCGGTTTCCGTAAACAATTTTATCTCTTTAATTCAGAAAAATTTTTATGATGGCCTGATCTTTCACCGCGTCATCAAAGGCTTTATGATCCAGGGCGGCGATCCCAACGGAACCGGCACCGGCGGCCCCGGCTACTGCATTCCCGGCGAATTCGCCATCAACGGTTTTGAAAACAACTTAAAACACACAGAGGGCGTTCTCTCCATGGCACGCTCCATGCACCCCGATTCAGCGGGATCTCAGTTCTTTATTATGCACAGGAATGCTCCCCATCTGGACGGCTCTTATGCCGCCTTCGGAAAAGTTATAGAGGGAATGGATGTGGTAAATAAGATTGCCGAGACGGCCACCGATCCTTCCGACAGACCATTAGAAGATCAGGTAATGAAAACTGTTACCGTGGACACGTTCGACGTGGATTACCCGGAACCGGAGAAGCTTTAAAGCTTCTCCATTTCCTGTAAAATCAGATCCGGATCACATTCAGTGGCATATTCACCGCTATGCCACTGATCCGTGTGATGAAAAGCTCCTCCCCACCCGCCTGAATATTAATTCTGCACTCTGTTCCCAATCCCTTCAGCCCACCTCCTCAAACAGTATCTCCTGATACCTTCTTTTAACCTCTGCATAATATCGTCTGGACACAGGGATTTTCTCTGAACCAACTGTCAGTTCCATACCTCTTAAACTGTCTATATGATACATATTGACAAGGAAACTCTGATGGCAGCGCATAAAAGTATTTCCACACACCTGCATTGCCAGCTCATTCAGTTTCCCCTTGCATTCCTGCACTGTGCCATCCGTACAGAAAATATAGATAGTATGTTCCCGGCTGCTGATATATAGAATTTTTCCATAAGGAATACTGCCGGACTGCCCGCGAAACTGAAACGGAAGCTTCCATTCCCCGTTTCTCCTCAGATTCTTCGATACTTTGTCTAACAGCAACCTCACTTCCTCCTCTTTTACAGGTTTTATCAGATATTGGACAGCATAAAGATCATATGCCTCCCGATAAAAATTATCGCTGGTAGAAATAAAGCAGAATATCGCATCTTCCTGCCTGCTGCGAAGCTTTTCTGCCAGTTCGATACCATTCATGGATTCTCCCATAAAAATATCAAGCAGGTACAGATCATACTGTATCCCACCTTTCTTTAAATCCGAAAGAAGCCCGGCCGCCTCTGAAAATATTCTAACCTCATGTCCCTCCAATAATTTCCTGAGAGACAGCACATCCTCCCTGTTGTCATCACAAATCGCTATTCTCATATACTTTTTCCTTTTATATGCAGGACAAGCCTGACTGATACTTATCAGTCAGACTTAATTAATTTTCCCACAGATAGGATAACATATGCCAGATTATTTGTCGACTGTTTTATTGAGACCGGAAAATCTGTTGCTATCAATTAGTAACTGTGCTAAAATTTCCCATAATACATTCTTTATTTATATGTATTTATGACGGGAGACGTATATGAAATCAAAAAAGAAAATTTTTTGAATTACAACGGACTCCATACATCCGTTTCATCCCGTGAAATTCAATCCATGGAAGAATTACAATGCTATCTGGAAAAAATATTCACCTCTGGTAATACGGTTAGCCATGTATTTCTTTTATTGGATCCTGATATAATCTGGAATTCCTGCAATAGAAATGATGTGCAATGGGGTACCGCTCTGCAGAAGGGCTTATTCACATTTGTTTCTGATCATCCGGATACCGCTTTTGAAATCCTGCTACCTTACCCCTCTCTGACATATCTGCTGAATATGGATGAAGCTGCCTTAGAAGATATCCTGGCAGTCTATTCAAATTTTATTGAAGACACATATGTATATTCAAATATCTGTACTTTTTATACAGGATTTGAAAAATGGCTGCTTGTCAATCCTGATAATTATATCTCTGATTTTGTCGTAAATGATGCCATTGCCAAAAAAATCCACCTCACATGTTTTTGTGATAAAATCAATCAGATCACTTCCATTAATGCCCCCATTCTTTTTGATATACTGCGGGAACAAGTCATCGCAGAACGTACTTCTCCTGCCGTTTATCCTGATTTATCCAACTGCTGCCTTGTCTTTTTTGGTGACAGCATTATGGCCTATGGCGAGGGCACCATCTCCACTCCTGGTTACATTACAGGATTTTCCCATGCTGTCACATATAACTATGCTATTGGTGGTACGGCTGCCAGCGCTCCTTCTTCGGATACTGATGATTTCCCCAATTTCCTTCCCCGTTTTTTTTCGGAATACTGCACAGAAAAAAACGGAGTTTACCATTTCTCCCCGGATGGCGGCGATATATCAGATAAAAAACTCTATTTTCTCATAAATTATGGGGCAAATGATTATTTTAACGGAGCTGCCGTAGAAAATCCCGAGGATCCCTATGATACCACTACTTATATGGGTGGTTTGCGAAGTTGCTTAAAAGAATGCATGACTGCTTTTCCCGATGCGGAATTTATTATTATGACTCCCGGCTACACCAGCTATTTTTCAAACGGCACAGAACAAAACAGTGATAACGGCGGTATTCTTACGGACTATGTAGAAGCGGCAATCCTTGTGGCAGAAGAATTGGATATTTACTACATGAATAATTATCATGACCTTGGCGTTGATAGTTCCAATGTTTCTGACTACACAGCCGACGGCTGCCACCCCAACGAAAACGGTCGAATACTGATGGCTGAACATATCATTGATTTTATAGACAATTTGTGAATATATCTCCTGCCCCCTTGACTTTCCTCTCCAAACTTAATATACTGTTCTGACAGTCAGATTCTCCGCCGAAAGCGGCGGGGAATTTTTTCGCAATTTTCACTGTCAGAGGAGAAAGTCGAGATGAAAAATTTCAGGCAGAAATACTTCGGCGACGCCGCTTTTTATAAGATGGTATTTGTGATTGCTGTCCCAATCATGATTCAGAACGGTATCACAAACTTTGTAAACATGCTGGACAATATTATGATCGGTCAGATCGGCACGGAGGCCATGTCCGGTGTTTCCATTGTCAACCAGATCCTGTTTGTCTATAACCTCTGCCTGTTCGGAGCAGTTTCCGGCGCCGGCATCTTTACGGCGCAGTACTACGGGCAGAAAAATACAGACGGTATCCGCCATACTGTCCGCTTCAAACTGTGGGCCGTGATCTTCATTACGATCCTCACTGTTTTGTTGTGCATTTTCTCCGGTCAGTTTTTAATCAACATTTATCTGACCGGAGAAGGCAGTGCTGCCAGCATTCAGATGACAATGGCAAGCGGCAGGGAGTATATGCTGTTTATGTTGGCCGGTCTTCCTTTCTTTATGATAACCCAGGTCTATGGCAGCACTTTAAGAGAATGCGGCCAGACGATCCTGCCCATGAAAGCAGGCGTCGCCGCTATCTGTATTAATCTTATTTTTAATTACCTTCTGATCTATGGAAAGTTCGGCTTTCCAATGTTAGGAGTAAAGGGCGCCGCCATCGCCACCGTCCTCTCCAGAATGATCGAGGCTGCTATTATTGTTATTTCCGTGCACAGAGATACGGAAAAAAATCCTTTTGTTATCGACCTGTATCGGAGTATGACCATTCCCCGGGATGTGATCAGGCGGATTGCCATTAAAGGAACTCCTCTTCTGCTAAACGAAACGCTCTGGTCGGCGGGTATGGCCACCCTGGCCGGATGCTACTCCTTAAAAGGGTTACATGTAGTGGCTGCTCTCAATATTTCCAACACGCTCTGCAATCTGTTCCATATCTCCTTCATCGCCATGGGTGATGCCGTCGCGATCATCGTGGGACAGATATTAGGCACAGGGGATATGAAAAAGGCAAAGGAGACCGATACAAAAATCATCGTATTTTCCGTGCTGTTATGTACTTTTGTTGCGGCGTTTATGTTCCTCATCGCCCCCGTGTTCCCTGATTTTTATAAAACCACGGAAGATGTAAAACAGTTAGCAGTGAAACTGATCATGATCTCCGCCCTGTTTATCCCGCAACATGCGCTGCTGAACACTTTGTATTTCACACTCCGCGCCGGTGGCAAAACGCTGATCGCCTTCTTTTTTGACAGCGTTTTTATCTGGTGTGTCAGTGTGGTGCTCGCCTTCGCTCTTGCGAAATGCACGCCGCTTAATATCCTGTGGATATATTTCTTCGTGCAGCTCGCTGACGGCGTGAAGGCGGTTATCGGGGTTATTCTTGTAAAGAAGGGGGTTTGGCTGCATAATATTGTGGAGTAGGAATTTCCTTCCCTGCCGAAGTTCAGATCCTCTCATTTCCCTTCCGGCAGCTGCACCGTCACATACCCCCGTTATGGAACAGCAGTCCCCGCCCCATCGGCGGATATTCACACTGCGTTCTGACCGGGAAGATATTTAAAATTCCCCGTTCCACATCGTTCAGCAGATAAACTCTGTTGTCCTTAAGCTCCACTATATACAATTATTCAACACTGTACCCGGCGTTCACAAATTGTTCATATTCCATTCAAAGAAACTTAATTTGAAAATCATTTTTTAGACAAATCTACAGTCTATACTAAGATCATAAGATAACAACAGGAACTTCACAGAAGATTCCGATCCGGACTTTTAAAATGACCTTATCGTAATAATTTAAATAACTTTTTCATAATAAATGCCAGGTAAGGGAAACCTTATCTGGCATCCTCCCTTTCTTGGACATATTTCCCTGCATCCTGTCATATAATTCCTTAACATATGTTTTTCTGCTTGCTTTTTCTTCATTTTACTGCTAAACTCGTATTTGTCAGTTGTTCACAAAGGTGTGAACCCGAGAAACTGACATTTATTTTAATACCATTTTCACGGAATGATAATCTTCGGATTATCTCTTTTATTTTATGCGCAGACCCGCAAAAGAAGTCGTCCTGTCTATGTGCATGTATATGAGGAGGGATCTATCTATGTTATTGTTAAAAGAACTAAGCAGCACGCTCCGGCCCATCGTAGAAGCTATTGCTGACGTCAACGGTGTTGTCAACGGTTTTGTCTGGGGTTCCTTTGGAATTGGGCTCCTGCTGGCTGCGGGCATTCTGATGACGCTTGTGAACAGAGGATTTCAGTTCACCCATATCAGTCATTGGTTTAAAAACACAATCGGCGCCATTTTCTCAGACAGGCATGTCACCGCACACACTGAGAAAGATGATAAATCCATCTCCCAATTTCAGAGTCTCTGTACAGCGCTGGCTGCAACCATCGGCACCGGCAATATCGTCGGAATCGCCACAGCCATTATTTCGGGCGGCCCCGGCGCTATTTTCTGGATGTGGGTGATGGCCATTTTCGGCATGATGACAAATTATTCAGAAAATGTACTGGGTATTTATTACCGACGCAAAAATGAAAAAGGTGAATGGTCCGGCGGCGCTATGTACTATCTAAGAGACGGTCTCGGTTCCAAAAAAGGCTGCCGGACGATCGGCCTTACTCTCGCACTGCTTTTCAGCTGCTTCTGCCTGCTGGCCAGTTTCGGGATCGGCAATATGAGCCAGGTAAACTCCATTGCCGGCAACATGAAATCCGCCTTTGGCATTCCAACCAAAGCTACCGGCATTGCCATAGTCTTTATCTCTGCCTTCGTCATTTTAGGCGGATTGAAAAGGGTTGCCGCTGTCACGGAGAAGCTTGTTCCGTTTATGGCCATCCTCTATATTATAGGTGCTCTCATTATCTGTATCGCAAACATTGATCAGTTTGGCGCCGTATTTAATGCTATTTTTAAAGGCGCCTTTGCTGTAAAAGCAGCAGGTGGCGGTGTGATCGGTTACGGCGTCAGTCGCGCCATCACATGGGGATTTAAGCGGGGTGCCTTTTCCAACGAGGCCGGTCTCGGTTCCTCCGTTATGGTACATTCAAGTTCCAATATTAAGGAACCTGTCCGTCAGGGAATGTGGAGTATCTTTGAAGTATTCGCAGATACTATCGTCGTCTGTACTTTAACCGCTTTCTGCATCCTCTCTTCGGACCTCGTGGATCTGGAAACAGGTCAGATGCTTACCGATATAGAAGGCTCCGGTCTTGTCGGTCAGGCTTTCGCTGGTGTTTTTGGTTCCATCGGCCCGAAATTTATCGCCATTGCGATCCTGCTGTTTGCCTACTCCACCGTGCTCGGCTGGAGCCACTATGGCGCAAAAGCCTTTGAATTCCTGTTCGGCGTCAAAACAACCATTATCTATAAAGTGCTGTTCGTCGTCATGACATACTTCGGCTGTACCGCAAGTCTAAGCCTTGCCTGGGATCTCTCCGATACCTTTAACGGCCTGATGATGATCCCAAACCTGATCGGTGTCCTGGCCCTCTCAGGGACCGTACGAAAGATCACAAACAACTACATACGTCGTACCCTCCATGGCTCGAAGGAGGAACCAATGTACTCTGCCTTTGAAGATATCCAGCGCGAGCAGTGCCTCCGTCCTTAACACCTGAGATATCCCCACCACTTTTACCAGAATAAGAAAAAACGGCCAAATGGCCGTTTTTTCTTATCTCATAATGCATTTCACCAGACTCGCGTTAAGCCTTTCCATTACATCCCAGCACATCCACCAGTTTATGGCGAACCAGTTCCTTAATGTTAGCACGAGCGGGTTTCAGATATTCACGAGGATCAAACTTATCCGGATGCTCTGCGAAGAACTGACGAATCGTACCTGTCATAGCCAGACGCAGATCAGAATCAATATTGATCTTACATACTGCAGAACGGGCTGCCTCACGAAGCTGATCTTCCGGAACGCCGATAGCGCCTGGCATAGCTCCGCCGAATTTATTGATCATCTCAACATATTCCTGCGGAACAGAAGAAGATCCATGCAAAACAATAGGGAATCCCGGAATCATCTTTTCACATTCGTGCAGAACGTCAAAACGAAGCTGAGGTTTTGTACCGGGTTTGAACTTATATGCGCCATGGCTTGTACCGATCGCAATAGCAAGAGAATCACAGCCTGTCTTCTCAACAAACTCTGCTACTTCTTCGGGGCGTGTGTAAGAAGAATCTTCCGCAGATACTTTCACATCATCTTCCACACCTGCCAGTGTGCCAAGCTCAGCCTCTACTACCACGCCGTGAGCATGCGCATATTCTACCACCTTCTTTGTGATCTCAACATTCTCTTCGAAAGGTTTGGAAGAAGCATCGATCATAACGGAAGTAAATCCACCGTCGATACAGGACTTACATGTCTCAAAATCCGGACCATGATCCAGATGCAGTGCAACAGGCAGCTCCGGATTACACATAATAGCTGCTTCCACCAGCTTCACAAGGTAGTTATGGTTTGCATAAGCACGGGCACCTTTGGAAACCTGCAGAATAACCGGAGCCTTTTCCTCAGCACAAGCCTCTGTGATACCCTGAACGATTTCCATGTTGTTCACATTGAAAGCACCTATGGCATAACCGCCCTTATACGCTTTCTCGAACATTTCTTTTGTTGTTACTAATGGCATATCCTTGTACCTCCATTTAATATTTTTATTTTATATGATAACCGATAACCCTTTCTGAAAAATGGTATTCATTTTTCAGATGAGTCTTCGGCTATTTTTCGTATTATTCCTGACCGCTTAAAAACTTTTCAATGCTTGAAATTGCCTCTTCCTCATCCTTTCCGTCTGCAATCACATTTATTTCTTCTCCGATGTTAAGCCCGAGACTCATCATACCCATAATACTTTTTGCATTTACCCTCTTTCCCTTTGTTTCAATATACACTGTACTCTCGTGCTGGCTTGCTATTTGCACGAGAACTGCGACGGGCCGGGCTTCTAGCCCATTCTTTAACTGAATCTCCATAGATTTTTCCAACATAACTTTTCTCCTCTCACTACTTTCTGATGCTATCCGCAATCAAACTCAACTTTCTCAATCTATGATTCACTCCGGACTTCCCCACCGGAGACGCCAACATATCCCCCAGTTCCTGCAGTGTTGCCTCCTGATTCTCCAACCGTAGCCTGGCAATCTCCTGCAGATGCTCCGGCAGCTTATTTAAGCCCCAGGTCTCTTCTATCAGCATGATATCTTTTACCTGTCCCGCCGCCGCATTCACAGTTTTTCTGATATTAGCAGTCTCACAGTTTACTTTTCTATTGACAGAATTTCTTACTTCCTTTACAATCCTCTGATTCTCAAAATCCATCAGAGATACATGTGCCCCCATAATATTCAACATATCACAGATGGCAGCCCCTTCTTTCACATATACTACATAATATTTCTTTCTCAGAGCAATTTTTGCCGGAATATCAAAACTCTCTATCAATTCCTGTAAAAGATGCGCTTTTTCTTCCCTGACACAATCAAATTCCAGATGATAACTTTTCCCTGGATTACTCATGGAACCTATGCAAAGGTATGCCCCCCGCAAAAAGGCTCTTCTGCAGCACTGCCGCTCAAGCATCCCCTTCAGATCCGGTATCAGGTGCTCTCTCTCAAATTCCACCGGAAGCGTTAACACGCCCTTTTCTACATCAACTTTTATACTAATATTTTTTTTGCATAATGTAAAGGCTTTTTGTCTTACAAAATCATTCTCTGTGCTCAAAAATACCCTTATTTCTCCTTTTTCCGGCAAAAAATCAATATTGTCGGATTTTGTACGCTGTCTGCCGCCAAATATAATGATTGCTGCCAGTTCCGCATCCATACAATGTCCTGAGGATGCGTATTGCTTTAATAATTCCTCTTTTACATCTCTCGAAAACGACAATCTACTACCTCACACTCTGTACCTCTACATCTCTGTGGCTCAGTTTCAGGCCATAGCTCCCCTTATCTCTCATACGCTCATAGAGCTTATTGGCCAATGTCACACTGCGGTGCTTTCCGCCGGTACAGCCTATTCCGATCACAAGCTGATATTTTCCCTCCCTGATATAATTTGGAATCAGAAAATTCAGCATATCTGTCAGCTTATCCAAAAATTCATGGCTCTCCTGATAGTCCATCACAAAATCCTGTACTTCATTTTCATTCCCCGTATGCTGCTTTAATTCTTCAACATAAAACGGATTGGGTAAAAAACGTACATCAAAAACGAGATCGGCATCTGCCGGAATCCCATACTTAAATCCAAAAGACACAATATTTACCATAAGGCTGTTATATTCTTCATTCTGAATAAAAATACGTTCTAATTCCGCCTTTAAATCCCTGGTCAGCAGATTTGAGGTATCTATCACATAATCTGCCTTTTCTCTGGTTTTTCGCAGTATTTCTCTTTCTCTCTGAATCCCCGCTTCGATTCGCTCACCGGAAAGTGAGAGTGGATGCCTCCTCCTTGTCTCTTTATACCGCTTTAAAAGTACTCTCTCCCCGGCATCCAGAAAAAGCACCTCATACACAAAGCCGCTCTGTCTTAACTTGTCCAGAATTGTCTCCGCCTCATGAAAAGACTGACCGCTGCGTACATCCAGACCCAGTGCAACTTTGGATGCTTCCGAAGCAGGGGACGAGATCATCTCCACAAACATTCCCACAAGAGATACCGGCAGGTTATCCACACAATAGAATCCTGCATCCTCTAACATTTTCAGCGCTGTACTTTTTCCACCGCCGCTCATGCCCGTCACTACCACAAATCTCATACTCTGTTCCTCTTGTGCTATTTTCTGTCATAAAACAGCATACACTTCCGTATTCCCTCTGTAAAAAGCCTCGAAACCCTCCCCGGTCACCTGGCTTTTTTACTCTAAACAGATAATCTCCGGCTCCAGTTCCACACCGGACTGTTCTTTTACCCTGTCCTGCACCTTTTTCATGAGCTGTCGAACATCTGCCGCTGTTGCGCCACCTTTATTGATAATAAATCCACAGTGCTTTTCCGACACCTGAGCGCCGCCGACACACAGGCCTTTCAGGCCCGCATCCATAATCAGCTTTCCCGCAAAATGCCCCTCTGGTCTTTTAAACGTGCTCCCCGCACTGGGATACTCCAGGGGCTGCTTTGCCCGTCTTCTCCCAGTAAGATCATTCATCTTCATTGAAATTTCTTCGGGACTGCCATCTGAAAGACAAAATTCCACTTCTGCTACTACAATTTTTTCCTGTTTCAAAATACTCTTACGATAGCCGAAATCCAATTCTTTATTAAAAAGCTTTACTTCGTCCCCATCCGAAGTAAATCCAGTTACCATACTCACTACCTGGCTCATCTCTCCCCCGTAGGCTCCCGCATTCATCACTGCAGCTCCTCCCACGGATCCTGGAATACCAAAAGCAAATTCAAGTCCTGTCAGAGAATTCTGCTGTGCTGTCAACGCTGCCCTGCCAAGCAGCGCCCCGGCCTGAGCCCTTACCTTTTCCCCAACAACACCAATTTTGTCAAACCCTTCCCCAATATGAAGAATGGCTCCATCATAACCACCGTCACTGACTAACAGATTACTGCCATTCCCCACTATAAAATATTTTGTACCGCTTTCCTGAAAAAATGTAAGCAATTTTTGAATCTCCGAAGCAGTCCTGATCTCCAGAAACAACTCCGCTGGCCCGCCTACCCGAAAAGTCGTATGGCGGCTCATAGGCTCCCGTCTCAGGATCTGCCCGGCTGGCAAAATCTGTTCTATTTCTTTTATGATTTCCCCTCTCAAATCAAATCCCCCTCCGTCCCGGCATTCCCCTCAGGCGGCAGCGCAGTAATTTTTAATTTACATCATATCCAATACCAGTTTTGCGGAGCCGTATATTCCGGCATCATTTCCCAGAGTGGCCAAAACAAACTTTGCACCTTTTGCCCCTGGAAATACATACTTTTCAAAGGACGGGCGAATATACTCAAACAGGATATCTCCCGCTTTGGACACACCACCGCCTACCACAAAAGCCGCAGGATTCAACACGCTCGCTATCATAGCAAATCCCTTGCCAAGTATTTCACCAAACTCTCCTGCAATATCTTTTGCCACAGCATCACCGCTTCTGACAGCATCAAAAACCGCTTTTGCTGTTATCTCTCCATCCCGCAGCGTACTGGGCTTATCTGTCCTTTCCAGATTCCTCTTTGCCAGCCGTACTATGCCCGTCGCGGAACCATACTGCTCAAGACACCCTTTACAGCCACAGTTACACGCCTCCGGTTCGTCATCCATCACATGCATATGTCCGATCTCACCGCCTGCCCCATCCGCACCTGTCACCAGACGGCCATCCACGATTATGCCACCGCCGATACCTGTTCCCAGAGTCACAAGCACCAGAGAATCATATCCCTGGCCGCCGCCTTTCCACATCTCGCCGAGTGCTGCCACATTGGCGTCGTTTCCTGCCACAGTTGGAATACCGCACAGTTTTTCCATGGTTTCTTTCACAGGAGTTACACCCCATCCCAGATTTACAGCTTTATTCACCACTCCCGCCGCATCTACCGGTCCGGGTACAGCCATACCAATTCCTGCAATATCTTCTTTTATATATCGATTCTCTGCAATTTTCTGATTGATACTATCCGCAATATCCGGCAGAATATGCTCACCGGCATTTTCTGTTCTGGTAGGAATTTCCCATTTGTCAACTACCATTCCCGCCATATCAAAAAGTCCCATTTTTACGCTTGTTCCGCCTACATCTGCTCCAAATATGTACTTGCCCATTCTTTTGTCCCTTTCTTCTTAGATATACATGTAAATACTGCCCTGATAAACATCCACGCCCGTGGGACACCAATCTCTTTCTGCCGCTCACTCCGATTCCAGGCCATCTTAAATCAGTTATCTTCCCTCTTCTGCGCCAGGTTTCGTTGTACACGATTGTACAGTTCCTGGGCCGCATTGTATCCCATTTTCTTCTGACGATGGTTCACTGCCGCCGCCTCACAGATGATTGCAAGATTTCTGCCCGGCCTGATCGGAATATTATGACATACTATCTTATTCCCCAGATACTCCGTATATTCCTCCTGGAGTCCGAGCCTGTCATATTCTTTATCTTTATCCCAGTCTTCCAGCTTAATTACAAGATCAATGTTCTGTGTCTCTCTGACACAAGACACACCGAACAGAGTTTTCACATCCACAATACCAATTCCGCGAAGTTCAATAAAATGTTTTGTGATATCCGGTGCAGAACCAATTAACGTCTCCTCGCTTACCTTCCGAAGTTCCACAACATCATCTGTCACAAGACGATGCCCACGCTTAATTAATTCAAGTGCCGCCTCGGATTTACCTATGCCGCTCTCACCTGTAATGAGCACACCCTCACCGTATACATCTACAAGTACGCCATGTACCGAAATACAGGGCGCAAGCTTTACATTCAGCCACCGGATAATCTCCGCCATAAATGCGGAAGTCGCCTTCTTTGTATTTAATACTGGAACCCCTTTCTTAGTGGCAATTTCCAAAAAGATTGCATCCGGCACCAGTTCTCTGCAAAATACAAACCCCGGACAGCCATCCTGAATCAGACCATCATATATCTCTTTCTTTTTTTCGTCGGTCATGCTCATCATATAGCTGTATTCCACAAACCCCATAACCTGCAGGCGAGTGGTCGCAAAATGCTCCAGATAACCCGCTAACTGCAGCGCAGGCCTGTTGATATCCGGCTGTGATATCTTCACATTCGTAATATCAATCTCCGGTGTCAGATTTTCCAGCTTCATCTTTTCAATTACTTTTGTCAGACGGATGCTTGCCATAATTGTTTGTCTCCTTCTCCCCAATATGCTTATGCGCTTTTTCTTTTATCATATCATAATATGCTGGAAAATAACAGAAAAAATTCACCTGCTTCCTGTCCTGTCAGAAGAACTATCCGATTACTGACTGCCGTCGTTTTCTATTGGTTTTGTCTTCTCTTCCTCCGGGTGGAAAAATCGGTAAATACCTTCTGCAATATTTCCGGGTATCTCCGGAATTTCAGCAAACTGTTCCGTTGTTGCCGCCTTCATCTCTTCCATGGATTTGAATCGACGCATCAGCGCCTTTCGGCGGGCCTCCCCCACACCCGGAATATCTTCCAGAACGGATTTCACCTGGGTTTTACTCCGCAGGGAACGGTGATACTCTATCGCAAATCTGTGGGCTTCATCCTGAATCCTCGTGATCAGTTTAAAACCTTCCGAATGCTTATCAATAGGAATCTCCTCGTTATGAAAATAAAGCCCTCTTGTGCGGTGATTATCATCTTTGACCATACCACAGACAGGAATATCTATCTGTAGTTCCTTTAACACTTCTAGGGCAATATTCACCTGGCCCTTACCACCATCCATTAACAGCAGATCCGGGAACTTTGTAAAAGAACCATACTCTGCATCCATCTTTTTTGCCGAAAGCTCTTCCCGCTCTTCCATACCATGCACAAATCTTCTGGTCAGCACTTCTTTCATGCAGGCGTAATCATCCGGGCCACTGACTGTCCTGATCTTGAACTTCCGATAATCACTGCGCTTGGGTTTTCCTTTTTCATAGACCACCATGGAACCCACATTCTCAAATCCACTGATATTAGAGATATCAAAAGCTTCCATCCTGCTGATATGTTCCAGATGCAAAAGCGCCGCAATCTCTCTCACGGCTCCAATGGTACGTCCCTCTTCCCGCCTGATCTTCTCTTTGTCTTTAGACAGGATCAGCGCTGCATTCTGGGCTGCCAGTTCCACAAGTTTCTCCTTCGTGCCTTTCATGGGTACACGGAGATAGACCCTGCTGCCCCGTTTGCCGCTAAGCCACTGCTCCAGCACTTCCATATCTTCCACGGCTTCCTGCAATATCAGTTCTCTCGGTAAAAACGGGGTACCTGCATAAAACTGCTGGATAAACTGTTGCAGAATATCTCTGCGAAGCAAACCTGACACATTTGTCATATAATAGTGCTCCCGCCCGATTAGTTTGCCGCCCCTGATAAAAAATACCTGTATGACCGCATCCTGCTCATCCTGTGCCATAGCGATAATATCTTTATCCTCCCCGTCACTATGGGTAATTTTCTGCCTCTGAGCAACACTTTTCACGCTTTCAAACAGGTCTCTGTAGCGGATCGCCTCCTCAAAATTCAGCTCCTCCGACGCCTCCTGCATTTTCTTTTCCAGGTCTTTCAGTATCATATTATAGTTGCCGCCAAGAAAATCCAGTGCCTGATCCACCCGCCCCCTGTATTCCTCTCTGTCTATATACCCCTGACAGGGTGCAAGGCACTGACCAATATGGTGATTCAGACATGGACGTTCCTCACCGATATCCCGCGGCAGCACCCTGTTGCAGGTACGCAGCTTAAACAGTTTATTGAGCAGTTCTATCGTATCCTTAACTGCCCCCGCGCTGGTATATGGGCCAAAGTACCGGGATCTGTCCTTTTTCATTTCTCTCGAAAACAATACCCGCGGAAACTCTTCTCCCACCGTCACTTTGATAAACGGATAAGTTTTATCATCTTTCAGCAGCGTATTATATTTTGGGCTGTTCTCTTTGATCAGATTGTTTTCCAGTACCAGTGCTTCCAGCTCGGAATCCGTCACAATATACTCAAACCGTGCGATCTGCTTTACCATCTTCTCGATCTGCGGCCCTCTCCCGTGGATCTTCCTGAAATAGGAGCGCACTCTGTTGTGCAGGTTCACCGCTTTCCCCACATAGAGGATCGTGTCCACTTCATCGTGCATAATGTATACGCCGGGTTTTGCCGGGAGTTTTTTTAATTCTTCTTCTATGTCAAACATGGTTTTTCTCCTGATATTTTTCATTATATGATATAACAGGTAAAATAACAATGGGGGCGGAGGAATACATGATAAAACGGGCTGATCGCTGATGATCAACCCGTTTTTTACAGTCCTTTATGTCTCTATGCTTTCCTTTACAATACCCAGCTTTGTATTTCCGGAATTTTCGCAGTCCCTTCCATGCCGTATATTTTTATACCCGTCGCATCCTTCGGCACATAGACTGTATTTGTCATACATGTCCTGTAGTGATCGGTAAAAATTTCTATGGAGGAGGAATCGATGAACAAATGTATTTTACAGGTATCTTCCATAACGGAGCGGAACGGCGCCTTTCTTTTGCATTTTATGCGATCCAGCGTACTGCTCCTGTCAAATTCTATTTCCCCCCGGGTGAGATTAAAATTCACCAGCGCCTTTTCTTTTCCATCGCTTTTTAATTCCAGCCGCACCGTCTTCGCCGTAGTCTTTTTCAGATCAAGTTCCATAATGATCTCGCAATGGGCATTGTCGCCTGTCTCAACAGAAATTCCCTCTTCCCCCACAGTGATATCTTTTTGTACCAGCTCACCGGAACGATATTTTTGCAGTTCTTCTATCGGCATAAAAGATAAATTTCCTTCCCTGTCCATTCTGACTTCTCTGGGGATTGCCATTGCGCCGCACCAGCCAAGCGCTGTGGTATAGTACTTTCCATCACACCATGGCATCCAGTCCCAGCTGTTCATCCAGCCTATAATAATTTTTCTTCCCTTTTTGTCCGTGATAACCTGGGGCGCATAATAGTCCATCCCCCAGTCGATCTCTCCATAATTATTCCAGAAAAATTTTCCGGCAGGATAATCGAAATCTCCGGTCAGATAGACGGATTTTCTATGGTTTAATCCGTGAGGCGAAGTAAACAGTACTCTTTTTTCTCCTAATTGAAAAAAGTTGGGGCATTCGCATACCGTACCCAGTTCTCCTAAACTCTCTGTCATCGTATTGACAAATTTCCAGTTTTTTAGATCTTCCGAGCGATACAGAAGCGTCTGTGCAAAATTGTCTTTTGTGGAACCGATCACCATATTCCACTCTCCATTTTCGCGCCAGATACAAGGGTCCCTGAAATCTTTTTTGTCTGCGCTGCAAAGCGTCTCTGCCAGGATCGGATTATCATCTGTTTTTTCAAAATAAATCCCGTCTTCGCTGACTGCCATGCACTGCCCCTGCTGTCTCTCATTCCGTTCGTCCAGTCCCGTGTACATAATATACATTTTATCTTCCAGTTCCAGTGCACACCCCGACCAGCATCCCGCTTTGTCATACGCATCCACAGGCGCCAGCACGATCGGAAGGTACTCCCAGTCCACCAGATTTTCGCTGATTGCATGTCCCCAATATGCCCTGTAATCTCCTGGCTCCGCCATATACGGATTATGCTGGTAGAAAAGGTGATACTTTCCCCGAAAAACAGAGAATCCGTTGGGGTCATTACACCACCCGGCCGGTACTTCAAAGTGATACTTCTGCCGCAGCGGATGATCTTTTATCTTCTCGTGCTGTTCCATGACATGAGCGGTGGCTCTTTTCGTCTCTTCAAAATTTTTACTGTTATTCTCCATTTTTTGGTCCTTTCTTATCCTTTTATTCCTGATTGAGCAATACCCTGTACATAATATTTCTGGAAGAAAATAAACATAACAACAACCGGAAGCGTACTGAGCGTCAGCGCTGCAAATATAGGTCCGTAATGGACCGGCGGCGCCGTAAACAGCGTTTGCAGGCCGAGCTGTACGGTTTTTGTCTTGTCGTCAGTCACCAGTACCGGCCACAGGAAGTCTCCCCAATGCTCGATGAACTGCAAAATCAGAACCGTAGCATAGACGGGGAATGACAGCGGCAGCACGATTTTAAAGAATGCCCTCAACGGGGAAGCCCCATCAATATATGCCGCCTCCAGCAAAGAATCCGGAATATCCACAAAAAACTGCCGAAACAGGAATATACTAAAACAGTTCGCCGTAAACGGTGCTATCAGGGCGAAAAAAGTATTGAGCATCTTAAATTTAAATATCATAAAATACAGCGGCAATATAATACTTTCCAACGGAATAATGATCAATGCCACTATCATGCTGAACAGAAAATCTCTTCCCCGAAACTGCAGTTTAGCGAGCGCAAATCCGCACATGGAGTTGACGATTAATCCCACAAAAATCGTGATCGAAACATAGTAAATACTATTCCACATTGTTCTCACGATCTCGCCTTTTTCCAAAATAGTCCGATAGTTGTCAAAACTGCCGTCGATGGGAAGAAAAGCCTTTACGGAAGTCATATCCGCAAAAATATTTATCTCCGGTTTTACAGATGACACCACCATCCAGACAAGCGGTGCCAAAAATATAACCGCAAGTATTATATTAAACGTGTATCTGATAATCTTTTCCAGTATTCTGCTTCTTTTAAGTCCCATTTTTGCCTCCTCAATCCCGCTCGATCAAAAGCCGCTTCAAGATCATGGAAGCGAAAACCACGATCAGGAAGAAAACCACCGCCATTGCCGACGCATATCCCGCCTTTTTATACTGAAAACCCTGCTGATATATATAATATACCAATGTTCTCGTGCTGTTCTGCGGCCCGCCGAAGGTCATAATATACGGCTGCGTAAATACCTTAAACGCCTGAATCGTCACATAAACCACAATGAAGGAAATCACATTTCTCAATCCCGGCAGCGTAATATAGAAAAATTTTTTCACCGAATTCGCTCCGTCGATCGCCGCCGCCTCATAGAGTTCCTGCGATATACCGTTCAGGCCTGCTATAAAGATGATCATCTGATACCCTACTCCCTGCCAGATCGACATCAGCAAGATGGAATTCATTGCCTGGTCAGCGCTTCTTAAAAAACGCTGACTGGGCAATCCCAATGTATTTAATATCGCATTGAACAAACCATCATTCGGGTTGTATAAACAAACCCATAAGATAGACACTACTGTCAAAGAAGAAATGACCGGGGCAAAATAAGCTGTTCTGAAAAAAGTTCTGCCGAAGCTTTTTTTGTTTACCAAAACGGCCAGTCCAAGAGCGATCACCGCTTCTACCGGCACGATTACCACGGTAAAATAAAATGTATTTTTTAAACATTTCCAGAATAACTCATCTGAAACCAGTGTAATATAATTATCGATCCCTACGATCTCCATTTTATCCGGTGTCAGAACATAAAAATCAGTAAAGCTGAATCCCAACGCCATAAAAGCCGGTATGATCAGGAATAACAACAGCAGAAACATCGCCGGAGCTATAAATACATATGCCATTCTCCGCTGCCTTTTGGAAAAATCAGATTTTCCTTTTTTCATCACTGTTTTACCCATATCAAAAATCCTCTCCGCCACTTAATTTGCATAAGTTGCTTCCCACTCCTGATCAAATGAAACCGCAATATCATCGAGAGCCTCTTTTACATCCGCCCCAAGCAAAATGTCGTAAAATGCCTCAGAGAATTTCTGCGTATAGATCGGATAGTTCGGAGTCGCCGGACGTGCCTTTCCTTCCCCAAACAAAGTGTCTTTAATGATTTTGTTGGGGCCGTCATCATAAATATCCAGCAGTTCATATGCGGAATATCTAACAGGCGGATAAGCCGGGCCGTCTACTGCAAAGCTGGCGCAGGCTTCCGGCGATGACAGATAGTGAATAAATTCCATTGCTGCTTCCACGTTCTGGCAATTCGGTGTCACACCTACTGTCCAGCCTCCCGTAGTGCTTCCCGCATAGGCTTCCTGTTGCGGAATATAGGTAACTCCCCAGTTAAAATCAACCTCTTCCAGCGTCGGCATAATCCATGCGCCCGCCAATTTCGTAGCGCAGTTTCCTTCCTGGAACTCAGTGGCCGTAGGATCCACATTGATCAGGCCCTCATCTGCAAATTTCTGAAGATACTCACCGGTCTCAACAGCTTTCTCCGAGTTGATATACCCGTCTGCCTTGCTGCCGTCAGAGGATAACAGTTCCGCGCCATTGGCGATCAGGAATGGCTGGAACGCTACAATGATCCACTCGCCGCTCTTTTCCTGAATAAAGTTTCCACCATAAACGCCGTCTTTCGTCAGTTTTCTGCAGACTTCATAATATTCATCCCATGTCCATGCATCCTCGATCTTTTCAGGGGCAGTAATTCCGGCTTCATCCAGCATATCCTTGTTATAGTAGATATTGATGATGCCCTCTCCCATACCTACCGCATAGAAATGTCCGTTGTAAGTTCCCTGTTCTACTGTGGAAGGAAGAAAATCCGCCATCTCCTCCTCTGTAAAATAATCCTCGATCGGTATAAACATATTGGAATATGCATAACTTGCCACATTCGGACCATCCGCCATCAGAATATCCGGAAGGCTGTTTGTCGCCGCCGCCGCACTGACTTTATCTTCATAAGCAAAAGATTCTCCCCGCGTATTTGCTGTTTCCAGTATTTTTATTTCCCCTTCATGTTCCTCGTTAAATTTCTGAACCATCATGGCATACCAGTTAGCTTCTGATTCCTGGCTGATAGGATACCAGAAAGAAAGTTCTACGGCCGCTTCTCCGACCTCCTGCCCCTCTGACGCTTCAGATTCTTCTGAAAGTTCTCCGGAATTTTCCGACTGAATTGTATCCCCCTGCGTATTTCCGCATCCCCACAAAACCGTAGCCAACATGGTTGCTGCCAGTAAACTGCTTATGATTCTCTTTTTCATAGAATTTCCTCTCCTTCTCGTGAATTTGCTGATGTATACGTATACATTTTTGCTGATGAAACTCCTCCTTTCTCTCTTAAATATACTATTTTCCAAATGTATACGTATACATTTTCAGGCAAAAAATAATTTTTAGCATTTAACTTTACTAAAATGACAAAAAATAGTATAATTTATAGTTAGATATTACCATTTCTGTTATTTTTTGTCAATATGTTTTGTATATATTGTCATGGAACTCGTAACAGTTCGTTGCATGATAACAATTCAGGCATACACCTGTTATCTGAGTTTCCCGGTATTATCTAAAATACATAAGTTAGGGTGATATAATTTGGTGACAAGTAGAGATGTAGCAAAATTAGCCGGCGTTTCCGTTGCAACGGTATCGCGGGTATATGCCAACAGCAACGTCGTAACTGACAGTACTGCAAAAAAAGTGCTTGATGCCGCCAGTCAGCTGGGCTATATTCCAAATACTGTGGCTCGAAGTTTAAAATCCAATCGCTCCAAAACCATCGGCCTCGTTATAACCAACATTTTTAATCCGGTCTTTTATCAGGTTGCTTCCATTATGACTGCCGAATTGGAAAAATATGATTATAAGGTTATTTTGTCATTTAACAGTACTTATGAACGCAGCCTTCTGAAAAATCTGCAGACGCTTCTGGCCGCGCGTACGGAAGCAATAGCTTTCACTCCATTGTTTGAGGACTCTGCTGTTTTTGATCTGCTCAATACATCCGGTGTTTATCCTCTACAGATTTTAGGTAATGCATACTCTCAGTTTGATTCTGTGATGTGTGACGACTACGGCGCTACATGCCGGCTCACACAATACCTGATCGACCGGGGCCATCACAATATCATGCTTATCTGTCCTACAGAAGACCGAAAAGAGGGGCTACTTCACACATTAGCTGCCAATGCAATTGTCGTCACTGAGGGAAACTATATATCTCCGCTTCCCGCAGAGTATTCATCTGCTATTATTGAGCGGGCAATCATAAAGTACAGGCCCAGCGCAATTATTGCAGTTACACAGGATGTTCTGACTTCCCTGATGATCGTTTTAAAAAATCTTCACTACAGGATACCAGACGATATCAGTGTTGTCGCTTACGATGACAATCCTCTGGCTGAATATGAGAATATTACCGTAATCGGTCATGATATCCAATATATCGGGGAAGAAATGGCCCGTTTCCTGTTAAATCATCTGTTAGGGCGAAAGCCTCCGGAGGATACGCCACATCATATTTTGCTTGAAACTAATTTTATAGAACGTTCTTCCGTAAAGAATATACGTTGATAAAAGATCGAGCAGGAAAAATTTTCTTCCCCTGCTCGCCGCGCAGAGCGCTTGGCGGCGACGCATTCTCCTAAAATCCGAAGCAATTTCCTATGGAATGAAAAACGGTGAGAAGTGGACTCCCCTTCTCACCGTCTTCCAGTTTAGAACTAATACTGTCTTTGATTATTACACTTCATCCGTTAAAGTTTTCGAACTGTCGGCGCTTTCTTCTTCGTTTGTATCTTGAAGCGCTTCTCTGTCCTCATTATTTTCTGCCATGATCCCGCCGCTTTCCTTCTGTGGAATCTGTGCTGCGCTCTCCGGCATCTCCTCTGTCCTCTCCTCCATCTTTAACACTTCCTCTGCTGCTTCCAACACGATACCGGCGTCCTGTACGCTGTCCACGATAAGAGGTTCGGATATTTTTTTGTGCTCCAAAGCTTCTTCTTTTATTTCAATTTTTTCGTAGGGCACAAAATCCGTTTTCTCTGCTCGTTCCACCACATCCTGTGGTACACCGGAAAATGCACCGTTCTGGTAAGGATTCCCCAGGGGAATCCTTTGACTGCCCTGCGGCGGTAACAGATCCTGCCCTCCCGGAACCAAATCTGATGGCGTTCCACTCTCATAGGGATTTCCCTGCGGCGCCTGCGGCTGATTTCCGGGCTGGTTCGACCAGTGATTCTGCCGATACTGAGCTTCCCACGCCTCTTTTCGACTGTTCGGCGCCTCCTCCGGGCCTCCGCCCTGATAAGGATTCTCGCGCGGCGCTATTCCCGGGCTTCCCGATGGCTGGCCCATGGGCATTCCGTTCTGGTAAGGATTCCCCTGCGGCGCCTGCATTCCCGGACTTCCCGGAACCGGACCTGTCGGCATCCCGTTCTGGTAAGGATTTCCCTGCGGCACCTGCATCCCGGGACCTCCCGGCAGCTGGCCTGCCGGCATTCCGTTCTCATACGGATTCCCCTGCGGACCCTGCATCCCGGGACCTCCCGGAACCGGACCCATCGGCATCCTGTTCTCATAAGGGTTTCCCTGGGGCGGCATTCCCGGGCCTCCCTGCGGCGAGCCCTGCCTGAATCCTCCCACCGGAGGGATCGGCGGACGTCCATAGTTTCCCGGTATGTTAAAGTTTCCAGTATTCTGTCTGCCCGGGTTTTCTTTCGGCCTGCTATTTTCCTGCTTCTCTTCCTTTTCCTCCGGTTCCGGCAGCCCCTTTTCCTTCCGGTAGATCTTCATAAATTCCTTACCGGTGATTGTCTCTTTCTCGATCAGGAATTCCGCCAGTTTATCCAAAAGCGTCCTGTTCTCCTTCAGGAGCTTCTTCGCCTCCTTATAACTGTCTTTGAGCAGCTTCATCACTTCCGTATCCACATCAGCCGCCGTATTATCGCTGCAGTTCATAACGATCCTGCCGTCCAGATATCTGCTCTCTACAGATTCCAGTCCCATCAGCCCAAACTTTTTACTCATACCGTACTGTGTCACCATGGAGCGGGCGATATTGGTCGCCTTCTCGATATCGTTCGACGCGCCTGTGGTCACTGTATCAAATACGATCTCCTCCGCCGCACGGCCCGCTAACAGCCCTACCAGCATATCCCGCAGTTCCGCCTCGGTATTTAAGAATTTCTCTTCCTCCGGTACCTGCATCACATAGCCCAAAGCACCCATGGTTCTCGGCACGATGGTAATTTTCTGCACAGGTTCAGAATTTTTTTGAAGAGCCGCCACAAGGGCATGACCGGTCTCATGGTAGGATACGATACGCCGCTCTTCCTTGCTCATGATACGGTCTTTTTTCTCTTTTCCTACTAACACCTGTTCCACCGCATCAAACAGATCTTTCTGGCTGACGCAGTTTCTGCCCATCTTCACGGCATTGATTGCCGCCTCATTGATCATATTGGCAAGATCCGAGCCAACCGCTCCGCTGGTCGCAAGCGCAATCTCATTCAGATCAACGGAATCATCCATCAGCACATCCTTCGCATGCACCTTCAGGATCTCCACACGGCCTTTCAGATCCGGCTTATCCACAATGATCCGCCTGTCGAAACGGCCCGGACGAAGCAGCGCCTTATCCAGAATCTCCGGTCTGTTGGTAGCCGCCAGAATAATAATTCCACTCTTGCCGTCAAAACCATCCATCTCGGCAAGCAGCTGGTTTAACGTCTGCTCTCTCTCCTCATTGCCGCCGCCATACTTTGAATCTCTGCTTCGTCCGATGGCGTCGATCTCATCGATAAACACGATACAGGGCGCATTTTTTTCCGCTTCTTTAAACAGATCTCTGACACGGGACGCGCCCAGACCTACATACAACTCGATAAAATCCGAACCTGCCAGCGAGAAAAACGGTACTTTCGCCTCTCCGGCTACCGCCCTTGCAAGCAGTGTCTTACCTGTACCGGGCGGTCCTACCAGCAACGCACCTTTCGGCAGTTTCGCGCCCACCTGGGAATACTTGCCCGGATTATGCAGAAAGTCCACGACTTCGACAAGGGATTCTTTCGCTTCGTCCTCTCCGGCCACATCCTTGAAGGTCACGCCGGTCTCCTTCTGAACATAAACTTTCGCCGTGTTCTTTCCCATCCCCATAATGCCGCCGCTCTTATTCATCTTCCGGAACAGGAAGCTGAGTAACAGCCACATCAGCCCGATGGGCAGAACCACTGTAATGAGTATGGAAAGAATGGAGTCCCAGAGCGTCGTTGTCTGCCCTCTGATCTCTACATTATGATCTAACAGCCGCTGTGTCAGCTGTTCATCCTCCACCCGAATCGTATAATAATTCTGAATCGGTACTCCCCACATGTTAAACTGCTTCATCACAGGGTTCTCCGCTGCAAGTCCCCCCGTCTCTTCCGATGCATTACCAGTATTATTCTCCTCTTCTTCTCTCAGAGAAAATTCCAGAGTTCCTGAGATAAAGCTTACCGTGCCCACTTTATCCTCCTCCACCATCCGGATGAATTCGGTGTAGGTCACTTCAACCTTTCTTCCTCTCATGCCTAACATCAGCATGCTCAAAAAGATCATGGAAATAATTGCCGCCAGCGCCAGCAAAAAAATATTCTGCTTTTTCGGATCATTCCCCTTCCCCGGTCCTCCCGGTTCTCTGCCTCCGTTATTATAGCCGTTATTGTTATAACCGCCGCCATTATTATAACCGTTGTTATTATAACCGCCGCCGTTATTATACTCATTATTGTTATTGTTCTGATAAGGTTGATCCATTTCTTTTACAGGAAAAGCATACCGCCTTTCCCTTTTCTCCTTTCCTGTCTTCCAGACACCACAGAATATGCATTCTGCCCAATAGTTAGATTCTAGCCGATTTACAAAAATAAAGCAATAATAGAATCGTGAATAAATAGACACATGTATAAAAGATTTCTAAATTTTTTTAGAAAAACAGTAGATTTTTTCCGCATATCATTTTATAATAAAGTGTCTGTCGGACAAAGCATCGACAGACCACCGCATGAACTTCTATTAAGGCATGCAGATTTATCTGTAAACTAAATTTATAAACCGAAAAATAAGTAGAACCTATGAGAGCAGTCTGCAACGGGGCAGGTTGTTTTCCGGTTCTATATTTTTTGTTCCCCCGGCGGGAGAAAGAAGGGTTTTATGGCAGTAAAATATGTATTTGTTACCGGCGGCGTTGTCTCCGGCCTCGGAAAGGGCATTACGGCCGCCTCTCTCGGCAGGCTGCTAAAAGCCAGAGGATACCGTGTCACCATGCAGAAATTTGATCCCTATATCAATATCGATCCGGGCACCATGAATCCGATCCAGCACGGCGAGGTCTTTGTCACCGAAGACGGCACGGAGACGGATCTTGATCTGGGGCACTATGAACGGTTCATCGACGAGAATCTGGATAAAAATTCCAATGTTACCACCGGTAAGATCTACTGGTCCGTTCTGTTAAAAGAACGCCACGGCGATTACGGCGGCGGTACCGTACAGGTCATCCCCCATATTACCAATGAGATCAAAAGCCTCTTTTATCACAGCGATGAGAATGCCGGGACAAGGATTGCCATCATTGAAGTGGGCGGCACTGTAGGCGATATCGAATCCCAGCCTTTTTTAGAATCGATCAGACAGTTTCAGCATGAAGTCGGACATGAAAACGCGATTCTGATCCATGTAACCCTGATCCCCTACCTGCGGGCTTCCCAGGAAATGAAAACAAAACCCACCCAGGCAAGCGTCAGGGAGCTGCAGGGCATGGGACTGCGGCCGGACATCATTGTCTGCCGCAGCGAATATCCCCTGGATGAATCGATTAAAGATAAGATTTCCTTATTCTGCAATGTGCCGAAACGCCATGTGCTGCAGAATCTGGATGTGGAGTATTTATATGAAGCGCCTCTGGCTATGGAAAAGGAACATCTTGCGGACGCAGCCTGCGAATGCCTGCAGCTTCCCTGCCCGGAACCGGATCTCACAGACTGGATCTCCATGGTAGATAGTCTGCGGCACCCCACAGGTGAGGTGACCGTCGCCCTTGTGGGAAAATATACGGCACTGCACGACGCCTACATCAGCGTTGTGGAAGCCTTAAAGCACGGGGGCATCACGAATCGTGCCACGGTGCATATCAAATGGATCGATTCCGAGACTGTGACGCCGGAAAATGCAGCCGGTCTTCTCTCGGATGTGCAGGGAATCCTTGTGCCCGGCGGTTTTGGCGACCGGGGCATCGACGGTATGCTCTGCGCCATCGAATATGCAAGAGTCAATCGGATACCCTATCTCGGCCTCTGTCTCGGCATGCAGCTTGCCATCGTGGAATATGCGAGGCATGTGGCCGGATTGACGGGCGCTCACAGCATAGAACTGGATCCCGATACCAGATACCCCGTAATTTCTCTGATGCCCGATCAGAATGGTATCGTGGACATCGGCGGTACTCTGCGGCTTGGTTCCTGCCCCTGTGTTCTCGACACCTCCTCCAGAGCTTATCAGCTCTACGGCACAGAGCATATCACAGAAAGGCACCGCCACCGCTATGAGGTTAACAACGACTACCGGGATGTTCTCACGGCTCACGGCCTGAAGCTTTCCGGCGCTTCGCCGGACGGCCGGATCGTAGAGATGCTGGAAATCCCATCCCATCCCTTCTTCCTCGCAACACAGGCCCACCCGGAACTCAAATCAAGGCCTAACAGGCCGCATCCGCTGTTCCGAGGGTTTGTGCAGGCGGCGCTTGAAGCAAAGAATATCCGTTAAGTAATAACAGGGCTGATGCTTTTATACATCAGCCCTATCCATATGCCGTTGCCTGCCGCATTATCTCACTTCCTGCACCAGTTCCTCAAACTCCGCCTTATACTCATCCTCAAGATTCATCTCCTCCAGCACGGAGAGCACATGTTCCACAGACGCGCCTTCCGGATATTCACTGTGGGAAGCTAAGAGGCCGAACTCTGCCACCGCTGCGGCAAACTGGAAATCTTCTCCCGGCTCGTAAGTATAACTGTCGAAGCTTACCGGATACTGCAGCAGGCTGCTGGTATCTTCCGCCGGTTTTTTATAGCGGATACTGATGGTCAGCCATTCCTCCTCCGATGCTTTACCCGCACCATCCGAAGCCTCAAGTTCTTCTTTGTAATGATCTCCATATTTCAGGTTTTCAATCTCTTTTTCACTGAGCGGCGTAAGCGGATCTTTTAAAGTCAGTTCATACATGGCCGTGACGCTGTGTCCTGCGCCGATTTCACCGGCATCCTTCGTATCGTCCTCAAAATCCTTCCGATCAAGCACTCTGTTTTCATAACCGATCAGCCTGTATTCGGCCACCACTGCCGGATTAAATTCCACCTGCAGCTTCACATCCTTGCAGATCGTAAGAAGCGTAGCCGTCATCTCCTTTTCCAGAACCTTTTTCGCCTCCCGCATGCTGTCAATATAGGCATAGTTTCCGTTGCCCTTATCGGCCAGCGTCTCCATTTTATTGTCCTTGATATTGCCGGTTCCAAACCCCAGCACCGACAGAAAAATGCCGGACTCCCGTTTTTCGGTAATCAGCTCTTCCAGCTCCTCCTGTGTGGTCATACCGATATTCAGATCCCCGTCCGTGGCAAGAATAATCCGGTTATTTCCTCCCTCAATGAAATTTTCCCCGGCAATCCGGTACGCCGTCTCAAGTCCTCTGCTCCCATAGGTGCCGCCGCCCGCTTCCAGAGAATTTAAAGCCCGCCTGATCTTCGTCTTCTTATCGCCGCTCACACCCTCCAGCACGATCTTATCTTCGGAAGCGTATGTGACGATGGATATTCTGTCTTTCTCCGTGAGATTTTCCGCCAGCATGCCGAAAGCCTCCTGTAAAAGCGGCAGCTTATCATAGTCTCCCATGGAACCGGACACGTCTAACAGAAACACCAGATTGGATGCCGGCGCATCCGCATAATCGATCTCCTCCGTCTTTAATCCTATCATCAGAAGCTGTGCTTCCTCATTCCAGGGACACCGGCTGATCACGGTAGTCACGCCGAAGGGCTCGCCGCCTTCCGGCTGTTTATAGTCATATGTAAAATAATTGAGCATTTCCTCAATTCTGACGGCCTTCTCCGGTATCTCATCCAGTGTATAGCCATCCGTTATCATCCTGCGCAGATTGCTGTAGGAAGCGGTATCCACATCCGCCGCAAAAGTTGACAGGGGCTGATTCATCACAGTAAAAAATCCCTTCTCCTGCCACTTGCTGTACTCCTCGCTGTCCGGAGTCGGCTCATCAAACTGATAGCAGGAATCGGCATAGCTTTCGCCTGTAGCCGCCGCCCCATCCCATTCAGCGGGAGCCTCCTCATAGTATCCTCCCGCCTCCTCCCCAGTATCGTACCAGGGCTCTGTCTCCTCCATGGGCGCTTCCGCATTTCCCCCGAAGGGGAATACACCGGAATCTTTGCCCACACCGCAGCCGGCTAAAATGCCCGCCGCTAACACAATACTCAAAACTGCCGCTGTAACTTTCTTTTTCATAATCAACACCTCCCTGTGCGCTTTAAACCTTTTTACTTCTCCTCCCCTTCATTCACACCCTGAAAATATCTTCTTTCCACCTCCTTTACGCTGAGATGCAGCGGCAGAGACATCTCGCCAAACAGAATACTTTCCGCAATATGCAGATATCTTTCATCGATGCAGGTCATGCCTTTTCCGGTTTTCTGCCGCTCTCTCTTGCGCAGATACAAAGTTTTTATGATCCTTGACCACTCCTCACTGCTGCCGCTTAAAAGTGCGCTCCGGTAGCTCTTTTCCCGCTCCTTTTCATCCTTTACCCAGAGCGTTTTCAGTTTCCCGGCGCCTTCCAATACCGCTTCCGCCTCCTCCCCGGACATCACGGAACGAATCACTGTCTTTTTATTTTCCACCGGGGCATAGATCGTAGAGCCCTTCGTAAACCGGGGTGTCAGCTTATAGCACAGCTTTCCCGAAGAAATACAGTCCGCCCCCCAGTCTATTTCCATTACATCCTCCACCAGGCAAACACCCTTTGTGCCATATACAACATAGTCGCCTTTCTGATACATATCTTCCTCCTATCCAGGTTCGCGGCGCAAAATCCGCGGGGGAACCTGTTCGCTTTTTACAAGTATTTCCTGTCAGAGGAAAGATATACAATGGGGCATTATGTAGTTAGTGGTGCCGGACGCCGTGAGGGAAATGGTGCTAGCTAAACCCTTATGCCCCTGGTTCGTGGTACCACCATAAATATAAGTCAGCCGAACTTTGCTAATAGTTCACAAATTTTATTTCTGCGATAACTGGTGATTTACGCATAGGCATGAGTCTTATACAGTAAACGACAATAAAGACTGAGCTGTTATTTTATAAGTATCTGTCTGGGGCGAAGTTGTTTCATATTCTAATATCATTTTTATTATATGGAATTTGGTTGAAATAAAGATCGGATAAGAGATGGGGTATACACGAATAAACAGCGCGCCTGCATCGACATATCTGCCGATATTTGCGCGCTGCTTTTATATTTGGATTGCATAAGACTGTTTATTCAACCTGCAGGCCAAGACACTTTGCTCTCTTTCGAAAGCTCTCATACTGTCTGTCCGTAATAAAATCTTTTCGTGTGATGGGCGCTGTAAAGTGGAAGTCCACTTTGTCCATTGCTTTTTGCGCCGCCTGCCTGATTGTCATCTCTCCAAACTGATAGGGTGCGTCCATGTTCTTCATATAATCAATATCAAAAGCATTATTGTGATCAAACAGCGGATGACAGCCCAGGATCTCCCTGGACTCCGTGTCGTAATAGAAACCCCAGTTCTGCCCATGCCGGTCAGGATCGCTTTCGACTCCGTTGTCATACAGGGGCACATACAGACATACTTTCCCTTATCCTCCCCGGCCTCACAATGCACATGCTCCACATTCATTTTGTCTAACAGATCAGAACACATAACCTCGATCCGGGATTCCGTATTGCCATTGGCGCGACTAAGCAATAGCACCCGCATGACTTCGATATCTTTCTGCATAATCGTGAACGGTTTCATTCCCTCCATATTCCGTCCCCCTTTTTCCCAAAAATATATTTCTTCGCCGGCAGGGTAAACAGCAGCGCCTTGCAGACATTGTCTGCGATCATACAGTACCAGACCGCCCGCAGATCAAGCTTCCAGACCGTCACACAGAGAAAGGTAAACAGGATCCGGATGCCCCACATGCTCCCGGTCTCCGAAAGAAACGCGTAGCGGGTGCGCCCCATGCCGTAGAAAATTCCCTCCAGCACGATCATCAACCCGAAAAACGGTTCTGAAAACGCCACCAGCCGAAGCATCGCCGCCCCCAATGCCGCCACTTCTTCCACCGGTGTAAACAGGCACATCAGCGGATAAGACACAAAATAGAGCAGCACACCGGAGAGAAACATCATCCCCACCGTCAGTGCAATACTCAGTTTGCTGACTGTCCCCAGTTTTTCTCTGTTGTTCTCCCCGAGAGAAATGCCCACCAGGGTGGATGTCGCCGTCCGCAGGCCATATCCCGGGATATAAAAGATCGTCTCCGCCGTGACCGCTATGGAATGGGCCGCAAAGATCGTTGTCCCCATGCCGGATACTAACCCGGCAAACACCACATATCCCATGCAGGACGCCATACTCGTCCCTAACACCGGCAGACCGATATCGGCACATTCTTTTAAGATCTGTCTGTCTGCATGAAAACCCTTCCATTCCCAATACAGCTTTTCCTTTTTTCGATAAGCGGCAAACATAAATACGCCGGATACCGTATAAGATACCGCCGAAGCCAACGCCGCACCAGTCACACCAAGTCTTGCCGTATAGATCAGCAGATAATTTAACACTGCATTTAACAGATTGCTGCCGATACTGATAAACATCGGCGTTCTGGTATCTTTCGTACCGCGAATGGCCGCCGCCAGAATAATGCTTGCGCTGCGAAATACCATAGGTATGCTGACGATCGTAAAATAGACGGACGCCGGTTTCCATATCGCTTCCTCCGCGCCCATCCAGACCGGGATATACGGACTCAGCACTATGGAAATACCGCCCGTTACAGCGCCGAAAACCACGGTCAGCAACAGCGCCTGTTCTGATATTTTTTTGATCCGTTTCTCATCGCCGCTGCCCACCGCCCTGGAGATCATTGCCAGTACCGCCACACCGGCGGCGCCGGAAATACTGTTGATTAACCAGGTGATCGTCGTGGTGACGCTGACTGCCGCCGTGGCCTGCTCTCCCAGCCTGCCCACCATCGCCGTATCCACATACTGCAGCAGCGTATGCAGTATCTCCTCCAATACGGTAGGAATCGACAATGTGATCAGCATCCGCAGTATTTCTCTGCTGTCCGTCTCTCTTTCTCTCATAGCTTTCTCTGTCCCATAATACTCACCCGGTCTGCAATATCCGAACGAAAAGCGCCATATAGCACTATTCCGGATCACACAAATTTTCTTTCCGGCGTTCAGAAGAATTATTTCAACTCATTCGCCATCTCATAGAAGTGATAGTACATTCCCTTTAACGCCATCAGCGCATCATGCGTACCTTCCTCCACAATGCCCTCCTCCGTCAGCACAAGGATCCTGTCGGAATTACGGATCGTGGAAAGCCTGTGCGCTATGGTCAGTGTCGTTCTTCCCTCGGAAAGCTTCGCCAGAGATTTCGCCACCTCAAACTCGCTCTCGTTATCCAGTGCGGACGTCGCCTCATCCAGAATAATGATAGGCGGATTTTTGAGAAATACCCGAGCAATACTGATGCGCTGCTTCTGTCCGCCGGAAAGCTTCACGCCCCGCTCTCCTACGTAAGTCTCATAGCCGTCCTTCAATTCCATAATAAACTCATGAGCGCCCGCCCGCTTCGCCGCCTCCATCACTTCCTCTTTGGAAGCTCCCGTTCTACCGTAGGCGATATTCTCAAACACCGTACCCGAAAACAGATACACGTCCTGCTGCACGATGCCGATGCTTTTTCGCAGGCTCTTTAACGTAAAACTTTTGATATCTTTCCCGTCCAGCGTAATGCGTCCCGCCGACACATCATAAAACCGGGGAATCAAGTTACACAGCGTTGTCTTTCCGCCGCCCGAGGGCCCCACGATGGCCACCTTCTCTCCGGCCTGTATGGAGAGATTCAGATGGCTGAAAACCTGATTATGGTCGTCCGGATACTCAAAATTCACATCCTCAAACACAATATTGCCTTCCGGTTCTTTGAGTTCCACCGCTCCCGGTTCATCAAAAATCTCAATGTCCGCATCCATGATCTGCAAAAATCGTTCGATCCCTGTCATACCCCGCTGGAACTGTTCCGCAAACTCAATGATCCGGCGGATCGTTGCGATCAGCGTAGACACATACATAATGTAGGCCACCAGATCCCCCGGCTCGATCAGTCCCTTCAGCATAAAGGTTCCGCCTGCTACCAGCACGATCAGATACATCAGTCCGTCAAACATCCGCACCGTTGTCTGAAAGGCCGCCATATACCGATAGGTCTCCCGTTTGATATTCAGAAACGCGCCGTTGTCTTTCTCAAATTTCCCGTTTTCCACCTCTTCATTGGTGAACGCCTTCACCACTTTCTGTCCGAGAAGGCTGTCCTCGATCCGGGCATTCAGCTCCCCGATCTGCTGTCTCTGCTTCCCGAATGCCCCCCGCAGCCTCAGGTTAAAAGTCGTACACACAACCGCCATCACCGGAATACACAAAAACACGATCACCGTCAGCAGCAGGTTGATCCGAGCCAGCAGAATAAATGCGATAACGGCCTTGATTCCCGCAATAAAAAATTCCTCCGGACAGTGGTGGGCAAATTCCGTCACATCAAACAGGTCATTGGTGATCCTGCCCATGATCTGTCCCACCTTGGTATTATTATAGTAGGTATTGGAAAGCTGCTGTAAATGACCGTAAGCGTCCCGCCGCATGTCCGTCTCGATCTTCGCCCCCATAATATGCCCCATGTTCGCCATATAGTAAGCGGCCACACAGTCCACCACCCGCAGCGCCAGATAAACCCCTCCAAACGCCGCGATGGTACTCACAGTCAGAGAAGCCAGATCCTTTATCCCCTCATTGGTAATATACCGCATGATCATCGGCAGCACCAGCTCGCAAACCGTTGTCAGCGCCGCACAAAACAAATCAAGCGCCAAAGTACCATAATATCTTCTAAAATAAGGGATAAACCTTTCCCACAACTCTTTTGTCTTATATTCCTTCGTGTCCATATAATCAATTATCCATTTCCTTTAAATTTCTTTTTCCTTCTTTTTACCATAACCAGCGCGGCGACGGAGATATTATCTCTCTCCTGCGCGCCCTCCGTGAAAAAAGCAAATTCAATACCCCCCATTGAAAATCTGCGCAATCGGCGAATCTTCCGACAATATAACCGTCTTGTTATCCCCCTTCACACTCTCCTTTAACGCGTCTAACGCCCGGACAAACGAATAGAAGTCCGTCTTCGCCGGATCGGAATAAGCATCCGAAAGGATCCGCATATATTCCGCCTCACCCTCCGCCACAGTCGCCTCCGCTTTCGCCTGGGCATCGGAAAGCATAATGGAAACTTCCTTATCAGTGGTATTTTCAATCATCCTGGCCTCAGATTTTCCTTCCGCCGTGTACTGCGCCGCAATATTTTCCCGCTCCGATATCATGCGGGCATAGACCGCCTGCTTATTGTCGTCCGGCAGATCCAGTTTTTTCACTTCCACCGCCATCAGTTCAATCCCATACTGGTCTTCCACATGGCCAATCTGTTCCATGATCTTTTCTGTGAGAGAAGTTATCTCCACTACCTCTTCCTGCCTGGAGAGTTCCAGATCATTGCCTTTCACCTCAGTATCCGGCTCTTCCACCGTGATCGTCATCTTGCCATCACGGCTGCGGATCACTTCGTCCTGCTTCATATTGGAAATCGTATTTTTTGTCGCATTATACACAATGGCGTCGATACGGCCTTCCGCATTGCTCACAGAACCGCTCAACGTTTGAGCAAACTTTAACGGATCCGTCACATGCCAGAGCACATAGCTGTCCACGATCATTGTCTTTTTATCCGAAGTGATCACGTCCGAAGCAGGCAGATCGTAGATCAGCAGCTCCTTCGGAATCGTATCCACAGACTCCACAAATGGGATCTTAAAGCTTAAGCCCGCCTGCGTCAGCACCCGTTCCACGCGTCCGAACTGTCTGATCAGTTTGAACTGGTTCTCCTTCGTGATCACCATGGAATTTAACAGTAAAAAAATGAGTGCAGCGATGATAATAGCGATCGGTATCATACCGAATTTGCGCGTTCTTTCTCCCTGTTCCGGTTTCTTAATACCATCAGAGTTATAATATTCCATAGCCATCCTTATTCCTCCTCCCCTGTGCTGTCCTCATCGGTCTGCGTGCTGTCATCCGTATCATCCGTCTGCGCGTTCCGCCGCCCGGCCGCACCGCCTCCTGCCGCCTGCACACTGCCGCCTTCCGTTATGCCGCCCACAGAGTCTTCCGTCACAAAGCTGTCCAGCGGAAGCATCGTATCCACCGTACCGTCGCTGCCCTGAATGATCAGCTTGATGTCCGGCAGAATATCCTCCATGGCCTCATAAAACATACGCCTTTTGGTCACCTCCGGGAACTTGATATATTCCTGATACATAGAGTTAAACCGGGCCGCCTGACCGTTTGCCTCGTTAATGCGCTCCTGCTTATCGGCCTCCGCCTCCTGTAAGATCCTGTCCGATTCCGCCTCCGCATTAGGAATCTGCTCGTTGCGGTATTTATTGGCATTGTTTAATGCCGTTTCCTTCCCCTGTTTCGCCGTCTCCACCTCTTTAAAGGCATTTTCCACCTCCGCTGTGGGCGGCGTTGCATCCTGGATCGTAATATTTACAAGGGTAATACCGATATCGTAATCCTCCAGCTTATCCAAAATCATCTGCTTGATATTGGACTGGATCTCATTTTTCCCGGTGGTCAGCACGCTGTCCACACTGTAGGAACCGATGGTCGTCCTAATACAGTTCTGGGCTATATTTTTCAATACCATTTCCGGATCCTGCGACGCATAAAGCGCCTTTACCGGATCGGTAACCCGATACTCCGCATAAAAATCCACATAGATAAAATTATAATCCGACGTGATCATCAGTGCATCTTCGTCGTCCACCCCATCGCCTTCCCCCTGATAGCCGATGGACAATCCCTGAATTGTCGTATTCACCTTTGTCACAGTTTGAATAAGCGGAATCTTGAAGTGCAGTCCCGGCGTGGTCACCGCTCTGGGGGAACCGAATGTGCAGACTACCGCCTGTTCCTCCTCCTGAATCGAATAAAAAGAACCGCTTGCAAGGATGAAAAGAACGATCACCAGAAGGATCCATTTTAACACGCCGAATCCTTTACTTATACTTTCCTTCCTCTTAAGCGGATCATTTACCTGTCTGTTATTCCGAAACATAATTTTCCTCCGTTTCTGTGATGAAATCCTGCCTCCGTGTAAAATACATTTCAGGGATCAAATTGCACTTCCTGCTATTAGACTGTCGGCACAAAGAACATGTCTTTTATCAAAACTTTCCCTGCAAGTTCCGATAAGCTACAATATAGGAATTCTATCACAGCTGATGTGGAAAGTCTATTGGAAGTTATGGTCTGAAATAACCGGCCGTATATATATTTTTTTGAAAAACCATAATTGGAAGACTTTTTATGATAAAATCTCACTACGCACCTAACGACTTCTAAGGCCGCTTAAATACGGTGTTCTCAAAGTGGTTAAGAGTGGTAAAGGGTATGGAAATGTAGGTAATTCCTATTTTATTCCTGCACCACTCCTATACCGCTATTCCTATAAAATGAGACCTGATTTTTCATATTCATCATACCACATAAATTAAGCATCACAAACATTCTATTTTATTTTTTCGATTTCTGTTTTTAACCAATTAAGTTCTCTTTGCGTATAAACTTTTTCTGTGATGTCTGCAATTTTGTGACCGACCATATATTTGATGGCATACTCATCCACTTCATATTTCTTTGCCATTGTTACAAAATGTTTTCTGCCATCATGGGGTCTATGTTCAAGATTCAAATTTAATTCAGTTCGTATCAAATCAAAAGCTTTCGTGTAACGGTTGTAAGTCAATTTTATATTTTTCTTATTCCGAGCGTTCGGGTCAACCCAATTCAACAAATACTTACTACCAAGTTCTTCAGCTTCTTTATATTTCCTTTCCACTAAAGGACGAATTTTGCTATGGATAGGAACAATTCTTTCTGTACCGGCGTCACTCTTCATTCCACCCTGGAATGTCCAATTTGCTAAGTCTACACGTTCCAACTCAATCAACCCAAGCTCCTGGGGGCGCCACCCAGAGTAGCATTGAATCAATAATAGATCAACTCCTTTTTTGTCATCCACATGCTGCCATAGTAATTCGATTTCTTCATCTGTAAAAGCGATATGTTCCTTTTTCACTTTATGACATTCTTTCACAACTTCGTCGGTCAGCTTAAATGTTCGAGAATAGTTCCGATCTACAATCTCATATTCCAAAGCATAATCCAACATTAAGTTGAACAAGGTCTTGATTTTATTCTTCATCGTTGCAGAAGGGGTTTGCTCTTTCCCTTTGACAACAGCAACTCCTTCCTCCATACAGCCTTTTACATGTCTGGCACGAACATCCATAACCCGCATGGTGTATACGGATGAACAATATAGCCAGGCGTCTTTTGCTGCTTGAGTATCTTTGACTGTCTTCTCATATTCTGGAAACCACTTATCATAAAGTTCCTGCATAGTAATAGCCGGCTGCAAGTCATAGGGATTTTTGTTATATTCTACGAGGGCTGCATACGCATCGTTGTATGTAGGAAAATAGGATTCTGGTTTTAGTGGTTTACAAATTGGTCTACCAGTCGCTGTCTTGCCAACGGTAATCATAGCCCGGTAGGGATTTCGTAGGTTTCTGTTCTTGATTTCACTGATCTGACCGAATCCGTTTGGTAATCTTCTCCTTTTGTTATTTTTGTTTCGGGGTTTCCTCGGTTTTACGTCCGGCTGTATTGGATATCCACAGTGCGGACAAGATGCTGCTTTGTCACTTACCTGTAATTCGCACTCAGGGCATTGTATTAGCATTGTGCATCACTCTCCTTTCACAGTCAGCATTATAATAAAAAGTGTAGGAATTGTCAACTCCTACATCTATATTTTCTTGCTAAATTCTGCCGATTTTCTAACCTAGATTAAATACAGTACACAGGTGACAGCTTTTTCTGATAGCCTTAACATACAAAATCCGAAAAATTCCCGGGGTGAGATTTTGGAAAACAATTTAAAGGAGGGCTGTATGGACACCATATTTCAAACTGGTTCTGTACCGGTTGCGGTCGCCGCCAAGGTATACGGTAAAGACGCTTCTTGGATACGGGCTGGCATTATTTCTGGCTGGCTTCCTATTGGAAAAGCCACAAGGAATGGTCAACTCATAACCCAAATTGAAGAGATGAACAGCAGACTGGGACGGATTAACTTCTATATCTCACCCAAATTGCTGTACGAACAAACCGGGTATCTTTGGAAAGGAGAAAAAGCATGAGCACGACAATAAGACCTGAGTTATCAGAGAAAAATAAATATTGGATTGACCGTCACCGTTATTATGAGCTGAAACATTTTTGTTTACAGTATCCTACATGGAAGAAAGCTTATAGAACACTGGATGGAATGAGTAAAAGACCAAATGACCATCCGATACTTACCAAACTTAGTGTAGTGAGTGACCCAACTGCCAGGTGTGCTGTTACGAAAGCGTATTTAGCAGAACGAATAGCAATGATAGAGGATGTTGCAGAGGATACGGACGAAGAACTGGCAAGTTATATTTTACATGGAGTAACAGAGGGATGTTCTTATGATGTATTGCGGGTGAGGTATAATATTCCGTGCTGTAAAGACATTTACTATGACTTGTACAGACGATTCTTTTGGCTACTAAGCAAAGAAAGGGAATAGGACTCGCAGAGATTCCATCTCCTTTAATGAAAGGAGAGTGAGTTTTATGGAAAACATAAGAAGTATGTACGCACAAGTATTTGATTCAAGTAATCCAAATTGGGATAAGGAACGAGAGTTTAATTTGATGTATTTAAAAGCACAGGAAACCTATTTCAATGATATTTTAAAGTGTAGAGGTTATGTATTTCTGAGAGATATTCAGGAATGCTTGGGACTCAAAGTAACAAGGTTATCATTGTTTGTAGGGTGGTTTTATGATTTGGAGAATGCACTTGGAGATAACTACATCGATTTTGGAATCCAAGAGGACGAAGATGGAGAAGATATTTGGTTAGACTTTAATGTGGACGGAGACATCACTGAACGATTTGAAGATTGAGCCTGTAACAAGGGCTCTTTCTTTTTTTTAATCTAGCTTAGAAAACCAGTACGTGGGTGACTAAAAAACATGTTATTTTGGTATCTGAAAAAATCTATGAAAGGAGGAACAGTATGCAAGTGATTGTTGTATTCATTGCTGGATTTTTCGTTGGATGCGGGATTACAGTCGCAATCTTCAAACGGAAATGTGTTGGGACTTTACGGGTTGATACATCAGATCCGGACGGCCCCTTTATATTTTTGGAAGCGTCCAAGAGTATTGACTTCATCGCATCCCAAAAATCGGTCATGTTGAATGTAAATCTCAAAAATTATATTTCGCATGACTAACACTTCCTTTTATGGAAGCTAAAAACTTAACAGCGAAAGGAGAAAAAGAATGAACGAAGACATTATCACAATGTTGGACGAACAGATTAAAGCCGAACTCGGAGATTTAGCCAATCTTACGGTGGGAAGCAAAGAGCATACGGAGGCGATAGAGGGTTTAGCTAAGCTGTATCGGTTAAGGATCGATGATTCTAAGGCTGCTATGGAGTACAACAAAGAGATTGACGATGATAATTTCAGGCGTGAACAGATGGAGCAGGAGCAAAAGCAACATCAGGAACAAATGGAAAAAGAGGAACAATCTCGGAAAGAACAACTTGTAGAACAGAAGAAGGATCGATATATAAGAATCGGTATTGCTGCGGCTGAGCTTGTGGTACCGCTGGTGTTCTTTGCTAAGATTTATCAGATGGGATACGATCTTGAAAAGGACGGCACATTCACAGTTCAAACATTAAAGAACTTGATTCGGTTCATTAAGCCGACTAAACGATAAAAGTTTAAAATTCCGAAGCGGAGAGGCGTGATATGTACAACGTCTTTTCGTTTTTCTTCGCTAAAATTGCATATTCTCTTATGGAGATACAAAGAGCTCTTTAATCTCTTAACTTAACTATGAAAAGGGTGTATGATATTTAGTACACTCCAAGTTACGAAAGGAGATAATAATATGAGCCAAATTATTAAACCGGAAGGTATTGAGTTAATGGAATACCTGAACGAAGGGTATGCAATTTGCAACAAATGCGGAGCAGTTATGGACCGCAAGGAACATCCCAGAGGTGGAAATGATATTTATACCTGCCCATCATGCGGTTGGAATGTAGATGTGATGGATTATGAGTATGAAGATGATGAGGAAGAAGAATGGACAGAAGAAATGCTCGATATGTATGCAGGAAATGTACCACCTGATGGATGTAGAGCTTGTGGAGGTCCTTATCCGAGCTGTAAATTATCATGCCCGGTATTTGACGAGTAATATTAGAGAGAAGGGGTCCTGACGAGGGCTTTTTCTCTTGCGTTTTTGGAGAATAAGATGAGATATCATTTAGAAAAGCCAACAATGCCACGAACAAAATTCGGTAAAAGTTATATTTGTAATCATCCAGTTTACAATAGTTGTACTCTATTTGAGATAGGTGAGAAAGGTCTTGCTGTGATTCAGCAGCGATTTGACAAAGAAATGAAAAGTACCTGGTGGGGTGAAATAGATCAGTGGCTTACTGCTGAGATATATTTACATCCAAAGTTTAAAGCATATTTTGACGAACGTGCAGGAACTTGTACGGACGGTTTATATCCTACTGTGAGTGTCCGGCAGATTATGTGGGCATTAAAGATGAAACCTATTAAGCGTGAACGGTGGGAAACGGTCTTTGACAGACGTGATATTTAGCGAAAATTACACGGCATATTATGAGAAAGAAGTAGCAGTAATGAGTCGTGGGAGAATGTCCCACCACCTGAGATGGTGTCATATAGGAACTAAGACCGAGCAACTCTCGGGCAGGAAATGAACTGTATAAGACTACACTTTCTCTTCGCTTTCGTTATATTTACAAGCCCTTTAATGAAAGGAGGTCACGAGATATGACGATTGAAGAATTAAGGGATTTCAATGAGAAAACAGAAAGAATCAAAAGGAAAGTTGATTATCATACGAATCAAGCAGTAAATTTTAAGAAGATTTATGAATTAACAAAGGGTCATAAGGGAATTTATAGGTTTCTTAATGTATTTGCTAAAAAACGAAATCAGTATCATTGTCAACGAGGAACAGAATTAGCCATTTCTCAAATGAAATCTATGAACAAAATTTTTAAAGAATTTAACGTGACAAAAGAAGATCTTAAAAAATTTTCAGAAGAGTTAATTGATGATGCGTATGCGTCAATTATGGAGGAGTCCTAACAAGGGCTCTTTCTTTTTCTCCGCAGGAAAAACAGATACTGTTATGGAAAATCAACATAATATATGGAGGTAAACAAACATGAGTAATGAAGAAAGAAAACAGGAAAGACAGGAAAAAGTAAAGGCTTTTTTAAAAAAGAACAAATTTCTTTTGCAGGTTCTTGGTGTTGGGGTCGTGACAGTTATCGGCGGAACGATTCTTGTTATTACTGGTAAAAGGTACAAAATTTTGAAGAAGGATGCCTATAAAGAAATTATAGACACTCTTCAAACAGAGATTGAGCTACCTGTCAAAAGTGTTGACGAGGATGTTTTTACGATGTTAGCCCCGGCTATTGAGGGAGCTGTATTAGATAAGGGCTTAGAAAAAGTTATTCTTGATAGGTCTTATGATTTAGGTGATAATCTTCACAAACTTGTGACTGTGAGTATTGAAAATGTATATGGGGATTAAACACAGGGAAGGAGTCGTGTAACAGCGACTCTTTTCTTTTTCGCACCTTATACATTTTCCTTTATGAAAACCATAAACCGAAAGGAGAAAAAGAGGTATGGATGAGATGAACATTATATCAAAATTCACAACGGCGATTGTGTCTAAAGTCGCAAAGGTGGTTATCAAGAAGAAATTGGGTGTAGATATGGATATCTGGCTTAAAGAAATGAAAATTACTGTCAACGACGGCAACACGCACGCACATTTGGATATTGATGTGGAACTCAGCAAGGATGAACTCAAAAAGTTATTGAAGGAAAGTGGTTTTGATTAAGTAGATTGAGCCAGCAATGGCTCTTTCTCTTTTCGTGATATTTACAAGTCCTTTAATGAAAGGAGCGTGATTATATGAAAATCATAACTATTTGTGGGAGCTATAAATATAAGTCAGAAATGATAAGTGTATATCAGCAACTTACTGATTTAGGATATATTGTGTTATTTCCAGCGATGGGATGCGAGGGTCATGACAAGAAATGGTATCTGGAATTGCATACAGAGAAAATTGCAATGTCCGATGCTATATTTGTGGTTGACGTCAATCATTACATTGGAGAAAGCACAAGGTACGAAATGAGTAAAGCAGATGAACTTGGTAAGAAAATTATATTTTACAGCAACAACAAGTTAGGAGTCGTGTAACAGCGGCTCTTTTCTTTTCGCAAAAATTACATGTCGTATTATGAGAGGAATGGATAGCGAGCTACGAAGCTAGGGTCGTGGTAGGCAACGTGAAAGCGGAAATCGACCTATTCTTCTCTTTTATTTTTCACAGCCGAAAACGAAAGGAGAAAATTATGAACAGGCAAATCTATATTCACTATGGAGCGAAACAGTTCGACCCTCTATTAAACTTCCCAATCAAGAATGAATATTGTTGGGTTAAACCTAAAGGCGGTCTTTGGGCGTCAAGGAAAAATGCATCTTTTGGTTGGAAAGATTGGTGTGCAAGGGAAGAGTTTCGTGATTGTAAAGACGAGTGCTCTTTTGAATTTGTTCTAAGGGATGAAAGCAGAATCGCAACTATTAGTACGTTGCCGCAACTTCGCAGACTTCCCAGTATTGAAAATTCAAGGATTGCTTCTTCTTATCTTATCGATTTTGAGAAATGTGTCCGTCTTGGAATCGATGCTATTGAACTTTGCTGGTATGGACAGGAATTTGAAAATGTGGCCTCTGGCGACTTATATTTTGAATTATATGGCTGGGACTGCGATTCGATAGTTGTGTTAAATCCGGATGCAATAATTCCGCGATAAATAAAAAATCTTGAAAGGAGAAAACAAAATGGAAAACATCAAAGTATTAAGGAGACAAGAAATGGAGACAAAGGAAATCGTGGTTGGGGATCAGATTTTGGTATCTCTGGCAGAACTCGGAGACTTTACTGCAACGGCTCACAAAATTACAGACAAGGGTGTTCTGTTTATTTTTGATGATTATGTGACAAGCAGACCGATGAATAACAAAAACACCAATAAGGGCGGATATGAGAAATCTGATTTAAAGAAGTGGATTGATTGTGTGCTTTTGGAGGCATTTCCCGAGGAACTCAAAAACCGAATTGCCGATTTATCTATTCCGACAGTCGGTGAATTGTTTGGTCACGATGACGAATGGAATAACGAGCATTTTGAACCGGATACGGATGAGCAGCTTCTGCTTATGAAAGAACGGAGAAATCGTGTAGCGTACCTCAATAACGAATGGGAATGGGGCTGGCTCAGAAATGCCACAAAAGAGGAGTTTTCTGCGGCTTTTTTCGCTCGTGTGGCCTACGGTGGCGGAACGTACTGCTCCAACGCTTCTGCCACTCGTGGGGTTCGTCCGGAGTTCTGGTTGGTTAGGTAAATCCAGGGGCCTTGTGCCCCATTTGAAAGGAGAAACATATGGGAAAATTTTCAACGGGGTTACGGAGATCATCCCCAACAATTCTAACTGTTTTAGGAATTGCCGGCGTTGTTGGAACAACAGTAATGGCAATTAAAGCGACACCTAAGGCAATGAAACTTATCAAGGCTAAGAAAGATGAATTGAATACAGATAAGCTTACACCCACGGAACTCGTACAGACTACTTGGAAATGTTATATTCCGTCAGCCTTAATAGGCGCTGGTACTATCGTTTGCATTATTGGTATAGGCGTTATGGATAAGCGGAATCAGGCGGCTTTGACGAGTGCATACGCCATGCTTAATGAATCTTATAAGCAGTACCGTCAGGCAGCTAAAAAGGTCTATGGAGAAGATGCCGATAACAAGATTCATGCAGAAATGGCGAAAGATGCGAGAGTTGCCTCATATGAGTGGGGTTACCAAGTCTATAACATGGATATGGACCCCGAAAGCGAGCAGTTGCTCTTTTATGATCTCACATCGAAAAAATATTTTACAACAACGATGGCGGCTGTATTGAATGCTCAATATCATGTGAATCGAAATCTTGCGGTAAGAGGTGATTGTTCTTTAAATGAATATTTATCATTTCTTGGAATCGATGGAGTGGATAAAGGTGATGAAATGGGTTGGGATATAAGCTACATGGTTGAAGAAATGGATTCTTATTGGCTGGATTTTGATAATCAAAAAACAACTCTGGAGGATGGATTGGAATGTATCACTATTGACACGATGGCACTCTGCAAATTTGTGTAGTTCGCAGGTAAAGCAGGAAGGACGAAATCTTATGAAAGATAAAAAATGGAAAGGAAAGACATCATGGATGTTGCGGTAGGCGCTGGGATTATATTTGTTACCAGTTTTATCGCATATAAGCTTGGCGTGGATAGTGGAAAAAGGCAGTATCAAAGAACCATGATAAAGCTTGCAAGGAAAAACGGCGAGATATGGCGTATTGTCGATAAAGACCATAGGCTTACTGTAACATATTTCTAAGTCGCAAAATCTACAATCACTATTATGGAAAGGAGGTAACGCTTTATGGGAAGAAGTAATATCATTAAAGTTCTTGGAACGGTAGTGACCGTAGTTGGATTGGCAGCGAATTTGTTATCCGACTGGGTTAAAGATCAAAAGATGAACGAACAGATTGAAGAGAAAGTCAATGAGGCGATTGCCAAAAGAGATAAAGATAAGGAGGAGTCCTAACAAGGACTCTTTCTTTCTGTTTCGCAGGAGGGAATCATGGACAATCGTGTTGTATCGGCTATTGAGGATTATATTTTTGATTTGACAGATCCTCAAAGAAATTGGCCTAAGTATTACATCAAACAAGTAAGTTTTTCAAGATGTGCCGGAAAAGAAATACTCAAACTTGTTAAAGAGACATCGTCTCTTCAGGAATCTATTGATATGGTTGCTGATTTCGGTATTAGGATGAAGGATTTTGCGTTGCTTGACCATGCTGATAAGAACGATGCACAGATTTTCTATGTAGCATACGAAGTAGCGACTGATATTTTAGACATCTTAAACGCAATGAAATGAAAGGAGAAAAAAATGAAAGCATTAAGAAAACAGGAAGTGACAATTCAGACAGCAAGAGAATTTAAGGTTGGAGACCAGATTGAGGTCGGAAAGTATACGGCGACCTGTCAGAAGATTACCAGAAAAGGGGCACTCTTCCTTTTGGATCAGTATCTGAATGAGCCTTTCAAGATGAATCGGGAGAATACGAACGAAGGCGGCTATGAAGCGAGCAATCTGCGTACGGAGCTTCAGAAAAATAGTATTCTGGAAATCTTTGCTTCGATCAGAAATATGATGGTTCCGTTCAAGAACGGTGACCTGCTCCGTATCCCTTATGCAGAGGAGCTTTTTGGTGATATTGACGCTTATGAACCGAGTGGCAAGAAACAGTGGCCTCTTATGAAAGACCGCAAGAATCGTATCGCTATCCGTGAGGGAGAACCTTATGAATGGGGCTGGTTACAGAATAAAGTTAAGTTTTCTGCGGCTTATTTCGCTCGTGTGGACGGCTTTGGCCTTACGAACTGCCACGGCGCTTCTGGCACTTTTGGGGTTCGTCCGGTCTTCCGGTTAGGTTAATCTCCGCCCCTTGTGGGCGGTTATATTTTTTGAAAGGAGAAGTTTATACATGAGTATGAAGCCACTATCTAAAGCTCTCCGAAACATGGAAGATGCTCTTAGAAAACACAGTCCCGAAATACTTACCGGAATAGGTATTGCTGGAATGATCACAACAACTGTTCTGGCGGTACGAGCAACACCTAAAGCGCTGGTTTGTATTGATGAGAAGAGAGAAGAACTTCAAACTGAGAAACTACCGCCGAAAGAGTTGATTCTCGCCACATGGAAGTGTTATATTCCTGCAACAGCGATTGGTACGGCATCTGTACTTTGCCTTATCGGAGCAAGTTCTGTAAATGTCCGAAGAAGAGCGGCGTTGGCAACAGCATATAGTTTGTCTGAATCAGCATTCCGAGAGTATCAGGAAAAAGTCATCGAGGCGATTGGTGAGAAGAAAGAAGAAACTATACGGGACTCTATAGCAAAGGAAAAGATTGAGCAGCATCCCGTGAGCACTCAACAGGTCATCATAACTGAAAGAGGAAATACTCTTTGTTACGATTCTGCATCCGGAAGATATTTTAAATCGGATATGGAGAAGCTGAAAAAAGCTGAAAATGAGTTAAATCGACGAATGCGGGATGAGATGTTTATATCCTGGAACGATTTCAATTATGAGGTTGGTCTTCCACATATGAGCATGGGCGATGACCTTGGATGGAATATTGATACCGGATATTTAGAGCTGCGGTTCAGCTCACAGATTGCCGATGACGGAACACCCTGCTTGGTAATTGACTATCATGTGGAACCCAGGTACGATTATCGGAATAACGGCTGACAGCTCGCAAATTTTACAAGCACTTTAATGGAGAGAACCACTAAATTTCTTAATTATCGAAAGGAGAAGAAAAATGGAACCTAATGAAATGATGGTAAATGAAAAGGTAGTTGGAACAGCAACAGAAGCAACCGAGGAGATCGTGAAGAAGAGTTCTGGTAAGGGATTCAAGATTGCGGCTGGTGTTGGTTTGGTAATCGTGATTGGCGGATTAGCCGTTAAGTACGTTATCATTCCGACAGCGAACAAAATCAAAGCAAAGAAACAGCAGAGCTTTATTCCGGTAGATACGGAGGAGGTTGTTGACAGCACCGAGCAGGAAACCGATGAAGAGGATTCCGAAGAGTAATCAAAAACTGAATAAAGGAAATAGTCGTTCTGGCTAAGGGAAAGTATCTGTAACAAGGTGCTTTCCCTTTTGTTATTTGGAACGGACTGGAGGTGTTTTATGAACAGATATAGTTACAAGGGTCCTGTCATGGAATTTGAACAGTGCGTTTCAAATAATTGGGAAGGAACCACTTACGCCACATCTGAAAAGAAAGCAAGGAGTAATTTGGCTTATCAGTATAAAAGACAATTTAATAAAATAGCCGCAACAAGAGTAACTCTTCCGGGAAAACTGGTGGAAGTAATGAAAGGAGAAAAGCCGTGAGCAGAAATGATTGCGATTGGATATTTGGTTTTGGGATGATGGTAGCCGGTCTTATTGGACTTGGATATGGACTCGGCGTCCATTGTAAGATGAAAAAGCTTTGCGAAAAGCTCGATACAACGATTGAGGATTTGTCGAATGATGTTCCCATTGATATTCCGAAGGAAGTCATTGACCAGGCTGTGGAAAGAGCTGCTGAAAGGCGGGCTCGTTATGCTGTAGATAACGCGGCGGCAGATGTCATCAGCAAAATAAAGTCTGATATTCATAGTGAGGTTTCCGCTGCTGTATCAGATGAGCGAAAGAAAATTTCGGAACAGGTTACTAATACAATCGCAGAGAAGGTATCTAAGATTGATGAGGATGATCTGCGTAAAGACGTTGTTGCTAAGGCAAAAGACCAGATAGCAGCAAAGTTCGATAATAAGCTCGATGATATTCTGGAGGACTTCAACTCGAATCTTAGCAATGTTTCAAGGATTTACAGATCCATTGCACAGACTATTGCCGGGACACAAAATGCGAGAGATGTGATGTTTAAAATGGTATAGGAAGGAGAGGGACAATGGAATACGGAGGGAATTCCCATAAAATGAAAGATGAGCAGAAGACTCTTCCCGACAAATCATCAGAAGAAAAGAAAATTGAAAAAGTCATCAGCGGTTCTGCCAAATCTAAGAAAAAAGGTGAGATGCAGAAATTTGCTGATGTTTTTATTTCGGAAGATGTCGGAAATGTAAAAAATTATATTTTCATGGAAGTGCTTGTGCCGGCGGTAAAGAAAGCTATCTCCGACATTGTTACGAACGGTGTTGACATGATTCTTTACGGAGAAACCAGACAGAAGAAGAACTCGAATACTACAAAGGTTTCTTACGGAAAGTATTATGGAAATAGTAGAGAACAGGAACAGCGAAGCAGTAGTTACAGGCAGTCCGGGAGAACTGGCTTCGACTACGATGAGATTATATTTGAAACTCGTGGTGATGCCGAATCAGTTCTCGATGCTATGAACGAAATCATCAGTCAATACGGTGTTGTGAGTGTTGGCGATTTGTACGACCTTGCTGATGTATCCACCGATAACTTCGCAGTAAACAAGTATGGATGGACGGATATCGCTGGATGTAAGGCGGTTAGAGTACGTGATGGTTATGTTCTCAAACTGCCGAAAGCATACCCGATAAATTAAGGAGGAACTGTATAATGCCAGAGACAATGTTAATACGTGACCAGATTTTGGATACAGCCAAGACCATCATTAACGGAGAACGTGAGGGTACATACGGAAAAGCAGAGGACAGCTTTGCTTCTATTGGTGCATTGTGGAGTGCATATTTGAAGCATGACGTCACTCCTACGGATGTCGCCAACATGATGGTTTTGATGAAGGTAGCTCGTAACGCATCCGGTGTCTATAAGGAAGACAATTGGATTGATATTTGCGGATATGCCGCATTGGGCGGAGAAATTCAGGAAAAGGAGAGTAAGTAAACATGAAAAAAGATGAAATCATGAATAAGATGAGCGGAGCTTTCAATAATGTCAGCTTCAAGATGAAGAAACACAGCCCGGAAATTCTTATGGTGGCTGGTGTAGCCGGTGTAGTTGTGAGCGCTGTTATGGCGTGCAAGGCGACTCTTAAAGTCGATGCGATCATGGATGAGACTAAAGAGAAAATGGATAAAATTCATAAAGCCGAGGAAGATGGTGTTACGGAATCCGGAGAAGATTACTTTGTAGAAGATGCGAAGAAAGATACAGCGATTGTCTATGCACAGACAGGTTTTAAACTGGTGAAAACTTATGCGCCGGCTGTTGCGATTGGGACTTTGTCGATTGCGAGCATCCTTGCATCTAACAATATTCTTCGTAAGAGAAATGTGGCACTGGCAGCGGCTTACGCAACTGTTGACAAGAGCTTTAAAGAGTATCGTAACCGTGTAATCGAGAAATTTGGTCAGGAAGTTGATCGTGAGCTGAAGTACAATATCAAGGCAGAAAAAGTACCGACTATTGAAGTGGATGAGGAGACCGGAAAAGAGAAAAAGGTAAAAAAGAATGCCTTTGTGGTGAATCCGTCTGACGTAAGTGGCTATGCCAGATTTTTCGAGAAGTATACAGTTGACGAGGATGGGAATTCTATCTTGAATCCTCACTGGGAGCCGAATAATGAATACAACATCATGTTTATCAAGGCGCAGGAGAACTATGCAAACGATTTACTCAGAGCAAAGAAACGTCTGTTCCTGAATGATGTGTATGAGATGCTCGGACTTCCCAGAACAAAAGCTGGTCAGGTTGTAGGCTGGGTTTATGACGAGGACAATCCTGTGGGCGACAATTACGTTGATTTCGGAATGTATGCTGATAATCTGAGTTATTCTGATTTTGCAAATGGACTCGATCCGGCGATTTTGCTGGATTTTAATGTTGACGGAAACGTCTGGGAGACGATGTGAATGGATGGACTTGACAGTATCGGTTCGGGAGATTGGCATCGAACGATGGCAGACTATCCTTGTCTCGGCTCAAAAGAGATGAGGATAGTCTATTATATTTGAAGGGAGTTTTCACATGCGTAAAGTAACTATGATCGCTGCTCTTCTTTTATCGGTTTTTATGTTTTTCCATAGCGATATTGCTGTGGGTGATGAGGTTGTGTATGCAGGTGATGTTACGGTAATACATAGTGCGATTCCTGAACCGATATTTGTTGATACATTACCAATGGTAACGACTAAACCACAGGAAGAAGAGGAAAATCTTTTGTCATACGAAGATATCTCACTGATTGCACTTGTCACGATGGCAGAAGCTGAGGGGGAATGCGAAGAAGGAAAACGTCTCGTGATTGACACAATCCTCAATCGTGTGGATTCTGAACATTTTCCTAATAATGTTTACGATGTTGTCTATCAAAGAAATCAATTTTCATCAATCTGGAACGGACGTATCGATTGTTGCGAAGTAAAAGAGGATATTTGTCAACTTGTTAGAGAGGAATTGATTTCCCGTACCAACACTGACGTTATATTCTTCACAGCCGGTGAGTATAGCAAGTATGGGGTACCCATGTTTCAAGTAGAAAACCACTATTTTTCAAGCTATGAATGAAAGGAGAATAATTATGAGTAATTTTGTATCGGTAATCGTATCTTATACCCTTGCAGCATTGGCCGGGGTTTGTTTTGTAGGAGGAGTTGCACTCTTATCAGACGGCAGGAGGGCGTAAGATGATGGAAGGATTTGAAAGAACAATTTCAATACTGGATTATGTGTTGGATACTCCCAAGAAAAGACATATTACTGGGGGTATCCTTTTAAGTGTGTCTATGCTGTTTACAGGATTGGCACTTACGGTGATGACGATAAGAAGGGAGGACATGAATGATGAGTAAAGTAACAGGACTTATTATATTTGTTCTCGGAGCTGCAACGGGTTCTATTGTGACATGGCAGTTTGCAAAAAAGAAATATGAGCAGATTGCCGAGGAAGAGATCAATTCTGTAAAAGAGATGTTCTTAAAGCGTGAACAGGATGCTAGAGACGTTGAAATAACCGTAGAACCGCAGCCGAGTGTAGAAGCAAGTCTGAAAAAGTTTGAAGAGAAGCCTGATATATCCACTTATGCGGAGATATTAAAGAACGAGGCTTATGTACCGGAGGGAACAGAAATGGTCGAAAACAAGCCTTATGTAATCTCGCCGGATGAATTTGGCGAGAACGAGGATTATGACACAATAAGTCTTACATACTATGCAGACCAGGTTCTGGTGGATGATGGAGGCGACAAGATTGAAGATGTGGACGACGTAGTTGGAATGGAATCTCTGACACACTTTGGAGAATACGAGGACGATTCTGTCTTTGTAAGAAATGACAGATTGAGGTGTGACTACGAGATTCTCATGGATGAAAGGACTTATTCAGAAGCCCAGAAGGAACGTCCTCATCAGAGGGAGGCATAAATGACAAGGAGCGAGCTGAATAGCAAGTATTTTAACTGGATGTGCCAGCTCGTATTGGGTCGACGACACTCCAAAAGTCTATCCTATCGTAAACTTTTACGTTTCTTAAATCGTGTGGATTTTTTCTATACGATTCCTATGGATGGAAATCGAGAAGGCGATGGGATAAACTTGCGATATCGTTTCGGTTATGAGAATTCATACAAGAGTTCCGAAATCACAACGTATTTGGATAATCGGCCTTGTAGTGTTTTGGAGATGATGATCGCCCTCGCTATTCGTTGCGAAGAACATATTATGGATGACCCGGATATTGGTAACCGGACGGGTCAGTGGTTCTGGAACATGATTGTAAATCTAGGTTTGGGTTCTATGACGGACGCAAAGTTTGACGAAGATTATGCAAACGAAGTAATTGAACGGTTTCTGAATCGTCAATATGAACGGAATGGCGAGGGCGGTTTGTTTACCGTAGAGCATTGCAACCGGGATTTAAGAATGGTTGAAATCTGGTATCAGATGTGTTGGTACCTGGATAAATTTGTATGAATTCGGAGGTACTGAATGGCACATGGAGATGTATACAAATGGTTTGAATTATATTTTCCGCAATATGCAGGTGAGAATATAGAGATATGGTTCCCGAATGGTAGGAGCAGCATACGTGTAAGGCAGACAAATAAGCAGGAATTTATATTCACCTACAACGGAAAGGATAACTGGAGATTTGAAACGGTTAAAAGCTTTATTAAAGGAAGGAAAGGAGAAAAGGTAATGAAATGATCGACTTTTTAACGATTTCGACACGTAGTAAAAAGCGTGGTGTTATAGAAATCTATCCAAAGTTCATTATCAAAAAAAGCGGCGATCTTATGATAAGAGGCGGTGATTTCTACGCTATCTGGATTGAAGAACGCGGTTTATGGTCTACGGATGAGCAGGATGCGTTACAGCTCATCGACCGCGAATTGGATAGGTATGCTGAAGAAAACCGCCAACGCTTTGACTCCGATATTATTAAAGTCCTGCACATGTGGGACGCTGAGTCCGGTATGATTGACTCATGGCATAAATATTGCCAAAAGCAGTTAAGAGATTCCTTCCATATGCTGGATGAAAAACTTATATTTTCAAACACGCCAACAAATAAAAAAGATTACGCCAGTAAAAAGCTGAATTATCCGCTTGAAGCTGGCGATTTATCTGCTTACGACAAGCTGATGTCTGTATTATATTCTGAGGAAGAAAGACGCAAGATTGAATGGGCGATTGGCTCTGTTGTATCCGGCGATTCAAAGAAATTACAGAAGTTTATGGTTTTATACGGAGCAGCAGGAACAGGTAAATCTACTGTTCTAAACATTATCCAGCAGCTTTTTGAAGGATATTATTCCGTGTTTGATGCTAAAGCTCTTGGTTCTGCAAGTAATTCGTTTGCATTAGAGGCGTTTAAAAGCAATCCTCTTGTGGCAATTCAGCATGATGGCGATTTGTCAAGGATAGAGGATAACACAAGACTGAACAGTTTGGTTTCTCATGAGTTGATGACGGTGAACGAGAAGTTTAAATCCACTTATGCTAATCGGTTTAAATGTTTTCTCTTTATGGGTACGAATAAGCCGGTAAAGATTACAGATGCAAAGTCTGGTCTTATCAGAAGATTGATTGATGTATCTCCGAGCGGTAACAAACTAAATCCAAAAGAGTATAAGACTATTGTGAAGCAGGTTGGGTTTGAACTTGGTGCGATTGCATATCACTGTCAGGAAGTATATCTAAGCGACACCGGTATGTTCGATGATTATATTCCAATCAGTATGCTTGGAGCATCAAATGATTTCTACAATTACATTATCGATTCATACCATGTGTTCAAGAAAGAGGACGGAACAACACTAAAAGCGGCTTGGGAAATGTATAAGACCTACTGTGATGAGGCGAAAGTTTTATATTCTTTGCCGCAAAGAGCATTTAAAGAGGAACTAAAGAACTATTTCAGGAACTATGACGAACGGTTTAATCTTGAAGACGGTTCAAGAGTCCGCAGTTACTATTCTGGGTTTAGAACAGAAAAATTTGAACCCGAAAAAAATCCGGGAGGTGAAAATGGAAAAACAAAATCAGGTACATCAATTGGAGGGGATAGCAGAATCAGTTTTAGACAAGTTCATTCAGATTTCCCATCAGAATTTGATATTTGCGGACGAGATTTCCCAGCTCAATATGCCAGTTCAAAAGAGACTCCGACAAAGAAATGGGAAGAAGTCACGACAAAATTGTCCGAGCTTGACACATCAAGGCTTCATTATGTCAAAGTCCCGGAGAATCATATAGTTATTGACTTTGATATTCCTGATGAGGATGGTAATAAATCCTTTGAAAAGAATCTCGAAGCAGCAAGTAAATGGCCGCCGACTTATGCAGAGTTGAGTAAGAGTGGAGCCGGAATCCATCTTCATTATATTTATACCGGCGATCCAACGATGCTGAGTCGAATATATGACGATCACATAGAAGTTAAGGTGTTCAGTGGCAAAAGTTCACTGAGACGTAAATTGTCGAAGTGTAACGATTTGCCTATCGCAACAATTAGCTCTGGTTTACCAATGAAAGGAGAAAACAAAATGGTAAATTTTGATGCAATCAAAAGCGAGAAAGGGCTTAGAACACTTATTAAGCGTAATCTGGAGAAAGAAATACATCCCGGAACTAAGCCCAGTATCGATTTTATCTACAAGATACTGGAGGACGCATACTCCAGTGACCTGAACTATGATGTCACGGATATGCGAAATGCAGTATTGGCTTTCGCAGCCAGTAGTACCCATCAGGCAGATTACTGTATTAAGCTTGTAAATAAGATGCAGTTTAAGTCTGCCGACGCATCAGAAGGCGTTAAGAATGATGAGGCAAAGCTTATATTTTATGATGTGGAAGTATTCCCGAATCTCTTCCTCGTAAACTGGAAGATTGAAGGTGAAGGAAAGCCTGTTGTACGGATGATCAACCCAACACCGACTGAAATTGAAGAACTGATGCGGTTCCGTCTGGTAGGATTTAACTGCCGCCGCTACGACAATCATATTTTGTATGCGAGATTGATGGGTTATACAAACGAACAGCTCTATAACTTGTCACAGAAAATCGTTGGGGCAAAGAAAGGCGCTAACAGAGACTGCTTTTTCGGTGAGGCATATAATGTGTCTTATACGGACGTCTACGATTTCGCATCCGCTGGAAATAAAAAGAGTTTGAAGAAACTTGAAATCGAGATGGGAAATATTTCTATAAAGGAACTGGAAAAGAAAGGTTTCTCAGATACAGAAATTCGCATTATAAAGGCAGGAACTCATCATCAGGAATTAGGACTTCCATGGGATGAGCCGGTTCCTGAAGAACTTTGGACGAAGGTTGCTGAGTATTGTGATAACGATGTTATTGCAACGGAAGCAGCCTTTATTTATTTGAAAGCGGACTGGACAGCAAGACAGATTCTGGCTGACTTAGCAGGTATGACAGTCAATGACACCACGAATACACTCACAACCAGGATTATATTTGGGAATGAGCGTAAGCCGCAGGATCAGTTCCACTATCGGAATCTTGCAGAGCCGGTATATGATCTTGACGAGGCAACGTATAATTTCCTTGCGGAAGCTTGCCCGGAAATGATGCAACAAACTCATGGTGAGGCTGGAAGCTTTTTGCCGTATTTCCCTGGGTATACTTTTGAGAACGGAAAATCCATGTATCGTGGAGAGGAAGTTGGAGAAGGCGGTTATGTATATTCTGAGCCTGGTATGTACGGAAATGTTGCATTGCTGGATATTGCTTCTATGCATCCGCATAGTGCGATTGCCGAAGTTCTGTTCGGAGTGAAGTTCACGACAGCGTTCCGCGATATTGTCGAGGGTCGTGTAAGTATCAAGCATGAGGCTTGGGACATCGTGAATAAGATGCTGGATGGTAAACTTACTCCTTACATTCAGAAAGTAATCAATGGCGAGATGACATCTAAGCAGCTTGCAGATGCTTTGAAGACGGCAATCAATTCCGTTTACGGTCTCACTTCTGCTTCGTTCGAGAATGCGTTCCGTGATTCGAGAAACATTGATAATATCGTGGCGAAGCGTGGAGCTTTGTTCATGGTAGATTTGAAAAATGAGGTGCAGAAACGCGGATATACGGTCGCTCATATTAAGACCGATTCCATCAAGATTCCGGATGCGACACCGGAGATTATCCAGTTTGTTATGGATTTTGGTAAGAAGTACGGATATACATTTGAACACGAGGCTACATACGACAGAATGTGTCTGGTAAACGATGCTGTTTATATTGCCAGATACAAGGATGGAGATGGTCTCGGCAAATGGACAGCAACGGGAACTCAGTTCCAGATTCCTTATGTCTTCAAGACCTTGTTCAGTAAGGAAGATGTTCTCTTTGAGGATATGGCGGAAACGAAAGAAGTCAAATCGGCTTTATATTTGGACATGAATGAGGAGCTTCCGCAGCTTACGCCAGATGAAGAAAAAGAACTGGATAAGATTGATAAAGCATGGCACAGTGCGGCAGGAGGTACAGCATTGGAAGAAGTTGCCCAGAAATTTGGTTACACCATGGAAGGCATAGGGGGACGGTATTCAGAACTTTGCGAAAAGAATGATAAGGCGCACGACTATCACTTTATCGGAAAAGTTGGGCGTTTCTGTCCCGTTAAGCCTGATACTGGCGGCGGAGTGCTTCTCAGGGAGCAGAATGGTAAGTATTATGCTGCAACTGGCTCATCCGGATTTCGCTGGCTTGAATCTGAAATGGTTCGTGAACTGAATAAGGAAAATGATATTGACCGGTCTTATTATGACAATCTTGTGGATGAAGCTGTTAAAACTATCTCATCGTATGGTGATTTTGAATGGTTTGTATCGGATGATCCGTATGTTAAGGAGCTTGGAGCAAACGATGCGGATGTTGATATTCCCGAACCGTGGCTTCCGCCGTGTGGCGATATGAAGTATGCTACATGTTTTGACTGCCCGAAATTTCATGATGATGAGTTCCACATGGATTGTGACCTTGGGTATGATATTTCGGAAATTGTTGCAAAGCGTGAATTTATGAATCTTCCGGAAGAGGAAGAATTACCATTTATTTAAAGAAAAGGAGATATAAAAAATGGCTAACAGAGTGAATGACAACATTATTATGGAGAACGCGAGAATTATATTTAGAAACTTCTCTGGAAAAGAATCTAAGTATAACCGCAAAGGCAGCCGGAACTTCTGTGTCATCATCGATGACGTGGATCTGGCAAAGAAGCTCGGTGACGAGGGCTGGAATATTCGCATTCTTGAAGCCCGTGAAGAGGGAGATGAGCCGAAGTATTATCTTCAGGTGCAGGTAAGTTATGATAATATTCCGCCCAAAGTGTACATGGTTACAAGGAAGACCAAAACACTGTTGGATGATGAGTCGATTGCTTCTCTGGACTATGCGGAGATTCGCAATGTTGATCTGACTATCCGTCCATACAACTGGGAAGTCAGCGACAAAACCGGTGTTAAGGCGTATCTGAAGACGATGTATGTAACCATCGAGGAGGACGAGTTTGCCGATAAGTATGACTCTCTGGAAGGGCCGGACGAAGTACCGTTCAACTAAATTATATTTTGGGAGCCACTGTCTGAATTGGCGGTGGCTCTTTTATGAAAGGAGAAAAGGTATGAACGATAAATTTCCATATGTTGTAGGACAAAGAGCCGCAATGTTCCATGATGGAAAATGGAATGAGGGAAAAATAGTCGAAGGATATAGATTTAGAGATGGCATTGTAACCATTTTGACTGATGATGGTAAAAAACTTTGGTGCGGAGAAGCGAGAAAGGATCTTTATTGTAAATTATAAAATTGTGATAACGAAAGGAGAAAATTATGCCATTTTGGAAGAAAAAGAAACCAAAGCAGCAGAAGTATACAGCCAAACTAAAACCTGCTGTTGCTCCGGCAAAACCGCTTCCTAAAGCAGAAGAAAAACAGAAACCATCTTATCTGCCGCCTAAGTATGAGCCACCGAAGATGCCGGATTATATTTTGAAAAAAGAAAAGCCTGAAAAAGATACCGCATCTCCAACGATTCCACAGAAGAAGTTAGATGCGAGAAAAGAGTTTCTAAGAGTGTTCGGACGGCTTACCACTCATCATCGGGCATGGGATGTGTGGAGAGATTTTGTAGTGATGTTTGCCTGTTCTCTGTCCAATCCGATTGACAAAAACCACTACGATGAGAGAGAAAAAAGATATTTAAAAATCATCAACAAATACAGCAAAGACGATCAGAAACTGTTTCCTGAACTTGCCGCTCATACAGTCATGGCTTTGGAAGAAAATCCAGAGCAGGACTTCCTGGGCGGTATTTTTATAGAATTGAGACTTTATGACGAGCATAGGGGACAATTTTTCACGCCATATCATGTGTGCGACTTAATGGCAAAAATAGCAGTTAATGATATTTCAAAGGAAATTGATGAGAGGGGTAATGGGACTTGAATTATACGATTACCAAATGAAAGCCGTTAATCAAATGAAAAACGGTTGTATCCTTTGTGGTGATGTTGGTTCTGGCAAATCGAGGACAGCTCTTGCTTATTACTTCTTTCTGAACGGTGGAGAACTTCTTGGAGGTGTTGCTGGAGATAATTATGTTCCTATGGGAGACTCACCGAAAGATTTATACATTATAACAACTGCCCGGAAACGGGATACGAAGGAATGGGAGGGTGAGCTTTCGCCCTTCCTTCTTTCTACTAATCCAGAAGTGAGTTTATACCAGAACACGGTAATTGTTGATTCATGGAACAATATAAAAAAGTATGAAGATGCTATGGATGCTTTCTTTATATTTGACGAACAGAGAGTTGTCGGTTCTGGAGCATGGGTAAAGTCGTTCTTGAAGATAGCGAAACACAACCAATGGATACTGTTATCGGCTACTCCGGGAGATACATGGCAAGATTATATTCCAGTTTTTATTGCAAACGGATTCTATAAGAATCGGACAGAGTTCATCAGAGAGCACATTGTCTACAGCCGATTCAGTAAGTTCCCGAAAGTGGATCGATATTTAAACACCGGGAAATTGATACGGCATAGGAACGATATTTTGGTAAACATGAACTTTAGACGAACCACGGTTTCGCATCACGAAGATGTGTTTGTTAAATATAGTATTGAAAAGTATAAGGATGTATCAAGAACCCGGTGGAATCCTTATACGGAAGAGCCGATCGTCAATGCTGGAGAACTTTGTTATGTTTGGAGGAAAATCGTAAACAGTGACCAATCAAGACAAATAGCTTTGTTAGAGATTGTGGAGAAACATCCAAGAGCTATCATATTTTATAATTTTGACTATGAGCTTGATATATTAAAAAATTTGGCTTATGGGGATGATGTTGAGATTGCGGAATGGAACGGGCATTGTCATCAACCGGTTCCAGATAGTAAGAAATGGGTATATTTAGTTCAATATAATGCTGGAGCTGAGGGATGGAACTGTATCAAAACAGATACCATTATATTTTACTCGCAGAACTACTCCTATAAGATCATGAAACAATCATCTGGACGAATTGACAGATTGAATACACCATTCAAGGATTTGTATTATTATCATTTGAAATCTCGTTCCGGGATTGATTTGGCAATTAGTAGGACATTAAAAGAAAAGAAAGATTTTAATGCGACAGGATACGCAAAGCGATACACGTTCGCTTCTGAATCATTACCCAATGTCGCATAGAGAGGAGAATTCGATGAAAAACAAATCTGATACTTTTCTGGTAAGTTTTGACTATACACATGGAGACATTCCGGTGTTGATTGTTGGAAGACGAGGAACAGAAAAAGAAATTGATATTGTCAATGCTTTCAAAGGTAATGAAGCAAAAGAACTGTATCAGAAACTTACAAAGAAAGTGGGTATATAAAACATGTTTTATAAAGATAGAGATAACAATTTCTACTTTTTTAGTATCCTTACCAATGAAGATCTTAAAAACGAAGAGATAGAAAAAAGAAAAATAGTTGGGCTTCTTGCCACTTTCTGTTTGGGATTTGATTTGGTAATGACAGTTTTAGCGGTTTTAGCAATTTTATAAGTAAAGGAGAAGACAATGGATACAACCGAACTCCAAGAAGCTTGTAAACTCCTATCCGCAGCGTTGAAAGCATTTGGAATCTCATTACAAGAAGCAGCTCAAGCTTTTTCCAAAATATTTAACGATGTCATAGAAGAAACAGCAAGTAATTTTGAAGATTTTCTAAAATGTATGCGAAAAAAGGCAAAGGAACCTAAAAAGCCAAATGGGGTACCGCCTATCAAATATCATAAGAAGGATTATCTTCACAATCAGAATATATCTACCTATAGAGTAAATAAAAAAGTTCAGAAGAATTTGCCGTATCAGCGCCGAAACTATTAGGGCGCTTTTTATATTTGAAAGGAGAAAACGAGATGAACGGAAATTGTAAAGTATTTGAAAGTAATGAGGGGAATGTATTTAAGTATGTTTTTACAGGGGAAGATTATGTTGTGGAGGCGGTTTTATATCGCTATGAAAGTTTTATGAAAAGAACTGTAATATGTTGCTCAACAATGAGCGGATGTCCAGTTGGATGTAAGTTTTGCGGAACAGGAAATAAATTTATTCGCAATCTCGATTCCGACGAGATTGTTGGGCAGATTATTGCTATCCTTTCGGATAAGAAAATTTTTTCATCTATTCAGGATGCGGAAAGATTCCAAATTATGTTTATGTCAATGGGGGAACCAATGCTGAATTGGGGAAACGTGGAGTCTGCAATTAGGAAATTACATTCAAAGTTCCCGAAAGCAGAGTTGCTTCTGTCAACTATTGGACCTAATGAACCGGAAAATTTTAATAAGCTGTTGAAGCTATCTTGCGAAATCGAGAAAATCGGGCTTCAGTTTTCGATTCACAAAGCGTGGGACTACCAGCGTGATATTTTGATTCCGTATAAGGATAAAATGTCCCTTGCCCAGATCAGAGACTATGGAATTCTCTGGTGGAAAGAAACAGGTAGAAAGCCCTATCTCAATTATTGCTTGGATGGAACGAACGGCTCTAAACCGAATGCAGATCAATTGATGGATTTATTTAGTCCTTTGATATTCTGCTTTACATTTTCCGTAGTCTGTTCAAAAGACGAAAATATGAAAGACGCTGGTTATAAAAATCTTTCTCAAATTCGCCAATTTGAACAGCAGTTTTTAAGAAAAGGATATAACACCAGAATTTTTAATCCTGATGGTCAGGATGATATTGGTGGAGGATGTGGTCAACTTTGGTATGTGCAGCAATGGATGAAAGAACATGGGAGGTAGTAATCAGAAATGCGAACGATTTATAAATACCCACTAACACCTGCGACTGAACAGATTATAAAGGTTCCTCTTCTTAAAACAGATCCATATACGGCTGTAAAGATTAAGCAACAAATCTTAAAGCTGGATGTTCAGGAAAATACACCGTGTCTATGGATAATGGTTGATAGCGAACAGCGTGAACGAGCTGTAAAAGTAACTCTTTGCGGAACTGGCCAGAAATGTTATGAACCTATTGAGGATTATATTGATTCGTTTCAGGTACAACAAAACAGCGGTGCTAACTTTGTGTTTCATGTGTTTGTTAGAGAACACGAATGAAAGGAGAAAAACAATGAGTACATATGTTATAGCAGTAGATTTTGATGGAACTTTATGCGAGAACAAGTATCCACAAATTGGTGATCCGAAAAACAATACCATCGCATATTTAAAAGACAAACAGCGTAACGGAGCAAAGGTTGTTTTGTGGACATGCCGGATAAATGAGCTTCTTGATGCGGCTGTCAGATGGTGTCGTAACCAGGGATTGATATTTGATGCGGTCAATCAGAATGTCCCAGAGATTATTGAGGAATTTGGCGGTGATACCAGAAAGATATTTGCGAATGAGTATATCGACGACCGAAACGTGATGCCCTTAAAAGAGGAAACAAAATCTAACCTTTTGACGTGGGCAGAGTTGGAAGTTGAGATTGCTTGCAAACACGAACGAGGAGACAGAGCCAAAGAAGAATGGGACTATGGCTGTGCTTGCTATGAGAGTGCATTGAAAGCTTTTAAAAGTCTTGAAGAAGATGGTCATACCGGTTTCAGCATCGGTCTTACAAAGCAGATTCTCAATCGGCTTATTGACGGAAATCCGTTGACTCCAATAGAGGATACGGATGATATCTGGAGCGATATTGCTGATGTAAGTGGGGAGAATGGTGAAGTAATCAACTATCAGTGCAAACGAAAGAGTTCCCTGTTCAAATATGTCTATACCGATGGTTCAGTGGAATTTCGAGATGTTGATCGCTTTATCATGGTTGATACTATTACGAATACCACATGGCACTCTGGACTTGTAGACCAGATTCTCAGGGAAAAATACCCGATTACTATGCCTTATATTCCAGCAGATAAACCTTACAAAGCTGTATGTGAGGAATATTTAACGGATAGGAAGAATGGTGACTTCGATACAGTCGGTATTTTTAAAGTTATCGAGCCGGATGGAACGACTGCCGAGATCAACAGATATTTTAAGGATGCTCCAAATGGGTGGGAAGAAATCAATCTTGAGGAATTTAAGAGCCGACGGGCAATGCATTACGAGAGGCAAAATAGAGAACGTAAGGAGGTAGAAAATGGGAAGCACTAAAATTGATATTTTGGTAGATGAGCTGAAGGAGTATTTGAATCCTGATTTCTACACCAAAGGTACTTCTACAATAGAGCGCCTTATCATTGCTGTTAGAGAGGAGGTCAACAATGAACGAAAGTAACTCTATCAAAAAACTAATCATGGATTTAGCTTCTCAGATTGCATTGGATGAAAATTTAGATACTGTACGTTTTCACATACGACCGCCGGAATATTCGTACACGGATTGTATATCAGTAACATTCTATAAAGAAAAACATGCAGTTGATAATATTTTTCCGATAAACGAGTTTTTAGATATGAAATCAGATTTACGTTCATTTGCGATCAATACTTATCTAACAGCAATGGCAAATAAACCGAAAGGCTAAGAGGATAATAAAGTATGGATAGTAAAAACTGTACCACCTGCTCGAAAGCTATATTTTGTGAATCTTGGGGTGAATACAAGTGTAAAGAACGAAAAATACGGATTCATGATACAAATGAGGGAGCCTACTGCGGATTATATTCCAAAGGGACTCCCTCAACTGATTGCCATTGCGAAATATGTATGGAGAAAGGAGGAACTGAGGATGAGTAAAACATAGAATTAAAATCGAGAAGTAAGACAACTGAATAAGGAACTAAAAACTCAAATTTGAAAGGAGAAAGTTATGGCATTATTGATAGTTTCAATCATTTTAACAATCATATTATTTATCGGTCTTGGGTTTCGGTATATACCGGGAGAGGGGCGATTTGACGACGGAAAAATTAGCTGGAAGTTTAGCAAGAGAAATCTGCTGAGTTTTCTTGCCCTTATTATAGTAGCTTTTGGATTCTTTACCAAGATACCGGCTAATAGTGTTGGTATTATTTACAGTCCGTTCGATGGAACAAGGGAGCAGACATTATCTGAAGGTTTTCATGGCAAAAACATATTTGATCAGGTCTATAAAATGAGTACAGAAGTACAGACGATGACCGTAGAGAATTTGACAACACAGACTATGGATGCTCAGTATCTTAACAGCGTTCTGGATATTAAATATCGTGTGAGTGCGTCCAATGCATATTTAGTATTCAAACAGTTCCGGACAATGGATAATATGTCCCAAAATCTTATTATTCCTACTACGCAGCGAGTGCTGGAAATGGTTACAACCAAATACAACGTTATTGATATTTTGGGTGAAAGCCGAACTGAAGTATATCATGAACTGGAAACTATGTTGACTGAGGAATTTGCTAAATATGGTGTTGAATTTTATGCGATCTCTATTACGGATATGGATGCCGGTGATGCACTGGAACAGGCTATTACGGACGAGGCGGTAGCAAAGAAAGCTGTTGAGACGGCTGAACAGAATTTATTGAAAGCTCAGACAGAAGCTAAGCAGCAGTCCGTACAGGCGCAAGCGAAACAGGATGCCGCTCGAATCGAGGCTGAAACAAAGCTGATTGAAGCTGAAGCAGAGAAACAGGCGAACGAGCTTTTGAACCAGTCTTTGACTGATGAGATTCTGAGAATGGAGTGGATTAACAAATGGAACGGACAGATGCCTACATATTATAGTGGGGATGATTCTGGAGCAGGAATTATATTTGACGCTACAACAGTAACTGAAACAGAATAAAGGCGAACGGGTGCTGGTTGATATTTGACTGGCACCCAATTTTTATGAAAAGGAGAAAAAGATGGATGATTGGAGATGTGAGTGTATGAATGAGCGGATAGATAATAGACCTCATTTTATAGTAGGTGGTAGACAGTCCGGAAAAACAATACGGCTTATCAAAGAAGCAAGTAAAACAAATGGGGTTATTGTTTGCCCTACACACCATATGGTCGAATACATTTTTCAAACGGCTCGTGAACTTGGCTGTCCCATTTTAAAGCCAATTACATACGAGCAATTATTTGTATATCCTAATCGGGCAAAGAAAAATGATCATTACTTTGATGAGTACGGAATGACATTAGTAGACGCTCTCCGTAGACAACTTGGAGTGTTTGAACGCCATAACGCTAAATCTATAGTCATTGATGAAGATTCTATTGAATCATTAAATGATATTTTGGGCGAGCTCAGAGTTAGTGATATGGACGGTAAAGAACTGAAGTTCAAAATTGAGGTTTTAGGGAGGAACGAAAACAATGATTAAAATTGAAAACTTTGAAGTAACAGGATGGGATCATGTTATCCGTGGGATGCGGAATCCAATGAATAGTTGGGATAAATCTGACAGCGGTATTTGTAAAGGTGGCGATGATGGAATCGGCTGTGAGAACTGTGTTGATTGTGGGTGTGATCATTCATATGACCAGTCGTGGCAGCTCGGAAAAGCAGATCACGAACTGATGATGAAACTGGCGAAGGCTGGTTCAGTTCACGGAAAATTCCGCCGGATGATCACAGTCTATATGGACATCGTAGCACCGCTTTACTGGTGGAAGGAGTTTGATACATACAAGGTTGGTACCGTTGCCAACTCCTGCTCCACCATGCATAAGATTCATGCTAAGGAATTTACATTGGAAGATTTCTCTTGCGAACATCTTCTTTGGTCCGACAACAATATGTCAGATGAAGATATTCCGGTTAAAGTAATGGAAAATCTTATTTATGTATTAAATCATTATCGGAGCGTCTTTCTTGATACAAAAGATAAGACTCATTGGTGGCAGATGATTCAGCTTCTCCCTTCTTCCTATAACCAGAAACGGACGGTAATGCTGAACTATGAAGTTCTGTCCAATATCTACCAGTATCGGCGGGAACATAAGCTGGATGAATGGCGAGAGTTCTGTCAGTGGATCGAGCAGCTCCCGTATAGCGAAATTGTTACTTGTAATGTGAGGGAGAAATCAGATTGAAAATTAGCGGAAAATTATCTTTAATAACTCAAGGGTTAATCAACCCCAAAGAAGTTATTGGAAAACCAATAACCGCCGATGGTGTAGTGATTGGTAAAATATTGGAGATTGACGAGAAGTCAGATTTATATTTTGGAGAGATTTCTGACAATGTTCTTATAAACTTTGTAACTCCGTGTAGTTGTGAAATAAGGTGGTGATTAAAAACAATGAGCGCACAGTATGATTTATATTTACAACAGCATCGTGCTAATGTGTACAAAGGCTTCGAGTGGATTCGCGAGAATCTCCCGGAGCTTTTAGTAAATGAAAACGGTGCTGAGTGGCAGACAGAGTTTGCTCATGACGCTTCTAAGAATGAACCGGACGAATATGAAGCTTATGACGCATACTTCTATGGAGGAAACAGGTCATATAAAGTGATGGAAAATTATAGGCGGGCGTGGCTTTTACACCTGCATCGTAATCCTCATCACTGGCAGCATTGGGTTCTTATTAACGATGACCCGAAGGAGGGAGAGATTATCCTGGATATGCCCTACAATTATATTCTTGAAATGGTTTGTGATTGGTGGGCGTTTAGCTGGTCGAAAGGGAAGTTGTTTGAGATTTTTGACTGGTATGATGAGCATAAGGCTTATATAAAGTTAAGCAATGCTACGAGGAAGGCAGTTGATGATATCCTCGAAAAAATAAGAGAGAAGCTTTCGGAGATTGCCACAGGAGGAGTTGTAAAATGATAAAGGAAAAGAAAGAGACCGTCATGCTCCCCCAAAGTACAGTCATTGAGAAAACATGTATATGTGACGTCTGCAAAAAGATTGTTTGGAAAAAGAATCTGCTACCCGATGCAAAACATAACTATTCAAACAATGTTGGTTATTATGATATAACAACGGGGCATCACGATTGGGGTAACGACAGTGTAGATAGTATTGAACATCATCAGGTGTGTGAAAAATGTCTAAAATCATTTGTTGCTGGGTACTTTGACGAAGCCAACGGAACTGAATATATGGATATTCAGAGAAACTGGCTTTACTCAGATGTTGACCCAAAAACGGAAGAAGGACTAAGCAACGATTCAGCATTATGATTCTATATCCTACAATACATTGGAAGAATTGAATGCAACCTATAAATCTAATCATCCGGATGTTTTACGTATGAAAAAGAAATATGGGTCGGATATTCAGTTTAGTCGAATTATGCATAGAAAAGGTGTCGAGCCAAGATTTGAATTGAGTTGTTATAAAATCAAAAAGGAGGAAAAGTAAAAATGACATTTGCAGATTATGCGGGGTATGCTCTTATTTTGGTAGTGATTTATCTTTGTGTTTATGCGCTGATTAACCGAGTATGTCAGTGTATTGAGCACTGTGCGACCGCCAGAGCATATTCCAAGTTCAGAGAAAACGGAGTTGCGGTGAAGATGGATGCCGTAGAAGCAGGTATTCAAAAATCGAATAAGGAGAAGAAAAATGTCAAAGAAATGGTGTGACCTGTTGAAAGGTCTTCTTATTATATTGGCGGCAGGTACGGTCTTTGTGGTTACACTTGCTTTCTTTGTAGCTTGGATTGCTTGGAGAAGCGGAGCGCCTTTGCCGGTTTGATATTTACGCATCTAAAGCATCTCCTTTTATGGAAACATAACATGTTTTGAAGAAAGGAGAAGAAAAATGAAACATGTAAATCTTGAGAAATGGAAAGAGCCGGTGGAAAAGCTCACGAAGATGTTGACAGAGAATAGTCCAACTATCCTTACGGTCTTTGGGTCGGTAGGTCTTGTGACGACTGTTGGGTTGGCAATCAGGGCTACAGTTTCGGCTGCTCGGATTATGGATGAACACAAAGATGAGATAGAACAAATCCCACAGAAGCAATATAAAGCGGCTGAGGCAGTTAGACTGACTTGGAAGTGTTATGTTCCAGTTACTATTGTTGGTGGGGCAAGTCTTGGTTGTATTATTGGAGCAAATAGCATCAATCTCAAACGTAATGCGGCTTTGATGGCTGCCTATATTACCACCGAAGACAAGCTGAAAGGCTGTCAGAGCTGGATAACAGAGGCTGTCACTGGTAAGTCTGAGAAAAAAGATGGAGATGAATCAGAGAAGAAAGACAATAAGCCATTGATATTTGATGGTCGCAAATGTCTATGCAAGGATGAATTTTCTGGTAGATTGTTCGAGACCACATTGTCGCGGATTCGGACAGCGGAATCGAGACTGAACCAAATGATGACTTACGAATATAGAGTAACCGTAAATGAGCTTTATGATGAGCTTGATTTGGAACGTATCGAAGCAGCAGAACACTTTGGTTGGGATTTGGAAAGGGGCGATCAAGTCCAAATTAGCATTGATGCTGAAATGAATGAACAACATGGACCAATAATGTTAATTACATACGATCCGAAGCACTATTGGAATGGTTGAAATATTGATATTGTTGACAATCTTTAAGAGCCGTGTAACAGCGGCTCTTTCTTTTGTAAAGTTATAAAGGAGAAAGCTATGTGGAAACGAGAATTATTGAAAAACAAGCTTTATGCCATTGCAATTATATTTTTGGGAGCACTGTCAATTCCTATTGAGTGGGATGTCACATTCTTTTTATTTGCTGTGCTGGTTGGAGTGGTTCTATTTTTTGAAAAGGAGAATTGGATAGTATGAATTATCAGAAGATTACCCCGATTAGTATCGCCGATGGAATTGGATGTCGGGTAGTTTTGTGGGTGTCTGGATGCGGGCATGACTGTTATAAATGTCATAATCCTGATACACATAATCCATTTTCTGGATATTTGTTTGATGAGCCGGCAGAAAAAAGATTGTTTGAGCTTCTACGACCGACCTATATTGACGGTATCACATTTAGCGGAGGCGATCCATTACATCCACTGAACAGAGGTACTATAACACGACTTGCAAAACGAATCAAATCGAAACTGCCAGAGAAAACAATATGGCTTTACACGGGTTATATTTATGAGCAGGTTTGTGATTTGGAAGTTATGAAATATATAGATGTGTTGGTTGATGGTCCTTATATAGACACTCAAAGATGTGTCGGTAAATTTTATGGCAGTACAAATCAGAGAATTATATTTTTAAAAGAATCTGGAGGTAGATGACATTGATAACAAAAATCATTAAGCGGGATGGCACAGAGGCAGACTTCAATACGGAGAAGATCCGAAATGCCATTACTAGAGCAAATGCAGAAGTCGAAGGGCAAAACAGAATGAGCGCCATCGGTATTGATATCACCACACGGATGGTTGTAAGACAGCTCGAAAAATTTAACCGTGCTGTCGAAGTGGAGGAAATTCAGGAAATTGTGGAAACGGAGCTGATGGTGGCGAAAGCTTTTGAGGTTGCCAAATGTTATATTCGGTACCGCTATGACCATAAGCTGAAACGAGAATCCGATACTGATAAGAAGATTCTAAGTCTGGTTGAGTACAACAACGAAGCTGTTAAGCAGGAAAACAGTAACAAAGATCCGGAAATCATTCCTACTCAGCGGGATTATATTGCTGGGGAAATCTCAAAAGACATAACTATGCGAAAACTTCTTCCGGAGTCAGTTGTAAAGGCACATAATGAAGGACTGATCCATTTCCACGATTCAGACTACTTCATCCAGCACTCTCACAACTGTTGCCTCGTAAACCTGGAGGACATGCTTCAGAATGGTACTGTGATATCCGGTACGCTGATTGAGAAGCCTCATACCTTCAGTACCGCTTGTAACATTGCAACGCAAATTATTGCACAGGTAGCAAGCTCTCAATACGGTGGACAATCCATCAGTCTGGCACATCTGGCTCCATTTGTAGACGATACCAGACAGCGATTCCGAAAGAAGTATAAGGATTTGTGGGATTATATGGATAAGTCAGATTATGACATGTTCATTGAACGGATGGTATCTGAGGATATTACTAAAGGGGTACAGACAATTCAATATCAGGTAGTAACACTGATGACTACGAATGGTCAGGCTCCGTTTATCACGGTTTACATGAACATCAATGAGGCTAAGAATGACCAGGAACGAAAAGATCTTGCGGCTATTATTGAAGAAACTCTAAAGCAACGAATTCAGGGAGTGAAAAATGAGGTAGGCGTATGGATTACACCCGCATTTCCGAAACTCATCTATGCTCTGGATGAAAATAATGTCTATCCGGATTCGGAATATTTCTATCTCACAGAGATTGCGGCACAGTGTACTGCTAAACGGATGGTTCCTGATTATATTTCCAACAAGATTGAGCGAGAGCTGAAGAACGGTGATACTTACACCTGTATGGGCTGCCGCTCTTTCTTGACACCGGACAGGACAACCGAAAATTACTCAAAGTGTAACAACTGGACAGCCGGTCACAAATACTACGGACGATTTAATCAGGGTGTTGTGACCATCAATCTTCCTGATGTAGCTTTAAGTTCTGGTGGCGACTTCAACAAGTTTGATAATATTCTCAAAGACCGTCTGGAAAACATTTGCTATCCGGCTCTGATGGCTCGGCACAATCGGTTAAAGGGAACCAGCTCGAATGTCGCTCCGATTCTTTGGCAGTATGGTGCTTTGGCACGGTTGGATAAGGACGAGCTGATAGATCAACTTCTCTACCATGGATATTCCACAATCAGCCTTGGATATGCCGGGTTGTATGAGTGTGTCAGATATATGACGGGCGAGTCGCATACAGCAGGAGGTAAAGACTTTGCGTTGCATGTGATGAGAATGCTGAATGATTATACAGCCAAATGGAAAGCAGAAACGGATGTTGACTTTTCGCTGTATGGAACCCCGCTGGAATCCACAACTTATAAGTTCGCTAAGAGCTTACAGAAGCGGTTTGGCATTGTTCCGGGCGTAACAGACAAGAATTATATTACCAACAGCTATCACGTTCATGTAACTGAGCCGATAGATGCCTTTACGAAGCTGGCCTTTGAATCTGAATTCCAGGAGCTTAGTCCCGGCGGGGCGATTAGTTATGTTGAGGTTCCAAATATGGACAACAATATTCCGGCAGTCATCTCTGTCATTAAGTATATTTATGACAACATCATGTATGCAGAATTGAATACCAGAAGCGACTACTGCCAGGTATGTGGCTTTGAGGGAGAGATCAAAACCGTCGAAGACAACGGTAAGCTGGTTTGGGAATGTCCGAACTGCGGCAACCGTAACAAAAACAAAATGAATGTGACTCGTAGAACATGCGGTTACATTGGCACAAATTTCTGGAATCAGGGACGAACGCAAGAGATTTCTGAAAGAGTGCTGCATTTGTAAGAAAGGATTGATATTTAATGAGATATGTAGTAATTGGAGCAATCGGAGCGGCGTGCTTTATTCTCGGTCTTGCCATAGTTATAGCAACTAAGGCAGTTAATGAGGCAGCAGTATTTATGGACAGTTCGTTTCGTTGGGGGAACGGAAGAAATTATTAAGGAGGAATTTGTTTATGACAATCAACGAATATCAAAAAGAAGCTATGAGAAGTGCCAACCCGCAGTCGTTGAATGACCAGGCGAAAGGCTTGAGCAATACTGCTCTTGGATTATGTGGGGAATCTGGTGAGGTAGCTGACATGATTAAAAAGCATCTACATCAGGGACACGATCTGGACAAAGAACATATGGTGAAGGAGCTGGGTGATGTTGCTTGGTATTTGGCTCTTGGTGCTACTATCATCGGCTACGACCTGGAGGATATTTTACAGATGAATATTGATAAGTTGCGTGCAAGATATCCAGAGGGTTTTGACGCTCGTAGGAGTCAGCATCGAAAAAATGATGATATTTAAGAGGAGGACGGGCATGTGAGTGAGAATCCAAGAAAAAATCATGAAGGATATTCAGATCCAACAGCTTATGAAGCTATTAGGAATGCAGATGCAGACGATGAGAGATTTCATAAATTGCTAAACACCATTTTCACAATCTGTGAGCTTTCTGGTTTTCATCTGGAGGAACGAATCATCCTCAAAGATATACAGACTGGAAAAGTTTGGAGGTAATACTTTATGGATCGGGACACTTTTGTAAGAGAGTTTGGATTTGCTTCTCCAAGCCTCGATAAAAGAAAAATTAAGAAGCTGGTTAAAAAATCTGTAAATGCTAATCAGGACGGAAATCCGAGAGGACATCATAATTTGATTATTGTTATGGAAGAACTTTCGGAATTGCAGAAAGAAGTATCTAAACAGATTAGAGAGCAGGGTGATATTGTTTCCTTGACAGAAGAAATGGCGGACGTTGCGCTTGGAGTGATCTATTTGCAGGAAATATGTGGTATTACTACAGAAGATATTTATAAAGCAATGAACGTAAAGATGAAACGACTGGAACGAGTGCTTAATAGCAGAGGATGCTATCGATAAATATGGAGGGTAAAATACATGGCGATGTGTGAAAAATTGGAGGTGGAGTTTGTGGGTGGAGGAGTCAGAGAAACTATTTGTACCAGTTGCATACATAGAGAAGTATGTACATATAAGCAAATGTATATTGATTTTTTGAAAGCGCAGGAAAGATTGTATGACGAATACGCAAATTGTATTTCGTTTATCAAGAAAAGTGATCCAGACTGCAATTACTATAAGAAGAAATCAGACGTAAATTTGCGGTGATTTGGGCGTCCGTACCAGTCCTTTACAGACGGACAAAATCTAATCTAGGTTAGAAAATTTCTGGTCAAATCCTGTTTTTAAAAGTGGGCAGAGGAGAAAATTGGGGAGATTTTGAAGAACTTCTACGGACGATTTTCAAAAATTTTGGTCATTTTTTGCCCACTTTGCCCACTTTTTTTAAAAAGTGACCAGGCACTTTGACCAGTAAAAACCCAGTATTTATGCGGGTTTGAGGGGTGTTTGCCCACTTTCCCACTTTTTTCTTTAAACTATTATGATAAAAAAATTTAATAATACTATAAATAGGGCAAGAAAAAGTGGGCATTTGACCAAAGCCTGAGGAAAGGAGGACTTATGAGAAAAAAAATCACATGGAATGATGTTTACAAAGACTTCAAAATTCGATTACCAAATTTATCGAAAAAAGTGACTTATTGGAAGCCTAGAGATTATCTTTCCATTACAGTATATTTCGAGGACGGCTCCCAGATGGTTTATGACTACCTGTATAAAAAAGCATCTTTCATTGTGATGCCGCAGGTGGCCCTAGCATAAAATTATCGATTTGTCAATAGGATATTTAAAAACTTGTTTATTTTCGAGGTGTTTTGTGCTATACTATGATTGCGACACAATTCTATAGATTTTAAAGCTACGCAGGGAATAGCCTTTTTAGGTAAAAGGTGTATTCTCTCTTTTCCATATGCTCTGTGTAGCTTCGGAATTGTGTCGCAGCAATGAGAGATTCACTTTTTCAGTGCGTCTCTTCGTTGGGGGCGCACTTTTTATTTGTGCAGATACTATTGAAAATGTTTGGGAGGTACCTATGAGTGGCAGCAGTAGCAATAAACCAAAAGGAAATATGAACAAGATTGTGTCTGGTGTTACGGCTGTAACATCCTTAATAACTTTGGCAAAACCTGTTGCTGATACTATACAAGATTATACCAGCAAAACTATGGAGGAGCGGAAACGTCTCATAAGTGTCCCAGAATTATATTCTAAAGAATATCCATTGAGCATTGAGCAGGCAGTAGAATTGTTGAATAACTATGGTTTGAAATCAACATTGGTGAAAACTTCTATTGATGATGCAGATGTTAAATATCGGAAATGTTTCGCATCACAGGTAATAAGTACAAAGCCAAAGGGAAAACAAAAGGTTGAGCCTGGTACGATGATTCTTGTAAAATACATAACTCAAGAAGTAATAGATGAGAGTCAAAAGATATTTGAGGAACTCGAAGCAAGAAAAAATGAGTCGGCATTGCAAAAGAAAAATAAACATTTGGAGCGGGAACAAAAAACGAAAGAACTTATGCAAAATGCACGAAGTAAAGTTCAAAAAGTATTTCAGAAGAGCAAGGAGGATAATAATGAGCAGAAAGAGGAGTAGTGGAAAGAAGAGAAGCACGGCCGGATTGATTCTGGATGTGATATTAGTTTTTGCAACCGGAGGACTTTGGCTTATATGGATATTAGTAAGATATCTTAGAAACAACAGTTAAACAGAAAAAATTGAATATCAATATTTTTAAGAGCCGTGTAACAGCGGCTCTTTTCTTTTGCTATTTTTTAGTTCGCAAAAAAAACATGCCCTTTTATGAAGAGAGAGGTTAAAATAGGCATTTTTAATGCTTGTTCTTTCTCTTTTGCATTTATTAAAACGAAAGGAGATCCTGTCATGTTGGAGAGTAAATTTCAAGCACAACTAATTCAGGAGCTAAAAAAGATGTTTCCTGGATGTATTGTGACCAAACTTGACCCAGATCATATTCAAGGTATACCAGATTTGCTCATCCTCTATAAAGACAAATGGGCCTCTTTGGAATGTAAACAAAGTGCGAACTCTAAGAAACAGGCAAATCAACCATATTATGTTGAGAAGATGAATGAGATGTCTTTCTCAAGATTCATCTATCCTGAAAATAAGGAGGAAGTGTTACATGAACTTCAACAATCATTCAATTCTTGAAGGGCAACACGCTTTTCTTGGAGCAAGCAAATATCATTGGATTAACTATGATGAAAATAAAGTGGCTGAGTCGTATGTAAAATTCTTGGCAACTCAAAAAGGGACTGTACTTCATGATTTTGCAGCTCAATGTATCAAGCTTGGACAGAAACTTCCGAAGTCACAGAAAACTTTGAATATGTATGTAAATGATGCTATCGGTTACAAAATGACTCCTGAACAGATTTTATATTATTCAGAGAATTGTTTTGGAACAGCGGACAGCATTGCATTCCGAAACGGATTGCTGAGAATCCATGATTTGAAAACAGGGGTTATTAAAGCCCATATTGAGCAGCTTATGATCTATGCTGCTCTTTTTTGTTTGGAGTATAAAGTGAAACCAGCGGAGATTGATATTGAGCTTCGTCTGTATCAGAACAATGAAATCGAAATTCATGAGCCGGAAACGGATGAGATTGTTCCTATCATGGATAAGATCGTCACCTTTGATAAAGTAATCAAAAAAGTAAAAGAACAGGAGGGGTAAGCCATGAATCAGGTTGCGGAAGAAATGAAAGATATTCTAATGCACTACGGAACACCACGACATTCTGGACGTTACCCCTGGGGAAGTGGGGAAAATCCATATCAGAGAAATGGTGATTTTTTAAGTCGTGTTGATGAACTAAAAGAACAGGGGCTCAGCGACACAGAAATTGCCAAAGCTATGGGTTTGACCACAACCCAATTCCGAACTCAGCGTTCTTTAGCCAAAGATGAACGAAGAGCATTAGAAGTTGAGAGAGCAAAGGCTCTTCAATCAGACGGCTACAATCCAAGTGAGATTGCGAGAATGATGGGGTATAATAGTGAATCTTCTATTCGTTCCCTTTTGAATTCAGATTCTGAAGCTCGCATGAATCAGGCCAGAGTAACTGCTGACAATTTAAAACGACAAGTTGATGAACATGGCATGATTGCAATCAGCGCTGGAACAGAACGGTATTTAGGAGTCTCAAGAGAAAAACTCGAAGAGGCTCTTTATATTTTGGAACTTGAAGGATATAACCATTTTGGTGGTGGTGTTCCTCAGGTAACAAATAAAGGGCAACAGACAAATATCAGGGTTCTTTGTCCTCCAGATACGCCATATAAGGAAATCACTAGAACCTATACCGACAAAAACGGTGAAGTTCATGAGAAAATCACGAAAGTATCCAGCGCAATTTACGATTTCGACAAGATTCATCCGTTGGAAGAAGTTTGTGACAGTATCTCTTATGATGGCGGCGATAGTTTTCAGAAAGGCTTCCATTATCCGGCGAGTATGAATTCTGAGAGAATCCAGGTTGTTTATGCGGAGCAGGGCGGAACGAAGAAAGACGGAGTTATTGAGATTCGCAGAGGTGTGGATGATTTATCGCTCGGCGATGCTCATTATGCACAGGTAAGAATTCTTGTTGATGGAACGCACTATTTGAAAGGTATGGCGATGTATGCTGATGATCTTCCCGATGGTGTTGACATTCGCTTTAATACAAACAAGAAAGAAGGAACTCCTATTTGCGGTCCAAAAGACAACACAGTTTTAAAAACTATCAAAAAAGACCCTAACAATCCATTTGGTTCTTTAATCAAGGAACATGGTGGACAGAGTTTTTATGACGACCCGAATGGTGAGTTTACAGATCCTAAGACTGGTAAAAAACAATCGTTGTCACTGATAAACAAACGTGCAGAAGAAGGAGATTGGAGCGATTGGGACGATAAGTTGCCATCGCAATTTCTTTCTAAGCAGAGTTTAAAACTCATAAAAAATCAGTTGAATTTAACAATGGCTGATGCCCAGGCAGAGTATGATGAGATTTGTTCGTTGACCAATCCAACAGTAAAGAAAGTTTTATTGCAGTCATTTGCTGATGATTGCGATGCGGCAGCAGTACATCTTAAAGCAGCGTCTCTTCCGAGACAGAAATACAAAGTTATTCTCCCAATTACTTCGATGAAAGATGACGAGGTGTATGCACCTGGCTATGAGAACGGAGAGAAAGTAGCTCTTATAAGGTTTCCTCATGGTGGAACTTTTGAAATCCCTGTTCTTACTGTAAATAATAAACAGGCAGAAGCAAAGAGTAAACTCGGTCTTGCTAAAGATGCCGTTGGTATCAATAGTAAAGTTGCTGAGAGACTTTCTGGAGCAGACTTTGACGGCGATACTGTAATGATTGTTCCTACTGGTAAGGGTGTAAAAATTACTTCCACTCCACCATTAAAGGGACTAGAGGGATTTGACGGTAAACTTGAATACGGGCACGATTCTACGAAGACTGATCCCGATGGAACTGTCCATTATTATCGTAACGGCAGAGAGTTTAAACCTATGAAGAATACCCAGACTGAGATGGGGATTATTTCTAATTTAATTACAGACATGACTCTAAGAGGCGCTAAAGAAGATGAGCTTGCGAAAGCTGTTCGTCATAGTATGGTTGTAATTGATGCAGAAAAACACGGTTTGGATTACAAACAGAGCGAAAAGGACAATGATATAGCCTATCTGAAGAAGACTTATCAGGGAACAACTGATGTGAATGGTCGCTATCATGAGGGTGCTGCGACTCTTATTTCAAGGTCGAAGTCTCAGCAGGAGGTATTGAAGCGTAAGGGTAGTCCCAAGGTAAATCAGAAAGGTAAAGAGTGGTATGATCCAAGCAAACCGGAGGGGAGTCTGATCTGGAATTCTGTAACTGAAGAATACACGGACAAGAATGGTAAGGTCAAAGTAAGAACACAGAAGAGTACGAAGATGGCAGAGACAGACGATGCCCGCCTCCTTATCTCTGATGCGGATACCCCCCAGGAAAGGGCGTATGCCGAGTATGCTAATCAAAGAAAGGACCTTGCCAACAGAGCCCGTCTCGAAATCATCAATACTGGTAAGATAGCCTACTCTGCTTCAGCTAAGGCTACCTATAAGGAAGAGGTGGACGGTATGCTTGCCGATTTAAACATAGCCCTCCGTAATGCACCAAAGGAGACCCAGGCTCAGATCATGGCAAACTCTAAGGTAAATGCTATGAAAAAAGCGAATCCGGACATGACTTCTAAGGAGATAAAGAAGGCTAGCCAACAGGCGCTTACAGAAGCTCGTATCCAGATGGGTGCAGAAAGAGTTAAGGTACCTCTTGATGAAAAGAGATGGGAGGCTATACAGGCAGGGGCTATTAGTGAGAGCCAGCTTCTCAAGATCCTTAACAATGCTGACATTGACGAGGTTCGTCAGTATGCAACACCTCGCGCCACATCAACACTCAGCCCCGCTAAAGTTAGTAAGATTGAAGATATGCAGGCATCTGGTAACTATAGTATTGCTGAGATAGCCCAGGCTGTTGGTGTATCATCTTCCACAGTATCCAACTATTTGAAATGAAAGGAGTGAATAAGGATTCATGAGTAGAGTTAGATTAACGACAGTTGACAATCCTTATGATCCATTTGAACAGTTCACTTCTTGGTTTCTGTTCGATGAGGAAAAAGGTTATCATTCAACTTCGTATCTTGGAAGAATTGCTCGAACTTCTGATGAACTTTCTGATGAAGAGAATAATCGTGAAGAAGAAAGAGCGATTGATGAAATAATAAAGTACGATTTCAGAAACATTTATCGAAAAGTTAGAGAAAAAGTTTCAAATGCTTAGAAATTTTTCTTTTCTTTGTTTAAAAAATAAATTTCTGAAAAAATTTTATTAAAAAAAAGCTGTCGCATGGTCTTATCAGGTTGAAAAGGCATAGGGGGAGGGTCGCTAAAATGACACCCCCTCCTTCATCGCGGCGGTCTTTAAAAATTCTCCGGGGGTATATTTTGGGGTTGGCTTTTGCTTCCGTGTGACTCTTGAAAGAGCTTCCAGGGCTAGAATTCCTCCTGCGGCTGTGGATATTCTTTCCTTTCGGTTTTCTCCTTTCGGATTGAATAATAACTGGTCTTGGGAGTTCTTTCAAAAGTCACACAATGTATTACCAAAACTACTACAAAACTTCTGGAAAACAAAAAGAAACCACATAATTTCTTAACGAGAGGAGGCGGCAAGGATGAGTAAAGCCAAGGCTGTAAGCTCTTCTGATTCTTCGAGAAGAATGCGACCGGCTTTATCGCCGGAGGCTAGAGAGAATCAAATGATATCTTTGGCTATTGACCTTGCTGAGAAACAGTTAATGGAAGGTACTGCTTCTTCTCAAGTCATAACACATTATTTGAAATTGGGGTCAACAAAAGAACGTATTGAAAAGGAGATTCTCGAAAAGCAGAAGGACTTAATAGAAGCAAAAACACAATCACTTCAATCTGCAAAGAGGATTGAAGAAATGTATGGGGAAGCTATGAAAGCATTTCGGAGTTATAGTGGTCAAGGAGATTTCGAGCCTGATGATTAAAACATATTCAGAGCTTATCCGAATACCGACTTTTGAAGAACGTTATCGGTATCTTCGTCTTTTGGGAACTGTCGGAGAAGAGACGTTTGGTTTTAAGAGATGGCTCAATCAGGAATTTTACCATTCAGACGAGTGGCAGAAATTTCGCAATAAAATTATTGTTCGTGACAACGGATGTGATTTGGGCGTTGATGGATTTCAAATCTTTGGTTCTGTTATCATTCATCATATCAATCCAATAACTTATGAGGATATTCTCAACAACAATCCATGTGTGTTTGATCCGAACAATGTTATTTGTACAAAGCACACCACACATAACGCTATTCATTACGGAAATGAAAAACTTTTAAGTAGTCCTCTGAATGAAAGAACAAAAAATGATACATGCCCTTGGAGGTATTAGAAAAAAGAAAAAGGAGAAGAATTATGGATAACAAAAAATTTGCTGGTATGAGAATTGGTGAACCGATTATCGGTCATGTAGTCAACTGTTCAAAGCTTAACGTTCGTAAAGATCCGGATGCAGACGCTGAGATTCTCGGCACCATTATCGCAGGATCAGAGGTGATGATTGATGAAAGTGAATCCACAGATGACTTCTATAATATCTGTGCGGCTTCTGGATTCGAGGGATTCTGCATGAAGCAGTTCATCGAAGTTGAAGAGTAAAGGAGAAGAACTATGGAGAGCATACTGACATCAATAAAGAAACTTCTTGGAATCCCGGAAGAGTATGAACAGTTCGATACCGACGTCATTATGCATATTAACTCTGTGTTTTCAATTTTGACTCAGCTTGGTGTTGGGCCTTCCAATGGCTTTTCGATTGAAAATAAAGAGGCAACATGGCACGACTTCATCGGTGAGGAAAGTGGAATCGAGATGGTAAAGAGCTACATACATTTGAAAGTTAAGCTCCTTTTTGATCCACCGCTCAGCTCTGCGGTTATAGAAGCAATGAATCAAATGATTAAAGAATTAGAGTGGCGGCTCAATGCTGCTGTCGATCCATCGAAAGGAGGAAATCAAAATGGTTAAGAATGAGCTTTATCATCATGGTATCCTCGGCCAGAAGTGGGGAGTGAGACGTTTTCAGAATAAAGACGGCACTTTGACAAATGAGGGTCAGAAGAGATATGAACGTGATAAGCTGGAAAATGCCGGAAAGAAGAAAGACAATCGTATCGATGTGTCACAGCCAGATCCTAATAGATGGGTAAAGGAAGACCTTACCCGTCGGCAGAATGTTGTGAACACGACTTCTAAACTTGTCGATGAGTTTGGAAAGATTGAGAAAGAAACCAGACCAAAGGCGACAACGACTAAAATGGATTTATCAAAAATGAGCGATAAAGAAATGCGGGAGCGGATAAACCGTGAACTTCTTGAGCAGCAGTACAATAAGCTTTTCTCTGAAGTTAGTCCGGCTGACGTATCAAAAGGGAGAAAATACACCCAAGCTATTCTTGAAACTGCCGGGACTGTGCTAACTTTGACAAGTTCTGCTCTTGCTATAGCACTGTCAATAAAGGAGTTAAAGGGATGAGTCACATTTCACATCATGGTATCCTCGGCCAGAAGTGGGGAAATCGAAATGGACCGCCTTATCCGTTAGGTGGCGGTGACTATACTGCGGCGGAAAAAAGAGCTATCTATACAAAAAGACGCCGTGGAAACAGTATTTACAATAAGAAACATTTCGACGAAGTTCTCAAATCCGATAAGACTACTCTGAGTACATTGTCTTATGATAAGGATAGAACCAAAGGAACTGATATGTTCTATGCCACTCATAATACATTGGATAAGCATCAGTATAATGCTTTGTTTAATCGAAAAATTCCCCAAACCATTTATGACGAGACAGGAAATCCGATTGGAACCGGAATGTTTATGAAGTATAGGATAGACAATTCCATAAAGCGTGATTTAAAAGTAGCAAGCGAAGATTCCGGGGCTGAAGTCTTTAGACAGCTTTACAAGAAGGACCGAGATTTCTATAACTTTGTTACAGATGATGAACGTATGCAGAATTACTTTGTCAGCGATAAGTATAAGTTTAAAGGATACAGAGAAGCCAGAGACGTTCTGAAGAAGATGAAAGATTCAGATTACGTTCCAACCGCTGACGAGCTTCAAAAAGTCTATCGGATGTTTAACTATGTTATTCCATATGATGGTCAGGGCAATGCTCGTGAAGGAAAAGATGTTCTGACGCAAAGAACCAAATTTTTTGCAGCTTGCAAAGATGCTGGTTATGGTGCTGTTCTTGACACAAACGATGCTATTTATGGTGGGTTTAAGGCGAAATCTCCCGTGATAGTTTTCGATATGGAACAGGTTGTTCCAAAAGATGTATACCGGACAAAAGTAAGTGATCAAAGATTTTCGGAGTTGGCATTAGCTGGACGAAAACTTCTCGGTTTATAAGATTTAATAGGAGCTTCCTGTATAATTCAAATATAGGGAATTCCAAGAAGGGTGGTTGATAAA
>CAJTPM010000008.1:108796-151778 GCA_910578085.1 uncultured Lachnospiraceae bacterium | reverse complement strand
AAAGTCCAATGCCAGAGTTTCGCTGGCAGGATCAATCAGAATTCCGAGAGATCATTATTCCTAAAAATAAGCATTTTAGTAAATATTATAAGCATATTATTCATTTCACTTCCGTACCCTAACTTGGTAAACTAAACATAGGAGTGAAACAAAATGGATAAGATGATCAGCAAACGAATCTGTCAGGCGAGAAAAGCAAAACAATTAACTCAGGAAGATCTCTCTGATCTCAGCGGGTTATCTGTCAGCGCAATCAGTCGTATTGAGACAGGCCGAAATTCAACTTCGTTGAAAACCTTAAAGCATTTATGTGATATTTTAGACGTATCACTCAATTATATACTTTATGACATCCTGTCCGAACAACAGACATCTTCTCAGAGTCCTGTTGTTTCTGATATTGTTGCTTTAACAACGCAACTGGATGAATCACAGCAACAATTTGTCCTTGACCTTATAAAAGTTTGTATCTCGCATCTCAGTCCGGATTCATTATAGCATAATTCTGAGTCAATGGAATATTTTGACCGTTAATTGTCAAATGTTGACCGCGAATTGTTATTGCAATTCATTTATGACTCAAAAATAGACTCATCTCCACATCACTCTGACATGGGTTATTCGTTTGTCCCCATAAAAACATTTCCAATACTATTTCATCATGAGCATCATTCAAAATAAATAAAGGCCGTGACATAGTAAATCCCCCAGTTATTCGCAGCATACCAGAGGGCATTGCAAAAATCAGGCAAAATAGCAAAAATAAAGTGCAGCCTAAATAATATCAGGGTGGAAGAGCCGCTTGCTCTGGCAGATATATTTCATGTGGAAATTGCTGATTTCTTTGCAGGCATGATCCTTTACTAACTTTTGAATTCCTTTTAAATACTATTTTTCCACCTTTTAGTCTCAAGTTAAACTGAACGTTCAAGGCTATGTCAAATTGAACCCCTCCCCCGGTCACTGGCACACAAAAATATAATATTCCTTGATTCACGTTATCTTTAACAACACTTCCCACACTGATAACTTCCATTTTAACCATACCTATTTTCCTGCATTCCACTTCTGAACTAACTGCAGCTTTATATATCGGCTCTTCATCTGGCTTCCCATCTATTTCTGCCTCTACATGCCCTTTACGCTCCTGAATGGTTTCAGTCTTCTCTTGCTCCGCAAAATATAATGTGTAAAGATTTGAAGTCTGTCCCCTGTTCCCCTCACGGAAGCGGCTCTCCTTCTTCACATATCCCGTTTCCACCAGCTCACGCATGGCACGTTTGACTGTAGAAATGCTGATATGTAATTCCCTGCCGATAGTCGACACTGCCGGGAAACAGGTCTGCTCCTTATTTGCCCGGTCAATCAAATATAAAAGTACCTGTAATGCTCTGCTCTTTAACTGTGACTGATATGCCAATTGCTTCATCTCAAACTGGTTCATGCTTGTTACCTCACTTCTTTTATTTTCGTCTTAATCATGCAAATGCCGGGGAATCACTCCCCGGCCATATATCTTCCAATGATAGTCTTAAAAATTTTGGCATTAGAGCTGCCATTCATGCAGTCCGGCTGGTATTCCAAAAAGAATATTTTATGATAGTCTGTCTGAAATGCCTCCACATAGGTATCCTGTAATGCTACATCCACAAACGGACACAATACAAAAGCTGTCTTTGTCTCATACTGCTCCAAAAGTTTCATGGTATGTGCAATCTCATAGGGTTTCGTACCACAGACAAGCAGCAAAATATCTTCATCCACATCCGGCCTGCCCGTTCCATAGTCCTCAAGAACAAAGTGAACCCCCGCATCCGGAGTCTGCGTGCCATACCACATTTTCTCCAGGCGATACCCTCCTGCTTCCTCGTCCATCTCATAAGCATCCGATAAATAAGGAATGATACCACCGCCGTTCCTTTCCACATAAGCCACACTTGCCCCTACGCTTCCAAGCCACGCAGCAAACCCCAGCGCCGTGGTGGTCGTACCGATACGGCTCTGGGAACTTAGCATAGCAATCCTGACATTATCCGCCATAAAACGGTAATGCTCTCCTTGTCCCCCCACCTTTTTTCTCTTTTTAGGTGCATACCTCGTCATGCCCTGACCGCTCAGGGATTGCATAATTTCCTCCTGCATCCCTCTGATCTCCACATTTGTGACGATATTGCCAACTCCTGCATCTAACAACGCCCTGCATAACGGATCACTCTCTTTTAACCCCTCGCAGATCACTGTGATTCTGGCATTATACATGGTCAGAAACTCCTCGATGGCATGGGCAAAGTCCCTGTCCTCATCTCCAAAGGCAATGCGGTCTAACACAAGCTCCGTACAGTGTGAAAAATTCCGCATATCGTAAATTACAAATTGCTTCAGCATGAAATTTCCCGTCATTTTCTTAACCGGCAGTGCATCCTCTTTCTCTGCTAGAAAATCCAGCAAGTTGGTGTGCTGCTGGGATGCTAAATATAAAATCATTTTCTTATGTCTCCTTCCTTGTGAAAAATAGAGTTACTTAGATGCTGTTCTTTAACACCTTAGAAACTCTTTTCGCGGTAAATCGCCCAGAACGGTCCGCCTGCTCCTACCCTTTGTTTCGCCTCTGCCAGAACGAGGGACAAGTCCCACTCCTGATTGCTCCGTTTCAGGCTGGCTGGATCCGCCACCATCACCTTTCCCTCCGCCGTAATGCCACGCAATACGATAAAATGTCCGCTTTTGGTAAAATGCCCCTTTGACATGATGGCGACCACCAGTTTTCCTTCTGCCAGCGCATCTGCCACATCCTCTCCGCCAAGGTTCCTATCCACCGAAAGTCCCCAGTTCTGTGCCGCATTGGGTATCAGCCCGTGGTAAGAGCCGCCTCCTTCACAATAATAACCATTTTCATAGGACCAATTTGCCATCTCTGTCGGCTCCACGTTTTTGCCTGTCAAGGTAGATACCACCATGCTCATACTGGTTGGCCCACATCCATGGGTGCCGATCCTGTCCTGTCCGTACGCTTCATCCGCCCAACGCTCGTCCAACTGATTGTAGTAAACGACCTGTACTTCACCCTCCCTGCCAAACAGGATATCCTCGTCATATTCCTGTCCGTCTGCCTCTCTGAAATCTCTCTCGAAAATACCGGAGTCGTTGTTATATCCGTAATCTTTCTGGAACTCATCAACGGCGGCGGCTTCATCTCCCGCCAGCCATCCTGTCAGCGCAGACAGGGGACTGGTGGCAAGATATACCACAAACGCCACCAGAAGCAGAAGAGAAATGACAGGACCTAAGATAATCGCAAACACCCTCTTCCTGCTTTCCCTGTCCTTCGCAGCCTGTAAAGCTGCCTCTGCCAGCAGCTTCGCTAAGATTGGATCTAGCATATACTCACCTCTTTTCTTAACACAAAAGAGCCATTCAATACAGCTTTTGCACTGTATCAAACGGCTCTCATCTCCATATATTCTTTTTCAAGTATACTTCCCTACAAATATTCCTCAAAATACTGTAACGTAGAATACTTTAATAAAGTTCCGTTAATTGGATCCTGTGGGTTTTCTTTCGCCTGTTTATACCTTTTTATGTATTTTTCCATTTTTTGTTTGATTTTAAAATCTTTTCCTCTCAAGGCATCAAATTCATTCTGCCTTAAATGCGGTTCTCTTTCCCTATCCACAAATATATCATCTGCAATGACAACTGCTTTGGAAAAATCCACTCCGCAATGATTCTCCTTATCCGTCCAAAACACGTGTGGATGATGGATGTCTGACCTCAGCGGAATAGCAAACTTAACCTCATTAATTTCCACAATTACCTGTATATAGGGGCGTGTTTTCTTCTGCTCCATTTCCGGATACTGTGCTGAAGGATATGCCTGATAAAAATCATCTGAGAGAAAAATAAAACGTTTTTCTTTTGCCATTTTCTTCTCCTGACGGAAAACAACTCCTGTAAACAGGAGTTGTCTTCTCAGTGAGCTTTCTTTTTGTTTTACTTGGTCACGCTCTATGACCAAATCTTCTATTGAACTTTCTTTAAACTCACGTTCTATGAGTTATTCTTCTGAGAAGAATATAACATATCTATATGCCGTTAGTCAAGAATTTATGCTTTTTTTCTGCCTTTTCTCATGCTTCCTATCGTCCGCCGCCTTTCCCCATATAATTAAATTTGTACTCCGGTATGTCAAACTGGATATGAAGCCTCTTTGCTCCCGCCATAAACAGGGCGTGTCCTCTCTTTCTCGCAAGGAGAAGCTCCTGCTCCGCTTCCGTCAGGTCGTAAAGATCTGCTGTCTCCTTCAGGTTCTTTCCGTCTGTCCCCATCAAAATCTTATAACACGGAATGTCAAGCAAAGCCTGGCCATACTGCTTGATGCTCTCATGCAGGAAATCCACCAGGCTATGGGAAATGATACCCAGTGCTGCCTCATACTTTCTGGCACGTTTCATCACGTTTCTAAGATATACCAGGGACTGCGGTACCTTTTGGTCGATCATCAGATATGCCTCGTCACAGATCAACAGCACTCGCTCCTCCCTGTTCCGGCTCATTTGCTCCCAGTCATAAGTTAGGATATTGAAATACTGGGTGCGCTTAACATTATCCCCTGTCTCCTGCAAGGCATGGGTGTCCATAACGGTAAAACGCGAATTGCCGGAAACGGTAGTATGCCCATTCCAGATAAAGCTGTCTGCTCCCTCTGCTATGTCGTACAGCAGCATGGCAAGGTCGATGTAAACCTGATTTTCCTTTTCCGTTTTTGTCTTTTCCTGCACCAGTGCATAGAGGTCGGAAAAAATTGGGAAGTCCTGCGGCTTTAGCCCGGTAACCTCTGTGTCCCATGTGATGTGAAACTTCTGGTACAGTTCCATCAGGCATTTTTTTAGGACTGCTTTCTGCATATCCGTCAGAGACGGAATGTAAAGGCTGAAGAAAATCTCCAGATTCTTCATGTGCAAAGCCAAGTCATTCATGCCATAGCCCTCATCCCGGTACAGTCGGAGTTCTTCTTTCTCGTCCTCGTCATCCCTCGGTGACGGTCTGACCTGAAGGGGGTTAATCATTCCCCTGGAGCCGCCTGCTGCGTTAATCCAGTTTCCGTTTAAGTTCTGGCATAAGTCTCTGTATTCTGATTCCGGATCAATGACGATAATGCGTGTCCCTTTCATATACTCGGATAACAGGATATGCTTGATTGCCGTGGACTTTCCCACGCCGGAATTGCCCATGACACAAAAGTTGCTGTTGGTCCTGTCCCCGCCACGCTTCCATGTATCTACAATTACCAGACCGCCGCTGGTATCCTTAGCAAAATAATAGCCCTCCCCATCATTGAAGCCACTGCTGGCAAAGGGAAATCCACCCACAAAGGTGGAAAAAGGGACGACTTTCTGCAGGATGCTCTCCATCTTGGCATGATTGGGAAAAGTGGGCGATAAGTGCATAAAAGCCTCTTTCTGCAGGTTCGGGACTGCCCGTATTTTGCATTTCATCACACTGGCTGCGCTCTCCGCACGACGGCAGGCTTTTTTGAACTCTTTTTCATCCCCCGCTACGGGCATAACCTCCACACTCATCAGCCCGACTGTCTCTCCCTCCCTGTCAATCTGCATGATGATCTTCTCCCCGTCCTCTGCGGCCTTTTCTGCCCGCTGTCTTGATGTCAACGCCAACTGGAAAATGTCATTTTTCGCCGGGATGGGATGTCATTTTTTGGCGGTCAGCATGCGATGGGTATGCAGCCTTGATTACCCGTTACTTGTCGGCTTGAAGCCCGTCAAGTCCTGATTTATCAGTGCATTTTAGACTTGACGGGCGAAAACGACAAGTATAATCATTCAAAGGCTGCACACCTTTATCCGCCATTTTCTTACATTCCCCGTTCGGCGAAAAATTACAAAATCGCACTGGCGCTGACATCCTTTCTCTTGCCTGATTTGTTATTTGGGTTACATTTGATCTGGATAAAAATAGGGTTAAGCACTTGCCTCCTTCCATGTAATAATTAAAGCAGAGCTAAATCAAGTAATCCCATTTTCATGGAATATAGATTTAGCCCTGCTTTGACTATAACGACATCAGCCAATATCCCTAATATTGACAGATCCCGGCTATTTCCTATAAGATTTTAATATAACAGCGCTGTCCTATCTACTCTCCCTAGAATAGCAAAAATAGGACTAAATCATAGAAACCGCTTCTTTAATAGCTAATCTCCTGACTTAGTCCTATTATAACGTCATCATCAAAAGTGATGGCAATTTTTTTCTCCTGCAGTTCTTCCCCTTCTTCCCCCTTTTCTTCTTTCCCTGTTTTCTCCCGCTGTCCTTTCTTTTTGCCATCCTTTATCCCCGTCTTTTTCTCACTGACACTGCTCTCCACTTTCCCGCTCCAGGTACCAACTTTTTCCGTCACTGCACTCTTATAACCAAAGATCAGAAGCAGTGCCAAAGCTACTTCCAGTCCAGGAACCATCCACTCTTTCTTTTTGAATCCTTTCATAAAAAAACTCCTGTGCGTTATCCCTCTGCCTGTGGCAGTAACTCTGCTATTTTCCCTTTTCACATTTTATGTCCGAAATATCTCAAAATGCACGTACACTCTTCTTCGTTTTGAATTCCCCACAATAAGATGGAAATTTACATGGAATTTGGTTAATATAACGAAACATAGCTGATACGCATGACTGCCATAATGGATATGCATACCGGCCTGTAGCTGACAGGTATACCGAAAAAATGCCATGCAGCTCAACTTACTCTGCATGGCATTTTTATTTTTCCATTCATCCTGTATGGTTCCCGTTTTACACAAACTGATTCTTTTCGGCGTCATAACGATAATTTACCGCCGCCAGTTTTGCGGTGATCTCCACCTTCGAGACATCCAGGTCCTCGCACATCGCGTCGAGGCTGCCGTAGTAATCCCGCAGCTTCAAATTCACAAAGCTCAGCAGCATAATCGGATCCGATGGTATCATAAATTTTTCTCCTTTTCCCCTTCATCCTGCGACGACATCCGCGTCCCACAGCAGTCGCAGACTCTCCCACAGTCAGTCCCTTCTACCTCTGGCGCCCGTATCTGCATTCGCCCACTCTATCGGCGCGCCCCGGCAATTTTCGTCCGTCACTGCGCCGAAACCCCCGCTTCTCTCCTCGCCGACAGTTCTCCATCCTCCAGTTCGATCCGAATCGTATCCTTCTCATGCACCTCGCCGGAAAGAATTAACTTCGCCGACAGCGTCTCCACATATTTCTGAATGTAGCGTTTTAACGGTCTCGCGCCATAGACCGGATCATAGGCCTGCTCAATGATATAATCCTTCGCTTCCTCCGACAGCGCAATACGCAGCTCCCTGTCGGAAAGTCTTCTATTCAGGTCGTTGATGATCAATGTAATAATACCGCCGATATTTTCCTTTGTCAACGGCTTGAACAGGATCTGTTCATCCAGCCTGTTCAGAAATTCCGGCCGGAAATGTGCTCTCAGTTCTTCCACAACAGCTGTTTCACAATCTTTGCTGATGGATCCGTCCGCCTGAATACCCTCTAACAGATACTGTGCCCCGATATTGGATGTCATGATCAGGATCGTGTTCTTGAAGTCCACGGTCCGGCCCTGAGAATCCGTGATCCGCCCGTCGTCCAGCACCTGTAACAGTACATTGAACACATCCGGGTGCGCTTTCTCGATCTCGTCGAAGAGCACCACAGAGTATGGCTTTCTTCTGACTGCTTCGGTCAGTTGTCCGCCCTCCTCATAGCCCACGTAGCCGGGAGGCGCTCCGATCAGCCTGGATACCGAATATTTTTCCATATATTCGCTCATGTCGATCCGCACCATATTGTTCTCATCGTCAAACAGACTGGCTGCAAGAGATTTCGCCAGCTCCGTCTTCCCGACGCCGGTGGGACCCAGAAAAAGGAAGGAACCGATCGGTTTCGTGGGATCCTTGATACCGGCTTTGGAGCGGATGATGGCCTCTGTCACCTTTGTGACACCTTCGTCCTGTCCGACCACACGTCTGTGCAGTTCCTCGTCCAGATGCAAGGTCTTGTTTCGCTCGCTCTCCGTCAGCTTCGCCACCGGGATACCGGTCCAGCGGGAGATGATCTTTGCGATCTCCTCCTCCGTCACCTTCTCATGCACCAGCGACAGATCCTTATTTTTTACGGCTTCCTCCTCGATCTCCAGCTGCCGCTTCAGGGCGGGCAGTTTGGAGTACTGCAGTTCCCCTGCCTTCTCGTAATCTCCCTCTCTCTGAGCAATCTCGATCTGGCTGTTTAACGCCTCGATCTCTTCCCTGAGCTTCGACAGCTTCTCCACGGAATGTTTCTCATTGTCCCACTGGGCTTTCCGCTTATCAAGCTCCGCCTTCTCCTCGGCCAGTTCTCTTTGCAGGCTGGCCAGCCGTTCCCTGCTTAAGTTGTCATCTTCTTTCTTTAACGCTGCTTCTTCGATCTCCATCTGCATCACATGTCTGTTCAGCTCGTCTAACTCCGTGGGCATGGAATCAAGCTCCGTCTTGATCAGCGCGCAGGCCTCATCCACCAGATCGATGGCCTTATCCGGCAGGAACCTATCGGAGATATACCGGTTTGACAGGGTTGCCGCCGTCACCAATGCCGTGTCCAGAATCTTTACGCCGTGGTACACTTCATATCTCTCTTTTAACCCTCTCAGGATCGAGATCGTATCCTCCACGGTAGGCTCCTCCACCAGAACTGGCTGAAAACGCCGCTCAAGCGCCGCATCCTTCTCCACATACTGTCTGTATTCATTCAGTGTGGTTGCCCCGATGCAGTGCAGCTCGCCCCTGGCTAACATCGGCTTTAACATATTGCCGGCATCCAGGGCCCCGTCGGTCTTTCCCGCGCCGACGATGGTATGCAGCTCATCGATAAACAGAATGATCTGGCCGTCGGATTTTTTCACATCCTCTAACACCGCCTTCAGTCGTTCCTCAAACTCGCCGCGGTACTTTGCTCCCGCTACGAGCGCCCCCATGTCAAGCGCAAAGATCTTCTTATCTTTCAGCCCCTGGGGCACGTCGCCTCTGACGATCCGCTGGGCCAGCCCTTCCACTACCGCGGTCTTGCCGACACCGGGCTCCCCGATCAGCACCGGATTGTTCTTGCTCTTCCTGGACAGAATACGGATCACGTTCCGGATCTCGTTATCCCTGCCGATCACGGGATCTAACTTCTGCTCCCTGGCCCGCTCCACCAGTTCCTGGCCGTATTTTTCCAGTGTGTCGTAGGTGGCCTCCGGGTTGTCGCTTGTCACCCGCTGATTCCCTCTGATCATGGACAGCGCCTGTAAAAAGCGTTCCCTGGTAATGCCAAACTCCCGGAAGATCTCCCTGATTTCCCTGTTCGGCTCTCTGATCATCGCCAAAAACAGATGTTCCACGGAAACATACTCGTCCCCCATCTGCTTCGCCTCATCCTCCGCCGAGATCAGCACTTTATTTAAGTACTGGCCGATATAGACCTGGCCGCCCTGCACTTTGACCCGCTTTTCCAACGCCTGCATCACACGGTTTACAAAATATTCTTTCTGAATTTCCATCTTCTCGATCAGCTTTAAGATCAGAGAATCTTCTATCGTCAGCAAACTGTACAGCAGATGCTCCTGCTCGATCTCCTGATTGCCGTACTCGTAGGCTAACTTCTCACATCTCTCCACCGCCTGCATGGAATTCTGTGTAAATTTTGAAATGTTCATAAAAGCACCTCTCTGTCTTTCCGTTATTCTGTGTTGTTTCTTCCGCATTTTTTCTTATTTTTCCTGTTGCGATTATAAGATAACACCGTTTGTTAGCCACGTCAATAGGTGAGTGCTAAAATTTTCTGAAAATTTTGTGGATTTATTTTATTTTAAATACTTACCATACATAGTGCAACTCTTTAAAATATCGAACAAGGCACCGGTCAATTTCATGACCGATGCCCCAAATTCCTGCTTTTCTGCCGCTTATCCGCAGTAGATCTGAATCGCCTGATCGACAAATTCTGCCGTTCCCGCGCCGCCATATGCGTCAATGTTTTCGGTGAATTCACCGCCGCCGGAATACATTTTTCCCAATCCGCTGAGAATCTTATCGGTACAGGTATAAAGATTCTCCGTGATGAAATCCTGTATCCGCTTTACAAGATCCTGCGCTTCAGGTGATGCCGGATCAGTATTCTTTATCTCGCCTGCTTCCTTGAAGAACAGCATAAAACGGTCGGCCATAATATGATCCTCCTCCTCTGTCCTGTTCTTCATTTTCTCCTTCATCTCTTTGTATTCCGGTGTATTCCCATAAAGTTCTTTTGCCTGTCTGGAATACTCATCCAGTTTGCTTCTGTCGAAAGCCTTAAAATCCATGTGCCTCACTCCTAACATTTTTATTCCAAGCGCAAAGTTTATCAGATTGTCCAGATGCTCTTTTTTCAGCATCAGTAATTCGATCTGCTGTTCCAACGCCTTATTTCTGTCAAAGTCAGGGCTGTTTATGATCATCCTGATATCCTTCAAAGAAAACTCCAGCTCACGAAACAGTAAGATGTGCTGAAGGCGTTCCAGCGCTGTATCGTCATACAGCCTGTATCCCGCATCGGTGTATCCCGTCGGATGCAAAAGACCGATCTTGTCATAATACTGCAGAGTGCGTATACTCACTCCGGCAAGCCTGCTCACTTCATGTACTGTCATCATCTACGTATCCTCCTTTTGCCTGGTAACATCAATATAAACTATTACGTAACGCAGGAGTCAATGGTTTTTTGCTATTTTTGCAGTTTATCGGCATATTCCTGTTCCAGCTCCTCCGCCAGATCCGGATGTTCTTCCCGCCAGATTTCCGTATACTCCGGATCCACGGTGCTGTCTATCCAGTAGATCACCAGCAGGTAATCATTTATTTTATTCAAGCCTTTGTCATAATAATGCCAGTACGGTTCCTCATCGGGAATAAAGCCGTAATTGTATGCCGTGTACATCAGTTCCCCTGCCCATCATATTTCCCCATCTGCACGTTGCTTCTACGCCCGCACTTCCTCCCCCAGATAAAAGGAATACAGCACTCTCTCCTTCACCTTTTTCCCGGTTAGTCTCTCAAGCGCCTCCCCATAATAATCCAGCTGCACCCGATATCTGTCTGCCAGCGCCTCCGCCGAATCAATAACATCTGTTTTGTAATCTAACAGAACGATCTCTTCATCCTCCTCAAAAAACACATCGATGATTCCCTGCACGATCACCATCTCCGTATCGGGGAACTCCTCCGACAGACGGTCTGCACTGATTCCCAGCATAAAAGGCTGTTCCTTCCACAGTTTCCCTTCTTTTGCCGCCAGATGCATCCGTTTTGCCATGGAACTGTTCATAAAAAATTTAATCTTGTTTTTATTTACAGCCTTCCGGTACTCTTCCGACAACAGCCCGGTACTGCTCCATCTCTCCAGGTCTGCATTCAGCTGCCGCATGTCATAGCTGCCGGATCCCGCTCTGCTCTCTGTCTCCCTGCCTTCTCCCGGCTCCTCCGCCGTTCTCCTCTTTATCTTCCCATCCTCTCCTTGTTCATCCGCATTTCCCCGGATCTTCCCGAAATCCATCAGCTCCATCACCTTATGCATGGCGCTTCCTCTCAGCGCCCCGGATATCTTCTCCTCCTCTTCTTTCCGCAAAAACAATGGCAGATAAGGCGTCGGCGTCTCCTCCTCGAACAGAAGCTTCCCTGCCTCTTCCCCTTCTCCTGCCATTTCCGCGCTTTCCATCCCTGCCAGATCGTGGATCGCCGCCATCTTCAGCTCCGAAACCGTAGTCTTTGCATATAATTTTTGCAGATTTTTGTAAGGATAACGATAACCAAATCGATTTTGCAGGAATTCTGTCACATTTTCATCTATTTTGCAATTTTGCAAGTTCATTTTGAAGGATTCTACGTCATTTATGGTTTTGCTGTTTTCTGCCAGCATATCCCCTCTGATATCCGTATTTTTCACGATTCTACAGATCATTCCCCCTTCCGGAATTACTGCTGCGGCCTCTCCTTTTACCTCAAACTTCTGCCGCAAGGCCTCCCCACTTTCTGTCCCCATAACGCAGGCTGTTATCAGCTCCAGAAAACTGCCGGCACTGCTTCTGACCGAGTAGGACAACAGCACCCCATCTTCCCCCACGCCACTCTTTTCTCTCAGCAATTTTTCCACATTATCCATAACACCCGTTATTATCAGTTTCTCCTTTGCCCTTGTCAAAGCCACGTACAGGACACGCAGTTCCTCGGCCTGGGCGTCTAACAGAATCTTTTTGGAGAGTGCCGCCTTTCTGAGTGTCCGCCTTTTTGTCCGCAGGATCGGATCAACCTCATCCACCGCCAGGCCCATATCCATATCGGTAAGCACCGAAGCGGAAGCATCTCTTCTGTTCATCTTTTTCCCCATCCCTGCCACAAAGCAGACCGGGAATTCCAGCCCTTTGCTCTTATGGATCGTCATAATCCTGACGGCATCTGTCTGCTCCTCTCTGACACCCGCCTCGCCAAAATCAATATTGTATTTCTCGATCTGATCAATATAACGGATAAAATGATAGATGCCCTTAAAGCTTGTCTTCTCAAAAGCCGCCGCTTTCTGCAGAAGCATCTGGGCATTTGCCCGTCTCCTCTCCCCGTCCGGCATGGCCGTCACATACTCCAGATAGTGGCTCTCAGCCATGATTTTGGAGAGCAGTTCTCTGACGGAAAGCCATATGGCGCATCGCCTGAGCTTCTGATACCAATCCAAAAAGGCTCTGCATTTCTCCGCCAGCTCATCCGTCCCCGCCGCGTAGAGCTCCAGTTTTCTGTACAACTTACGCTTTCCCGGAAATGCCGCCGTTATCTGAGCTGCCTCCACATCCGTAAAGGAAGCGAAACAGGATTTCAACACACCAAACAACGGAATATCCTGCAGCGGATTGTCAAGCACCCGCAGAAGCTGCAGCATCACCTGTACCTCGGAAGCCTGGAAATATCCTGTCTGAGAACCGGCCAGACAGGGAATCCCCCACCGCCCCAGTACCTCCTCAAATACCTCAAACGAGCCGTTGTCGCTGCGCAGCAAAATCACAATATCCCCGTACCGTACAGGGCGCAAGCTCCTTCCATCCTCCCCCAGGACTTTCATCTCCCGCAGAAGACGTCTGATTCGCAGAGCGATGACCTCGGCCTCCTGTTCCAGAGCAGTTTTTTCCTCTTCTGACTTTTCTATCAGCAGAAATTCCGTCCGATCCAGCTCATTGATGCCTCCCCCTTCCACACTCGAAGTCTTTCCGCCTGCGATCCCCGCTACAGTATCTTTCTCTTCTGATACCTCTCCGCAAACTGCCCTACCCTCTGCATTTTCTTTCTCTGATCTTTCTCTTCCTGCTGCATCCCTGTCCGAAGCCCTCACTTCCTCTGCCGCTTTCAGCGCCTTCCCCGCCTCATCATAGTACACCGCCCCATAATGAAGCCTTGCCTTCTCATCGTAATCAATACCACCCAGATCCTTTGCCAGAAGTCTGCCAAATATCAGATTGACACTGGAAAGCACCTCCCGCCTGCTCCGGAAATTCTGATACAGATCAACTCTGCGCAGATCCCCTGTCTCTTCCGAATAAGTATCAAATTTCTCCATGAAAAGCTCCGGTCTCGCCAGACGGAACTTGTAGATGCTCTGTTTCACATCTCCCACCATAAAGCGATTATAGCATCCTGCCGCCTCCCTGGAGATACAGCTTAAAATACACTCCTGTACCAGATTGCTGTCCTGATACTCATCGATCATGATCTCCTGAAAATAGTCCCGCAATTCCAGCGCCGCCGCAGTGGGCTCAGTCAAAACCCCCGCTTCCGTCTCCCGCCTTCTGCACAAGATCTCAAGCGCCAGATGCTCCATATCGGAAAAATCGATCATGTTCTTTTCCCGCTTCTTTTCTGCAAATCTCTCTCCAAAACGTATGGTCAGCGCTGCAAGCTCTCTCACCACCGGCGATACCCGCTGACACTGCAAAAGAACCGCCTCCTCGCTCAACAGGAAAAACTGCTCCTGCAGCTGTTCCAGCTGCTTCTTTACACCGTTTCTGATCTGTTTTACCCTCTCCCGCAGCGCCGGATCCACCGAATCGTCCTTTTTTGAAGAAAGCCTGGCAAAGCTCACCCCTTCCAGAGCTTCCCGCAATTCCCGGAAAGTCCCGGCCTGCGCCGCTCTTTTCAGCGCAGTACAGCTCCTTTCCAGATTTTCTCCGTACATATAAGGCCCGTCCGGTCTTTCACATATCCGGATGCACTGCTCAAGCTGCCTGGCAAGCTCAGGCAGTAAATTCCCCATATACTCCATAATATATTGCATAAAAGAGGAATTTTTCAGTTCTCTCAGGGAGTGGATCTCATAATCCTCCCCATGTTCCCGCAGCCATTCAAAAGGCCAGGGACAGCTCATGGCAAAACGGTATAACGACAGGATACACTCTTCCAGCACAGTGTCCCTTTTCCCGGCTCCATAAGCCTCCACGAGACTGCGGAAGGGATGTTCCATCCTGTCGGAATCCTCTCCGCGCTCTTCCACAGACTCTGCTCCGCCCGCGCTCTCCTGCTTCGCCTCTCCCCGCGCTCTCTCCAGCTCTGTGAAGGCTTCCTCCAGCACCTCCTCCAGCACTTCCTGCATCAGAAGGCCTGCCTCCCCTTCATCCACCACCCGGAACGCCGGATCCAGACCAATCTCCTGAAAATGGTTACGGATTACAAACAGGCAGAAACTGTGGATCGTCGTGATCTGGGCATTGTGTATCAGGGCAGACTGTCGCTGCAAATGTTCATTTTCCGGCTGAAGCGCCAGTTTTTCAGAAATGGCAGCAATGATCCGCTCCCGCATCTCCGCTGCCGCCGCATTGGTAAACGTTACAACCAAAAGCCTGTCGATATCAGCCGGATGCTCCCCCTCACTGATCAGACGGATGATCCGCTCCACCAGCACCGCCGTCTTCCCGCTCCCGGCCGCCGCTGAAACCAATATATTTTTATGCCGCAGCGTGATCGCCTGCTCCTGATTTTCTGTGAACTGCCTCTTCATTTCTTATTGATATCCTTCCCGATAAACTATAGTCAAAACTGTTATAGAAACCGATACCCAGCCCGGGCAGAAAATATCCCTGTAGCACCCCTGCTAAACGTCGGCACTTAGCGAGGTCCTTCACGAGCTTAGTGCCGCTACGTTTAGCCCGGAGCGGAAGCGCGTTGCGGAAGGGATATTTTCTGCCTGGGCGTCCGCCTATCAATTCCTCAGGCTTTCATCTTACCCAAAACCGTCTCTCTGTCCTCCTCCGGCAGCACCCGCATTTCACACCCCGGAAGCTTTCTGTCAAATCCGCAGACTTTACCGTAAGGGCAATACGTACAGGCCTCCGCATCCTTCCTGCTGTAAGGACGCATCCCGATCTCACCGTTTAGAATATCCTTTCCCAGTTCCTTCAGTTTCCCGGATACATACCTGGACACCAACTCTATATTCTCTCTGCTCATCAGCAGAGAATTTGCCGCATAGCTCCCGTCCTTCTTTCTGGTGAGCGGCAGCACTTCCTTTACCGTCCCGGCGGAAGAGTCTATTTTTTCAATGATCTCTCCATCTTCATTTACGATACCGGTCGGGCGCAGTACTTTTTTCAGTTCCTCCCCGATCTCCTCCGGCGTCTTTTCCTCTCTGATATCCAGGATCGGATCATCTATGTGATAATAGAGAATACCAGCGGGTACGATCTCCCTGTGTGGCTGCACCTTCCTCTCATATTCCATAGCAGCGTTTAAGTAGGTCACAAGCTGCAGCTGCAATCCATGATAAACCGCCACAAGATCAAAATTCTGTTTTCCTGATTTGTAATCGATCACCTTAACATAACATATGTTATTTTCTTCGCATGTATCCAGCCTGTCGATCCTTCCGATCAGCTTCATCCTCTCTTTCTCCGACAGCTCCACGCTGACGGCATCCAGATCCTGCAGCGAGGAAAAGGACATTTCAAACTTTTTTGGGGTGAATTTTCCCTGCTTCAGCTGATACTGCAGGGTAAAAATCGTGCGCCGCAAAATCCGCCCGATCCGCTCCAGAACATACCGGCTCCGCGCCGTCTCATAGAGCACTGCGTTGCCGTAAGCCGCCGCCTGCGCCTCTATAATCTCCTGTAACAGCCGCTCTCCGATCTCCTTTGGAAAATCAAACCAACTATACCCGGTCTCCGGCAGTCTCTCTGAAAACTCTGCCAGCACGCCGTGAAAAATGTTTCCCATGTCCAGCGCCTCAAACCGGTACTCCTCCCGCTCCTGTAAGGAAAGCTCATACTGCAGAAAATGCTCATAGGCGCAGGCAGCAAATGTTTCCAGCCTTGTAATGCTTCCCACCAGACTGCTGCCGCACAGTGCAAGCGCCAGATATTTCGGAAGCCGCTCCTCGTTATATCCCGCAAAAGCCCCGCTTAACAGTTTCTCCGCCGTGACCGCCGTCTCAGGACGTCCCTGCATCATCTTAAGCATCTGCCGAAGCGGGCTCTCCTCCACTCCGGACATTTCTCCAGAAACCGCCTTCCGCAGTCCCTGTGCCATATAGTCAAAGCTGTCCTCCCAGGTCTCCAGCCGCTCAAAGACACTTTCCTCCTCCGGATGTCCTATTCTTAAATCAGGATATAATTTTTTTATCATTTCTATCAGATAGGCCGGCCTTAACTGCTTTCCATCCTGGTCACAGCCTGCCCAGGTCATATACAGTCTTTCTGACGGTTTTGTCATATTCATATACAGATACAGACGCTGGGTATACATCTTCTGCCGCGGTGAGGGGGCAAGTTCATACTCGGAATCCTGCAAAAATTCCCTGTCAATATCCGAGAGGATACCGCCGCCTGAGGCATTTCCCGGGATATTGTTATCATTGATACCAAGGAATAATAACACCCGTATTTCTTTTAGTCTGCTCCGCTGCATATCCCCCACGGTCACATGATCCACATTCTGGGGGATCGTTCCCACCTGCATCTCCGTAAATCCCGCATCCAGAAGCTCCGCAAATTCCTGATCCGTCAGTTCCTCCCCACCGGACAGCTCCACGATCTCCGACAACAGATCCATGATAAAGGGATAGATCTGATGGTACTCTCTGGCCCGCACCGGATCCCCGTTTTCCTCAAATTCCCGCTCAAAGGCTGCCAGTTTTTCCTGGATACGGCTCTCCCTGATAAAATCGTACAGGGCGCGCACTTTCTCCTCCGCAGTCTTCCCCATCTTTCGTAAAAAGACACTGCTTCTCAGAATCTCCTCCCGCGCCTCATTCAGACGCTCAAGCAGCTCTGCGCCTTCCGTCTTTTCCTCCTCCGAGGGGTTTTTGCCGTTTAATGCCTTCGGCAGCCTTGTAAAGAGTTTTTTCCACCTGTTAAAGCCGTGGATGCCCATCTCCCTGATATAATTGTCCAACTCATCGGCAGCCTCAAAGGACAGCTCCGTCAGCCCTGTCCGGACATAATGATTTACCGCGTCCACAGAAAAATCCTGGCTGTACAGCCGCAGGGCAGCACGTATGAATTCCACAAAAGGATTTAACAAAATCCCTCTGTTCTGGTCAATAAAAAAGGGAATATTCAGCTTGGAAAACTCGCTCTCCACCACAGTCCCGTAGTTCTCCAGACTTCCGCAGACCACACCGATGTCGCGGAACAGATATCCCTCTTCCCTGATCAGACGCCTGATCATCCTTGCCGCATACCTGGCCTCCATCTGCATATCCGGCAGAAAGGAAAGCTTTATCTCTTCTGGAACACCTGAATAACTTTTCGGCGGGTAGCGGAACAGATTCTGTTCCAGATGGGACAAAGCCGGCGCCTCTGCCAGCCGCTTTACGGGAAGCTCCGAAAGAATCAGATCCTCCCCACGCACGATCCCCGTCTCTTTCGCACATTTTTCGAGGGAAGCAAGCGTCTTTGTGGAGAGAGCAAACAGATTCTGTTCCCCCACTTCTTTATACGGATCGCTCTTCCCGTCAAAGAGCAGCGTAAAATACACATTCTCCGCCACCTCCATAATCTCCCGAATCACCTGCATCTGCACCGGCGTAAACCCGGTGAAGCCGTCAAACACCACCGTGCTCCCCCGCAGCAGGGAAGAATCCTTTATCCTGACAGATAACACCTGTAATGATTCTTCCTTTGTCAGGTAATGATCCCTGATATAATCCTCAAAACCCTGGTATAAAACTGCCAGATCCTTCAGTTTTCCGCAGAGCGCTCCTCTCTTTTTTGAAAATTCAATGATTTTATCAAGCTCCGCCAGTCCGATACCATACTGCATAAATTCCGAGATGGCCGATTTGATCTCATGGATATAGCCCTGCTTTTTCAGATAACCGCCCAGCACATTCAGTTCCGGCTTTAAGCGGTCCGCCACGATCCGCAGAATCAGATTTTTCCCCGTATCGTCTAAAACCGGCTGAGATACTCCGCCGGTTTCTTCAAAGACTCTGTATGACAGCCTGCCAAAGCTCAAAACATCGATGTTCATGATACCATGCCAGGGATGCTTTTCCACAAGGGAACGCTGTGTTTCCATGGTGAACTGATCCGGCACAAGAAACAGATACCTCTTTTCGGGATGCTCCATGGATTCTCTGATCATCCTCTGCTGCAAAATACTGCTCTTGCCCGAACCAGAACCGCCAAAAACAAATGATAACATAACTCTGTTCCTTACACTACGACGCTATTCGTCATCTTTCTCTTCGCTGTTATTCGTTATCTTCCTCTTCCTCATCCAGAAAGGTTTCCACTTTCGGCGTATTTACGCTTACAGCTTCTTTCACTTCCTCCACTGTCTCTTCCAGAACCTCGCCCGCTTCTTCAGCGGCCTCCGAGGCAGCTTCCCCTGCTTCTTCTACAACTTCTTCCGCTGCCGCTTTTGTACTTTCTTTTCTCGCTGCAATGGCTTCCTTTGTACTCTGGATCACATCCTGTGCAAACTCTTTTGCCTCACCCGCTGCGAACTGTGCGAAGTCCTTCGCCTCCTCCGCCGCTTTCTTCACCGTTTCGGTCACCTTCTCCGGCGTCAGCGTCACATAGGTCCTCTCTTCCGGCTCTTCATCCAGATCTTCACTGAAATCGTCAAAATCGTCATCGTCATAAGCCACAGGTTTCGCCGGTTTCTCCTTTCCCTGCAGATAGTAGTAAGCGCCCACCGCCGCTGCTCCCAAAGCTGTCACAGTCAATACAAATTTTCCAAATTTTTTAGCCATTTTCCTCTCCTTTTACATGGTTGCGATTTTATTTCTTACTAGTATCTTAATACGAAATACTAAAATTGAAAAGAGTATATTTTAACTATTTATACACCTCTGCAATATTGTCAAAATTGCGGTTGCCTGACAGCCCAAAATGTGCTATGATAATAAAACTGACTATCAAAGTCAACAAAAGCGAAAACAGATACTCTTATAACACAAAAGAAAGACTGGATTTACCTATGAATGAAAAATTTTTTGATCTGAAAAAAGAAAAACAGGACCGCATGATCAACGCCGCCCTGAAAATATTCAGTATGCGAGGCTATCAGTTTGCCAGCACAGACGATATTGTAAAGGAAGCCGGTATCAGCAAAGGGCTTTTATTTCACTACTTTGGTTCTAAATCAGGTCTTTACAGCTTTATCTACGATTACAGCGTACGTTTTATGTCCATGGAACTGCGGGCAGCCGTGGACGCTGAGGAGACAAATTTCTTTACCCTGTACAAACAGATCGAAACCGGCCGCCTGCAGGCTCTGAAAAATTATCCCTGCATGCAGCTTTTTCTGGAAAAATTCAATACCGAAACGGCAGCGGAAGCGCTGGCAGCCACCTGCGAAAAGAAAAAAGAGCTGGCAGCACTCTATGATGCTTTTGACGCCCAGGCCGATCTCGGTTTGCTTCCCGCGGACACAGACTCCGCAAAACTTCGGAATATCCTTCGTTTCTCTTTAAAAAATCTGATGGAAGAACACTTCGCAAGCGGCAGCTTTCAGGTGGAGGCGCTCTATCAGGAGAATATCGCTTATATCGAATTTCTGGAGAAGTTTTTTACTAAATAGCAAACAGACACAGTATTCCCTCCAATTAAAAAAACAGTAGCAGCTCAGTCCAGAACTTTGCACTTGCTACAAAATCCGTAAGAATATGCATATTCAGCCAGAGAATCCCGGTACAGGCATCATAGCACATACCGGGATTTTTTGAGCCATCGTATTTGTCTGCCGGGGAATCGGCTTCTCTGTTCTTATTCTACTCCAAAACCTCATCCTGCAATTTGTCAAACTCTGCCATACACTCATCCACCGTAGCTCCTCCTAACAGTTCCCGCACGATCAGGCAGGTGTTGCCCCACTGTTCTACTTTCATGCCCGCATTGGATCCCAGCACATAGACGCCCTCCTCGATCCTGTCATTCAACGGTTTCAGCGCGGGAACACACTCCACAGACACATTTTTCGACGGGGAGATCACCCGGTTTGTCTCCGAATATACCTGCAACGCCTCATCGGAGAGTATGATATCCATCATCTGCAGCGCATCCTCCGCGTGTTCCGCCTCCGCACCGATCCCGAAACCGGTCATGGGCATCACCGGCATCTGTCCTCTGTCACTGGGAAAACCGATGACCTGCATTTCGAAATCCGTCTTTCCGTAAGCCGTTTCCGCATTTGCCGCGCCCCAGTACGCCATGACAATGGGCGTCTTTCCGGAGAGAAAATCTTCTCCCTCTCCGTCAATCGCTTCACTGACTAACGCTTTTTCCGCATCGATATAGCCTTTGTCCATCAGCTCTTTCAGGAATTCAAAGCCAGGCCGCATATAGTCGCTGTATCTGGCTTCCCCACTGTTCAGCGCTGCGATCTCCGCCTCGGTGTTTCCGCCGTTGTACAGATCCGCAAAGGCCTGGGCAAAGACAAAAGTCTCCAGCCACCAGCGGTTTGCGCCCACGGGCGTCTTAATCCCATTCTCCTGAAACACCTCACAGCAGTGCAGAAATTCCTCAGGCGTCTCCGGCAGAGCAAGACCATACTGATCAAACATATCTTTATTTACAAACAGCCCGTATGCCACTACCTCCTGCGGGATTGCCACCAGCTTTCCGTCCACCGTGTTGGCTGTCCTTATGATCTCCCGAAGATTCTTCGCACTTTCAAGCCCCGAGAGATCCAAAAGCTTCCCCTCCTCTCCCAACGCCAGAATCACATCCGGGTTGAGCAGGTACACATCGTCCATATTATTGCGTGCTCTCTCCAGGGTAACTTCGTCGTAGGTTTTATCCTGGTAGTCTTCCGCCGTATAGGTTTTATACGTCACAGTCACTCCCAGCTTCTCTTCTGCCATAGCGATCGTCAGATCCGATGCACTTCTCGCCACATTTTCCGCATCCGGATCCGTCTTTTCCATGGGGCTGAAGAAGTTAATAATCCTCTCTTCCCCATTTTCCTCCTGAATCAGGTTTTTCGGTCCGTCATCCCTACCACAGGCTGTCAATGTCAACACCATCAATCCTGCCAGAATACCTGCTATCTGCCGTTTTTTCCCTTTTCTTTCAATCATATTCTCAATCTGCCTTCTTACCCCACATATTTTCCGATTACTTTTCTCAACACTTCCACATCTAACGGTTTCGCTACATGGGCATTCATCCCGGCCGCCAGCGCTTCCTTTTCATCCTCCGCAAAAGCATTTGCCGTCATGGCGATGATCGGTATCTGCCTGGCTCCTTTCTTCTCCAGGGAACGGATGGCTCTCGCCGCCTCATAGCCGTTCATCACCGGCATCTGTACATCCATCAGGATCGCATCAAACTCGTCCTCCGGGGCCTTCTCAAAGCGTTCCACAGCCAGACGCCCATTCTCAGCCACCTCACAGGTAGCTCCCTCCATTTTCAGAACTTCTATCAGAATCTCCGCATTGATCCCATTGTCCTCCGCCGCCAGAAAATGCAGTCCCTCCAGATCCTTTGCCTCTTCCGGTTTCATCTCTTCCCGGCTTTCTCCATCCTTCCATATCTCCGCGATCTTTTCCCGAAGCGCCGAGACAAAGAACGGCTTCGTGAGAAGATGCGTATTCTCCACCCGAAGCGCTTCCTCGATTCCTTCCGTATCATACTCCGCTAAAAGCAGTATCGGCACGGCGTCCGGAAGAACCCTGCGCAGCGCTTTCACCGCCTCAATTCCCTCCGCCTTTTCCACATCCCAGTCCACCAGAACCAGCTGACAGGATCCGTTATCACCCTGCAGACAGTTCAAAGCCTTCTCAATTCCCATGGCGTCCAGCATAACGCCTGTATCCTGCATCAGCTCCCGCACATTATCGCAGTTCTCCGGATCTTCATCCACGATCAGAATCCGGGAAATTCCTTTTGTTTTCCAGAAAAGGCTATCCTCCTGGCCCTCCTGAATGCGAAGCTCCAGCTCCACCGTGAAAATCGATCCTCTGTTCAGTTCACTGGAGACATCTATCGTACCGCCCATCAGTCCTACGATGCTCTTCGTGATCGCCATACCAAGACCTGTCCCCTGCACCTTATTCGTGGTACTGTTTTCCGCCCTGGTAAAGGGCTCAAAGATCGTCTCAAGGTACTCGGGCGTCATACCATAGCCGTCGTCCTCCACCTCAATCCTCATGTGTTCATACTGGGCAGAATACTGTTTTAACCCAAGAATGCGCAGTCTGATATGACCGCCCTCCTGGGTATATTTTACTGCGTTGGACAACAGGTTGATCAGAATCTGATTGAGCCTCGTCTCATCCCCCTCCAGATATTCATGCCTGATTCCTGACACTTCCACATGAAATTCCTGCCCCTTTGCCTTCGCCATCGGCAGAATAATCGCCTCCACAGAGGAGATTACATCGTTTAATGTAAATTTTTCAAAATTCAGAACCACTTTCCCGCTCTCGATCTTTGACACGTCCAGCACATCATTGATCAAACCGAGAAGATGCTGACCGGAAGCCGTGATCTTCTTCGTGTATTCGCGCACCTTGACCGGATCATCCGCATCCTTCGCCAGAAGCGTAGTAAAGCCCAAAACCGCATTCATCGGCGTCCGGATATCATGGGACATGTTGGAAAGAAACATTGTCTTGGAGCTGCTGGCGATCTGCGCCGCCCGCAGTGCCTCCGCAAGCTGTATGTTATGGAGTTTCCTTTCTGCCTCCCGCTCTTTGCGGATCCTGTCCTGCTGACTCCAATTGAAATAATACAGCATAACACAGGCCAGAAAAGCCACTAGCATGGCAGTTACAACGAGGAGAATACTCTGATTAACGCTACGCCCCTCCTGCTGAATAGCCTCCACCGGCACATACCCCACCAGAAAGATCGTTCCGTCATTGACTGACCACATATAGATGAGCGCGCTCACGCCCCGGATATCATGATAAAACAGGATATTCGTACCCTCTTTCAGACTCCGCGCCACTTCCGCCCGGATCCCCGGATCTACGATTTCGTTGGCCCGGTAAAAATCATCCAGATTCAGATGCCCGGCATTGCGCTTTCCCATTCTCTTCGGCGTCAGAATAAAACGCTCGCTCTCCGCATCCATCACATACAGTGTTGCCTGCTTATTATAAAAACCATCCGGAAGGGATCGGTCCATGGATTCATAAATATACTCTACATACAGCGTTCCGATCTCCTCATCCTCCCGCCTGACAGGACATTTTACGGTGTGAGCCCAGGCTCCCATGTAATTCACGTAGGACTTTGAAACCGGCATATCGTTCATCGTATGCCCTGCGGAAAAATCCAGATCTTTCTCGGAAAATATCTCCCCTGTGTTGGATACGCCTTCCGCCTTTCCTGCCGGAATAAACGCCATCTTCACCATAGTCTCATTTTTCTGAAAGGTGCGGATATACTCCGCCGGATCCTTTGCTGCCGCTGCCTCCCCGGCAATCAGTTCCTGAAACTCTGTCTGGTTTCGGAAAATTGCCTCAATAGTATATTGAATCAGATCCAGACTCTCGCTCAGATTCTGGATCGCCGCCTCGGACATCTCTCCGGTCGTTTTCTGCGCCACCGCATATACAGTCGTCCCCAAAACAATAAAAACCAATACAATGGAGACGAGCAGGGGGATCCCTCTATGCTTTTCCCTTTCGACTGGTTTCTCTTTCATACTACATATCTCCATCTAACTGCCAGATCTGATTTTAACTAATGCCTGCCGGACCAGTGTACCGGCATACCGAAACCTGCAAATCCGCGCTCAAATGCTCGGCGCTGATATAATATCTGTCGATATTATATCATACACCTCCGCATGCTATTTTGTCACCCTTTCGGCAACACAAAAGAACTTTTCAGCGATACGATTCTGTTAAACACAGGCTCCCCGGGCTTTGAGTCCCTGCTGTCCACACAGAAAAATCCCTGTCTGACAAACTGGAAGCTTTCCGATACCGCCGCATCCTTCAGCGCCGGCTCCATATAACAGTTCTCAAGCACTGTCAGCGAATTCGGATTCAGGTTCAAAGAACCGTCCTCATTGTAAACCCCTTTTTCCTCATCCACGATATTCTCATACAGACGCACCTGTGCAGACACAGCGGTCTGTGCGTTCACCCAGTGGATCGTCCCTTTCACTTTCCTGCCGTCCGGGCTGTTGCCGCCTCTGCTGGCCGGATCATAGGTGCCGTGCACCACGGTCACACTGCCGTTTTCATCCTTTTCACAGCCCGTACATTTCACAAAATAGGCATGCATCAGCCGCACCTCATTGCCCGGGAACATCCGGAAATACTTTTTCGGCGGCTCCTCTAAAAAATCATCCCGCTCAATATACAGTTCTCTGCCGAAGGGCACCTTTCTGCTGCCAAGTTCCGGATTCTCCAGATTGTTGGCCACCAGAAGCTCCTCCGTCTCTCCCTCCGGATAATTGTCGATCACCAGTTTAATCGGATCTAAAACTGCCATCATCCGCGGCTTTTTGAGCTTCAGATCCTCCCTGATACAGTATTCCAGCATGGAATACTCCGCTGAAGACTGGGCCTTTGACACACCGCACAGATCCACGAACCGTCTGATGGACTCCGGCGTAAATCCCCGTCTCCTGAGAGCCGCAATGGATACAAGCCTGGGATCATCCCAGCCGTCCACGATGCCTTCCTCCACCAGCTTCTTGATATATCTCTTTCCCGTCACCACATTTGTCAGGTACATCTTCGCAAACTCGATCTGCCTGGGCGGCATCTCATACTCCAGCTCCTGCAGCACCCAGTCATAGAGCGGCCTGTGGTCCTCAAACTCCAGCGTACAGATAGAGTGCGTCACGCCCTCCTCCGCGTCCTCGATGGGATGCGCATAATCATACATCGGATAAATGCACCACTTATCCCCGGTATTGTGGTGGGACATATGGGCCACCCGGTAGATGATGGGATCCCGCATATTCATATTCGGGGAAGCCATATCGATCTTCGCCCGCAGCGTCTTTTCTCCATCCGCAAACGCTCCGTTTCTCATCGCTTCAAACAGCGCCAGATTCTCTTCCACACTGCGGTTTCTGTTCGGATCTTCTTTTCCCGCCTCGGTCAGAGTCCCTCTGTACTCCCGCATCTCATCCGCCGTCAGGTCCGACACATATGCCTTCCCTTTTTTAATTAACTTCACAGCGCCCTCATACATCTTCTCGAAATAATTGGACGCAAAAAACAGCCTGTCCTCATAATCCGCTCCCAGCCATTTCACATCCGCAATAATAGACTCTACAAACTCCGTCTTTTCCTTCGTCGGATTCGTATCATCAAAGCGCAGATTAAACTTCCCGCCATACTGCTCAGCCAGCCCGTAATTTAACAGAATACTCTTCGCATGTCCGATATGCAGATAGCCGTTAGGCTCCGGCGGAAACCTGGTACAGACATGGTCGTAATTCCCCTCCGCCAGATCCTTATCGATCTCCTGCTCTATAAAATTCCTTGAAATAACTTCTTCGCTCATATCATGTCTCCCATTATTATCAAATTTATCGGCTCTTTCGACTCGCAAACGCTCCGCTCTTTGCTCGTATCCCTCGCCTTCGGCTCTTTCGACTCGCAAACGCTCCGCTCTTTGCTCGTATCCCTCGCCTTCGGCTCTTTCGACTCGCAAACGCTTCGCTCTTTGCTCGTATCCCTCGCCTTCGGCTCGGTCAGTGATGAAACAGCCTCACACCCGTAAAGCACATCACCATCCCGTACTTATCACAGGTCTCGATCACATTGTCATCCCGGATGGATCCCCCCGGTTCGGCCACATACTTCACGCCGCTCTTGTGGGCCCGTTCGATATTATCCCCAAAGGGGAAGAATGCATCCGAAGAAAGCGCTACATCCGTATTGCCGGCAAGCCAGGCCTCCTTCTCCTCCCTCGCAAAGACGGATGGTTTCTCCTTGAAGAATTTCTGCCAGGTTCCTTCTGTCAGAATGTCCTCGTATTCATTGCCGATGTACAGATCAATGGAATTATCTCTGTCGGCTCTGCCGATCCCGTCCACAAAATTGAGATCCAACACCTTCGGCGCCTGGCGCAGATACCAGTTGTCCGCCTTTGTCCCGGCAAGTCTCGTGCAGTGGATCCTGGACTGCTGTCCGGCGCCGATGCCAATGGCCTGGCCGCCCTTTGCGTAGCAGACAGAATTGCTCTGGGTGTACTTAAGCGTGATCATGGCGATCATCAGATCGATCACGGCTTCTTTCGGCAGATCCTTATTTTTTGTCACAATATTCTGAAACAGCGCCTCATCTACCCTCAGATCATTTCTCCCCTGTTCAAAGGTGACTCCAAATACCTGTTTGCGCTCGATCTTCTCCGGCACGTAATCCGCATCGATCCGGATCACATTATATTCGCCCTTTTTCTTTGCTTTCAGTATCTCCAAAGCTTCGGGTTCATATCCTGGCGCAATGATGCCGTCCGACACCTCTCTTTTGACAAGCAGTGCCGTCGCCTCATCACACACATCCGAAAGCGCGATAAAATCCCCGAAAGATGACATTCTGTCCGCGCCTCTTGCTCTCGCATAGGCACAGGCCAGAGGCGTCAGAGGCGCCTTCTCATCCACCCAGTATATTTTTTTATCCAGTTCAGTGAGCGGCAGCCCCACCGCCGCCCCGGCAGGCGATACATGCTTAAAAGAAGTCGCCGCCGGAAGCCCCGTGGCCTCCTTCAACTCCCGCACAAGCTGCCAGCCGTTAAAGGCATCCAACAGATTGATATAACCCGGTCTGCCGTTTAAAACCTCAATGGGCAATTCCCCGCCGTTCTCCAGATAGACGCGGGACGGCTTCTGATTCGGATTACAGCCGTATTTTAATTCTAATTCATTCATACCTTTTCCCCTGTATTCTTATTTATCGTCTCTATTATCCTTTCTGCCAAAACCGTAATCAGCCGGAAAGAAATCAAGTCACACATTCTTGTTGATGATCCTGCTCTCATACTCCCCGGTCTCTATCTCGATATACCGTACAAACAACGACACCTTATTCTCCTCATTCAGGCTTCCCCAGATCCTCTCCGCAAAGCTGTCGATATCCTCATTTTCAATGCCGATCCGCTCCGGTTCCCCTGCAAAACTTGGCAAAGGATCGCCATCCCCCTGATAGGTATGGATAAAGCGCCCTTCCCCGGCAAGCGGTCTGTCATAGGAAAACGTATATCTGCAGCAGCAGGCAGGATCACCGTCCGCACTTTTCAAAACAGACATTTTATAGGAAAACTGTCCCTCCGCGAATTCCATAACGCCTGATATTCTTGGTGTATAATTCGGCGCATCCGGCTCAAACTCCCTGACCGCGAGCGCTTCCTCAAAGCTCTTCCCCGCCTCTAACCCCTCATAGATCGTATCCGTCTGATCTCCGTTGGTCACGATGGTCCGATTCCTCCATACACGCACTGGTGCATAGATAATCAGACTGGGATCGCTCAGTTTGGAAGGATCAAAGGCTTCCGTGCGGATGCCCTCACCCTCCTCCACAAAGATCCTGTTCCTGCTGTTGACGCTCCTGCCCATAATAAAATAGGCTGTCACAGCAAATTTTCCATCCGGCGTCTTCCCAATTACGATCCCGCGCCCCGGATACGGGTTATTTTGCAGTTCGTTCTGTAAAGATCTCAATTCCATGATATATCTCCCTGTTTTCAATCAGCCGACTCTGAGCCATGCTCATTCATAAATCAGCTTACCTTCCATTCCATTGAAGCCTTATACTACTCCAATGATCTCCATGTATAAATACATTCCTGCTCAGACCAATCACCAGCCTGATTTTCCCAGGCGTCTGCCTGGCTCAGTCATCATCCACACTATAGTTCGGCGCTTCTTTCGTGATATGGATATCATGGGGATGGCTCTCCCGCAGCGCTGCAGCAGAGATCTTCACAAATCTCCCGTTCTCTTTCAAGGCCTCGATCGAGCCGGTTCCGCAATACCCCATACCCGAACGCAGTCCGCCGATCAGCTGAAATACCGTATCTTCCACGCTTCCCTTGTAAGCCACACGCCCTTCCACGCCTTCCGGCACCAGCTTTTTCGCGTCCGACTGGAAGTATCTGTCTTTGGAGCCGTTCTCCATCGCCGCAATGGAGCCCATACCACGGTACACTTTATATTTTCTTCCCTGGAACAGTTCAAAGATCCCCGGTGATTCATCACAGCCCGCAAACAGGGAACCCATCATGCAGACATCTCCGCCTGCCGCAATGGCCTTTGTCATATCGCCGGAGAACTTGATGCCGCCGTCGGCAATAATCGGAATACCATACTCCTTCGCCACCGCATAACTTTCCATGATCGCCGTGATCTGAGGAACGCCAATCCCTGCCACGATTCGTGTGGTACAGATGGAGCCCGGGCCGATCCCTACTTTCACCGCGTCCACACCTGCCTCGATCAACGCTTTCGTGCCTTCGCCTGTGGCCACATTGCCCGCGATCACCTGCAGATCCGGGTACGCCTCCTTGATCATCCTGACACAGCGCAGCACATTCTCGGAATGCCCGTGGGCAGAATCCAGCACGATCACATCCACCTTCGCATCTACAAGAGCTTTCACCCTGTCAAGCACATTGGCCGTAATGCCCACGCCCGCACCGCACAGAAGACGCCCCTGCTCATCCTTTGCCGCCAACGGATATTTGATGGTCTTCTCGATATCCTTGATCGTAATGAGTCCTTTCAGATTATAATTCTCGTCCACGATGGGCAGCTTTTCCTTTCTCGCCTTTCCGAGAATCGTTTTTGCCTCTTCTAACGTAATGCCCTCTCTCGCTGTCACCAGATCTTTCGACGTCATGCACTCCTTGATCTTTCTGGAAAAATCAGGCTCGAATTTCAAATCTCTGTTTGTGATAATACCGACAAGCTTTTTGCCCTCCGTCACCGGCACGCCGGAGATCCGGAATTTTCCCATCAACTCGTCCGCATCCTTTAACGTATGTTCCGGAGATAAGGAAAAGGGATCTGTGATGACGCCATTCTCAGAACGCTTCACCTTGTCCACTTCTTCTGCCTGCTCTTCAATCGTCATATTCTTGTGAATGATGCCGATCCCGCCCTGTCTTGCCATGGCGATCGCCATCCGGTGCTCTGTCACCGTATCCATGCCTGCGCTCATCATCGGAATATTCAGCCCGATCTTTTTCGTAAGCCTTGTGGTCAGGTCCACCTGATTCGGTATCACCTGCGAATATCCCGGTACCAATAACACGTCGTCAAATGTAATTCCTTCACCGATAATCTGTCCCATTCATCATCCTCCTGTAAAATAGCGAGCTACGCTCGCATTGCGAGATTTGCTTCGCAAACTCGTAAGATCCGAAGCAGTTTCCTATGAAGTAAAATAGCGAGCTGCGCTCGCATTGCGAGATTTGCTTCGCAAACTCGTAAGATCCGAAGCAGTTTCCTATGAAGTAAAATAGCGAGCTGCGCTCGCATTGCGAGATTTGCTTCGCAAACTCGTAAGATCCGAAGCAGTTTCCTGTAACGGTTCCTGACTGTCAAATTCTGTATCAAAAAATCCCGTCAGTCTGTAAATACTTTTCTGGGTGCAACGCTTTTGACGGCGGCTATAAAGGCAGAACTGGGGGAAAGCAGCACCTTCACTTCATTATTATAAATGAGCATATACCGTTTGTCCGGCTGCGCTTCATACCCAACGCTGTAATCCTTTATTTTCAGCTGCCTGTTCTTGTACTCATCCAGATGCCAGGATTTCACAGGTGCCAGGATCTCAATCTTTTCCGTATTCAGTTTTTCCACTGTCTTTCTTCTCCTCTGTGCGCTGATCTTGTCAATGCTGATTTCCCTGTCCACATAGAGATATTCATACTCCACATTGCATTCCAGCGACATAAAATAACTTAATCCCCCGCATACCACCGCCATAATGAGCGCCGGAAAGCCAACCACAAAGAAAAGCAGGACAAACAGTACGGTCAGCACCACAAACAGTATTTTCAAAAATACCTTTACTGTCGGCGTCTTATGCTTCACAAGGCATTCTACATAAGATTCACTCATACGCCACCTCCATTTCCGAAAATTTTGTTAAAAACTATCATAATATATTTGTCCGACTTATTCAACCGCAGATTATGCAAAAAGTGAAGAAATTTTGAAAAATTCCGGAACTGTGATTAAGAATCTTTCCCCGCACCGGTCTTCTTACTCCCTCTCCCCACATACTCCTTCGGGCTCATCCCCGTCACCCGCTTGAATACCTTGGAGAAATAGAGCGAATCCTCATACCCCAGCCAGCCGGCGATCTCCTTGATCTTCATCTCCCCCTTCTCCAAAAGTTTCTTCCCTTCCTCCATGCGCCTTTTCACCACATAATCGATGGGCGTCACTTCATAGTAGGATTTGAAAATGCTGCTCAGGTAGGAGCCCACGAAACCGAAGCGCTCCGCCAGAAACTGATTGGTGATATTGCTTCTGAAATTTTCATCCAGATAGCGTTTCATCTTTTCCGCCAGCGCCCGCTTGTCGCCGGATTCCACCGGCGCTGCGCCGAATATGTCCCGGAACAGGAAATCAAACTCTTCCCGCAAGGTCTCCTCCGTATAATAGTTGTCCAGAATAAACTGCACTTCCTGTTCCAGTTCGTAATACTCCCTGTGCCCCGGATATTTCTGGCAGAGCCTGAACACAAAGTATCTGATATCGTGCACCGCATCCTTCTGTAATACGGGGCGGGCCGTCAGCAGCTTTAACAGCTTCCCGAACACTTCCGACAGCTCGTCCGGCCCGGCGTTTCCGCACTGTAACAGCAGGCGGTCCAGCTCCTCTTTCCTGTCTGCAGACTCCTTGGAAAGATTTCCCGGACTGTACACAAGCAGCGCATCCTTCATGAAGATCCTGTGCTCTCTCGTATATTTCTGCATGCTCCGGTAGACGGACAGGATGTCCGCCAGTTCCACCGCCTCCCTGTAATACACCGCCGTCAGCGGCACCGGCGCGCACTTTAACTCCTTTAACACCGCCCGCAGACTGTTTACCTCCGGCTCGCTCTCCTTTCTGATAAAAATAAGCTTTTCATTCTCATTTTTTCCTTCCACCACCCAGAAGCTTTCCTCCGGCACGGCGCGGCACATATGTCCCTCCAGCCGGAGTCTGCGGAACACTTCCTGATCATCCCACTCGCATACCCCCCCGGAACCGTAACTGCTGCCGAAGGTTAAAAGCAGCATGCAGTATTCCTGCTTCATGTCCGCCGCTTTCTCCCCTTCCGTCCTCATCCTGCCCCCGGTCAGCGCCTCCTCCAGCTTCTGCACGTTCTCCTCGAACTGCCGTTTCCGCAGCTTTTCCTCTATCTTTTCCAGCAGAAGCTTTAACTCGTTATCCTTTAACGGCTTTAACAAATAGTCGAGCGCATTGTTTTCCAGCGCGCTCTTCACATAGGCAAAATCCGTGTAGCCGCTTAATACCACCGGTATCAGCTTCATTTTCTGCCCCGCGGCGGCACGCAAAAGCTCCTGGCCGTCCATGATCGGGAGATTCATGTCCACAAACAGCACGTCCACCGCATGTTTCTGCAGATACTCATAGGCATCCTTTCCGTTATCCGCTGTCGCCACCACCCGGAAATGTCCGTTGATCTCCTCGATCTTCTGACAGATACTCCTCTGGATCGGCGGCTCATCTTCCACTACCATCACCCGTATTTTCATCTGTTATCCGCTCGCCTCCTACTGTGACACTCATTCCTCTCTCATCGCTCTCTATCTCAAAAACCATCTTTTCGCCGTACGCTATATACAGCCGTTCATACACGTTCCGCACCGACAGGCCGCCGATCTTTAACTCCTGCATCAGCTCGCCCATATCTCTTTCCCGCATGCCGAGCAGTTCCTCCTTAAGCGCCCGCAGTTTTCCCCGCTCCATGCCGCTGCCGTTATCTCTGATATTGACCTCCCAGTATTCTTCCGAGACATACACCTGGATCTCGATCTCCCAGGGGAATTTCTTCGCCCGGAATCCATGGGCAAAACAGTTTTCCATGAGGGGCTGTATCACAAATCTCGGCACATGACAGCCCTGCATCTGCCCCACATAGTTTAACGCATAGTGAAACTTGTTTTCATAGCGCACCTTCATCAGTTCCAGATAATTTTCCGCGTGGCCGATCTCCGCCTCCAGCTCCCCGTAGTTGATTTCATAACTGGTGTTATACCGGATCATGGAAGACAGCATCTCACAGATCAACGGAATCTTTTCCTGCTCCTCATTCCCCGCCATGGCGGAGATGATGGTCAAAATATTGTGGATAAAATGGGGATTCATCTGCGCCTGCAGCGCAAACATCTGGCTCTGGATCTCGTTCACCCTGCTTAACATCTCCTTCTCCATGGACAGTTTCAGATTTTTCACCAGCTCGTCGAAGGCTCTGTTGAGCCGCCGCAGTTCATCCGCCTCCGCCTGGGCCACAAGGGGGATCTCCTGTAAATTTTCATCCACCTGAAGGCCAGCCAGCATATCGCACATCTGTACGATGGGCTCCGTCGTCTTGCGGATGATCTGTCTCTGGCTCACAAAAATAATTAACACGATGCAGATAAGCAACAGCGCCATCCAGGTGAAGGTGGAAGCCAGATTATTGAGCAGGCTTGAATTTTTGGAAATGATAAACACCCGAATGCCGTATTCCGGGAGCTCTTCCATCTTGCAGTACAAGCCGTTTTTCTCAAACCCGTTTTTTGTCCCCAACAGTTCTATCACTTCCCCGTCGTCTCTCTCCCGCCTCAGGGAATACAGGATCTCATCCTCATGAAGCGGCAGAAGATAGCACTCCGTATCTTTTCCTAACAGCTTCTCAAAATCGGAAAAACTCTCAAAACGGATCTGTACCTGCACATAGCCCAGACGCTCCGAGGGAATCAGCTGGTAATTTTTGATTTCCCGGAACACAGAGATGGTTGCCGACGGCTCCTTCACCCAGGGATCCTGCCTGTCCACCCGGAACAGATAAGCATGTTTTCCATCGGCAAACCAGTTTTTCACATCCTCAAACATCTGTGTATCAGGGCAGTCCTTTTTCAGATAACCGTAGTCCACCGCCCTGCCCACATAAGTCATATTTCCCCCGTCGTCAAACAGGCTGATTCTGCTTAAAGAATTTTTCTTTAACAGATAGGACATCGTATGCTGTTTCAAAGCATAGTCCCTGTCCGCGTTGTCCACAAAATAATTCTGATTTCCCCGGTATCCCTCCACCTCGCCAAAGGTCTCTATGATCAGATGATTGGCGCCGATCTGCAGGGCAATATTGTCCGCAAGGCGCAGCGTATTGTCTAACTGGGACGTAATACCCCGCAGCTGCACGTCCACCTGCTCCTCAAAGGCCTTACCTCCGGTGTGGATAATATAACCGGAAAACACCGCGGTCATCGCGAGAAATACCGCGGTGACCACAAGAATGCTTTTCACGATGATCTGCTTCTGAAACTGATGCTTCTGCAAAATCTCTCTCCTTCTCAGACGGGCTTCACTGCCCAGTCCTTCGTCTCCGTGCGTACCTGTCCGCCGCTTTTTACCGCCCTCTCCATCTCGAAGGACAGGTACGTATCCTGCAGCGCTTCCCGCAGCGGATAGAACTCCTTTCCGGTCTCCACATACTCCTTCATCGCCACAAGGCAGGAAGCCACGGCAATCTCATCATCATTCATTCTGGCCGGATAAAAAGGATTCTCATAGAGCATCCGGTCCATAAACATGATACCTTTGTGGGCCCACTCGCTGTTGTTGTTGACGCCCACATCCACCCGGCGCATTTCCTGCGTCACAGGCAGATTGTCCTTTGTCAGAAAATCCACCGCCTCGTCGTTGATCTCGCCCCGCAGTCCCCTGATGTTCCATCTTCTGCGGCGGATCAGGGAAAAATACTGCTCTCCCGCAAAATCCATCAGGGCCGTTTTTCCGTTTTCAAACCTGAGAGATACCCAGTCTCTCTCCTCCTCCATGATCCGCCCGCTCCGGTCAAACCCTTCTCTGCCGTTGGTGGCCGTCACCGGAGAGACAAACTTCTGTCCCTGTATCACACAGTTCTCATAGCCGATCCCCAGAAGCTTCCGGTACATGCTCACCGCATGATAGCCGTGCAGCGCCGAGAGCATCACGCTGGAGATCTCCCCCAAATATCCCTCTTCGATCAGACGCAGTACCCCTGCATAGTAGGGCTGCAAAAAATACTGCTCCACCACCTGCACCCGTCCTCCCAGACGTTTGAAATCCCGCCACAATCCCGTCAGTTCCTCCGTATCCTTCCCTGGCGGCGTCTCGCAAAGCACCGGCACTTTCCGTTCCATCAGCGTCACCAGATAGTCCTTCACGATCCCCCTGGGCACGCATAGCACCGCAAAATCCGGCTCCCGCTTTAACGCTTCCTCCAGGTCATTGGTGGCAAATATCCCTTCCTCCTGCGCCACCTGCTGCGCTCTCTCCTTCGTCCGCAGCACGCCGGCGCAGATCTCAAACCGCTCCGGCAGCATTTTTGCGATCCGATAAAAAAAATCCGCCCGCCAGCCGTAACCTATCACAATAAATTTTGCTTTCATCGTCCTCTTCCTTTCCCTTATCCTTTCACCGCCCCGGAAGTCATGCCGGCAATAATGTGTTTCTGTAAAATGACAAACAGAATGAGCATCGGCAAAACAGCTAACATCAGCGCCGCAAACACATACTGCCAGTCCCTGTTGTACCTGCCGAAAAAGCTGTAGATTGCCATCGACACCGTAGCCTTCTGGGCCGAACCCAGGTAAAATAATGGTATCATGAAATTGTTCCACACATCAATGGATGTAATGACAATATTTGTGACCATGATCGGCTTTAAGATCGGCAATAACACCCGCAGCGTCATCTGCCAGAAATTGCAGCCGTCGATCACCGCCGCCTCGTCGATCTCTCTGGGCACTCCCTTCACAAAACTGCAGAAAGTCATCACCGTAAACGGAATCCGCAGCGAAATAAAAATACAGATCACCGAAAAAAAGGTGCCATAAATGTGCAGCGCTTTCAGCAGAAAAAAGATTGAAGCGATCTGCAGCGTCAGCGTCAGCCCAAAGATGAAATAGTAGTAGATGCCGTTTGTCAGTCTGTCGTTTCTTCTGGAGATCACGATCCCTGCCACCGCCCCGAGGAGTACGGAAATCAGTGTCACCGGAACCGTGATAATGGCGCTGTTCACATATCCTTTTACTATTTTTCCGGTCTCCATCACATGGGTGTAATTGGAAAACTCCCATGTTGTGGGCAGCGCCAGATCAAACATGGCGGCCTCCGCCTGGATCTTAAAGGAACCGAGCACCATCATCAGAAAGGGGATCACATAGATCATGGCGATCCCGATCAACACCACAGACAGCACGATGGTTCCTGCCTTCTTTTTTCCTTTCATCACATCTCCACCTCCCGTTTCGTAAAATACCGGTTCATGGCAAAGGAAATGATCACCACGATCACTGCCAGAATCACCGAACCTGCCGTGGACTCCCCGAGAAAGCCCAAACTGAAAGACTGATAGGTATAGGTAGCCAGCACCTGCGTATCAAAGCCCGGACCGCCGTTTGTGATCACATAAATAATGTCAAACACCTTCAGCCCGCCCGCGATACTGAGCGTCACTACCACGGTCATGGATGGCACGATAAGGGGCAGTGTGATATGCCGGAACTTTTCAAAGGCGGAAGCGCCGTCCAGCGTAGCGCTCTCATAATAATCCGCGGAGATCGCCTGCAATCCGGAAATAAAAATAAACATATTAAAGCCCGCCCACATCCAGGTCTCCACAAAAATAACGCTCCCGATGGCCGTGGCGTAACTGCCCAGCCAGTCATGGGTAAGGCTCTCCAGTCCAAGGCCTGTCAGCACATTATTGAGAAGTCCTCTGTTTGCCAGAATGGATTTAAACAGTACGCCCACCACAGTGATACTGATAACGCAGGGCGCGTAGTAGATGGTTCTGAGTATCCCTCTGGCGGCCACCTTCTTCACCAGCGCCAGCGCCAGAAGAAACCCCACTCCGGTCTTTAATATGCAGGTCGCAAAAGCAAATAAAAAGGTGTTGCCGATGGACCGCAGAAATACCGGATCTTTCAAAAGTTCCACATAGTTTGCTATCCCGGTAAACTCCGGTGTAAAGAGTCTGTTCATATTCCAGTCCGTGAAGGACAGCACCAGACTGATCAAAACCGGCACCACGGAAAATACCGTGTAGATTAACAGTGCCGGCACCAGGGCGTACAGCGGATAGATCGATTTTTTCTTTCCTTTCATCGTTCATTCCTCCTGAAACAAAAATCATCGGCCAGAGAATATCCTCCCTGCCCACCGAAAGCAGCGCGCGGCATCTTCCTCCATCGCGCGGACCTGCTCAAAAGGGACCGGAAGCGTCGCTCCCAGTCCCCCCTTTTCAGGCACAGGCTAATTCCAGCCCTCTGCGCCCTTCTCCTTCATAAATTTATCCACATCACCCTGAAACCGTTCCATTACTGCGGCGCCGTCCATATTTCCCTTGGAAGGTGCCTCCAGGAAATATACCCAGAGCGTATTGCCGAAAAGCGGCTGAAGCGTATCGATATACTGATTCATCTGAGCAACAACTCTTCCTTCACTCATGTATTCATTGTAGATCTTCGGAATATCCGGGTTCATCGCTCCCTCATTTCCATCGATTCCCTCGATGTTCGGGAAGCCCGGTCTGGACTGGAAGTACAGATCGCCGTACTCCGGTGTGCTCCACAGATCAAATACCTTTTTGATCGTGTCCAGATTCTCCGTATCCTTATTCACCGCAATGCCCATGGCCGTGGGAAGGTAAGCAAGCACATCTCTGTCATCATACCCTACGGGCGGATTGAAGATCGTCAGGTTTGCATCCGGATAGGATTCCTCGATGGATGTCAGGATCTCCGTAGCGCCGTAGATCATGGCGATCTCACCGCTTGCCAGCCGTCCTAAAATCTCGTCATAGCTCACTGTCATGAAATCTTCGTTCACATATCCCTTCTCAAACAGATCCAGATATTCATCCACTACTGCTGCCATCTCCGGATAATCATTGAACTTCGCCTGATTTGTCAGGATCTTATCTGCAAAATCTTCACAGGCTTCCACTGTTCCGAGCGCTCTGGACATACCGGATGTCATCCAGATCTGGGGAACCCAGGTGTCGGACGGGATCGCAATAGGCACAATGTCCGCCGCTTTCAGCTGATCGCAGACTGCATAGAACTCATCCAGTGTCTTCGGAAGTTCCTCGATGCCATTTGCCTCAAAAACGTCTTTATTGTAAATCAGTCCCTGGAATCCGTTGGAAGCCTCAAAACAGTACCCGTAATGCTTTCCGTTATATTCCGTCAGCTCCGGCGCCTGCACCTTGGACATCCACGCCTCGTCGTCAAGTGCAACGAAAAACTCTTCCGGATTTACACCCGCAAACAAATCCGCAAACTGGTAAACGACCAGATCCGGCGCCTCGTGAGAGTTTAATCTCATCTTCATCAGATTATCATACTGATCATCCGGAATCACTTCAAACTCGATATATATATTTTCTTTCTCCGCCAGCTGATCTACCATGTTCTGCAGTCCGGAATACCATCTGGACTGCTGCACCATGCCGGTGATCTCGATCTTTTCACCGGAAGGAGCCTCTGTCTGTTCTTCCTGCGCCTCTGCGCTCTCACTCTCCGCTTCTTTCGCCTCTGCCTCCTGTGCCGGTTCGGTCTGTGCGGTCTCTTCTCCGCTTCCGCCGCATGCCGCAAGCGACAGCGCCATCACTCCTGCAAGCAGCAGGGCGATCCATTTTCTGTTTCTCATATTTTTTCCTCCACTTTATCATAATATAAGCGCGCTTTTGATGATTCCAGTATAGCCTCTTATACCTTTCTATAAAATGGCAATTTGCGAAAAATAATATGGAAAATTTTAAAGATGACTCTCAAAATGTCCCGCCACTGACTGCACATTCTGAAAAATGATAAAAGCGTTCTCATCCACCTGTTTGATAGCGCTCTGCAGTCTGTTCGCCTCATATTTTGACACTGCTGTCACATAGACATAATATTCTTCCATGCTGTAAGCTCCAGTCCCCTTCCAGAACGTGGCGCTGCGCCCCAGTTGACAGGTGATCAGATCCCCTATGTAAGCCGATTTTGTGATGATCACCACGGACATCTTCACATTCTGGTAGTGCGCCCTGTCCATAACCATCGTTCCGACGGCTGTGAAGATCACGGAATAGACCACGGTCTCCGGTTCATAACATACCGCGCACCAGGCAAAGACAAACACCGCCACAAACATGGATATCTTTCCCACACCGAAGTTTGGATTCTTTTTCAGAAAATACATGCCGACGATATCCATGCCGCCCCCGGAAGCGCCGCACCGTAAAATGAGCCCTGCCCCATAACCGCTTATGGCGCCTGCGACGAGACAGGCTGTGAGCTTATCTTCAATCAGACAGACTGCCGGAACCGGCAGTACGGAAAAAAAGACTGCCGTCAGCGTCACCGTAAATACAGTCTCCGCAAAAAAGCGTTTCCCGAAGGTCCGGTAAGCCAGGAAAAGTAACGGAATATTCATCAGATACAGGATGATCCCGGTCCAGTCAAAGGTCATCGGGATACGGAAAAACCCCGAGAGCACAGTCCGGATGATCTGTGCCACCCCGGTCAGATAACCGCTGTATAAGCCCATAGGCGTCGTCAAAAGATTATAAGGGGCCGTGTAAAGCAGGGCCCCTGTAATAATACCGATATGTCTTTTTACAAAAGTTTTTCTGTCCATTTAAAAAATTCCGATCAGAGCGCCGATAACACCCACAGCTATCGTGATAAGCAGGATCCATGTGGCGCTCACTCCTTTTTTCAGAAGTCCGAACATCCCCAGCACATAGAGGAACGGCAGCAGCAGCGGGAAGATCTGATCCAGATATCCCTGGATCGCAAAGGGCGTCTCCCCTAACGTGATCTCAAGCGGCGTGCTTAAGTTTACCATGGAGGCGCTCATGCCGCCCACCACCATCAGGCCCACGATGGTCGCGCCCTTGCTGATGGTCTGTAAAATGCCGCTTTCCTTGGCGTTACCCATCAGTCCCGTTCCGAATTTATACCCTGCCACCGTCAGATAATACTTGATGATCACATGGGGAATGTTAAACAGCAGCAGGAACAAAATAAAGCCGAAAGCGCTGCCCTGCTGCGCCAGCGAGATACCGATGGCCACCGCGATGATCCGTAACGTTCCCCAGAAGAAGGAGTCGCCGATCCCCGCGAAGGGTCCCATCAGGCCCACCTTGATGCTGTTGATGGAAGTGGTATCAAAATCGGGGTTCGTGCTGGCCTCTTTCTCCAGAGCCGCATTTACGCCCGTGATCGCCGTGAGCACATGAGGTGTGGTGTTAAAGATCTCCATATGTCTCACCAGGGCTTTCGCCTGTTCTTCCTTCGTGTGGTAAAAAGTTTTGATGGCAGGCCATATGGCGATGGCATACCCAAGCGCCTGCTGCCTCTCATAGTTGTAACAGCCTTCCAGCATAAAGGAGCTTTTAAATAACTCCATCACTAATTTTTTATCTTCTTTTGACAATGCTTCTTTACTCATCAAACAGGTCCTCCTCTCCGTCGCCGTTTCCCGCCTGTACCGTCTGCGGATTCACCGCACCTTTCTCATATGTAACGATAAACGCCAGCACAAGTCCGCAGATCGTTACCGCCATGATCGGCAGATTCAGGTACGATATGAGAATAAATCCAAGTACAAAATAGAGCACGTTCTTCAGGTTCATCATCGGAAGCAGCAGCAGCGCGAAACCTACTGCCGGAAGCAGACCGCCCGCCACATTTAATCCCTGCATGATACTTTCAGGAATATGTTCCACAAATGCCTGCACCGCTGCGGAACCGAACATGATCGCCACAAACGCCACCGCAAAATACATGAAACTTTGCAGCAACAACCCTCCGTAATTCAACATCTTCATCTTTTTGATATCACCTGCCGCCGCATACTTCATAGCCGGTGTCATAAAACCGCTTCGAATGATAAATAACAGCACTTTAATGGACTGCGCTAAAATCGCGATCGGCAACGCCAGAGTCAGTGCGATCTCCGGTCCCTGATCCGTCAAGATCGCAAAAGCGGTGCCAAGTCCCGCGCCCACCAGCGCATCCGGCGGTACTGCGCCGCCGATCTGGATCGCTCCCATAAAGACAAGTTCCAGGGTTGCGCCGATGATCACACCAGTCTGCAGATCTCCCAGCGCCAGCCCCACAAGCGGGGATACCACAAGAGGTCTGATCACCATACATGTGCCGAAAAATTTCTCCAAAAACCACAGGCCGCCGAGAATCAGGCCCACTATCAAAGCTTCATACATTTTCAATCCCTCCAGTTCTTTCTGATTGTCTGATATTCGGATACGGACGTGGCGGGAACCTCCTGGATCTCCAGCTTATATCCCATTTCCACAAGCCTGTCCATATACTCCACATCTTTGCCGTCCACATACACCGCTTTGGAAAACATCTTTTTCCCCTCGTGCATCTGCATACCGCCTACGTTGATCACCGGCTTTTCCTCGATCAGTTCCACCAATCTGCAGACGGTCTCGGGATCAGGCGCTATCACAAAAACCTTCATGCTCTTTAATTTCGGGTTTTTGAGCAGTTCAGCCCCCGCCTCCACCGTTCTGGTAGCCAGTTTTACCCCGTCGGGACAGCACAGCTTCAGAGCTGTTTTCCTCATCTCGTCCTTCGCTGCGCTGTCGCTCACGATGACAATGGCATCGTAGCCCAGTGCGGATTTCCAACTGTAGGCTACCTGCCCGTGCAGCAGCCGGTCGTCAATCCTGATTTTCAGTATCATACATTACCCCTCCTTTTCTTTATCTTTCACAGGTCTGCAAAATCATCGTTGACCATGGCAGTCATCGTTTCATTGACATAGCTGACCTGTTCCCTTGCCTCTTTTACCGCCTCTCTCAGCTCTTCTCCCTCTTCCATGGTAATGACCTGCAAAAGAAGCGCCAGATTCACCCCCGTCAGAAGATGCACGCCGGGCCTGTCCATATATTTCATGCAGGCCTGATTTACGCTGCCCCCATAGAGATCGGTAAGCACCACCACCTCATCCTCCGGTGCGCAGGCGCCAAAATATTCTTCCAGCTCCTCCTCCAGAAAAACGCCTTCCGTGTAGGCGCAGATCGTGGTGATCGCAGGCTGCTTCCCCAAAATCAGTTCCGCCGCCGCCCTGATGCCCTCCGCGTATGTCGCATGCGTTGCGATCAAAATCTTTCTCATCCCTTTTTCCTCTCTACCGTTTTCTGAATATACTGTCCGATCACACTGTTTACGCCCCTTTTCAGATCTCTGCCCCTGGCATTCGCCATTTTATAGGCGGTAACCTGCATAAAGGTGATATATTCAAGGGGTGCAAAGTATCTGCTCTTTACAGAAAGCGCCAGATCCCTCTTATCCTCCCTGTCCGCCGCCGCCCCGACCACGGCGCAGAACCCGACCTCCTGTTTCAGAAAGGCCGCGATCTTTTTTACCTTCTCCTCATCCTCCCCCTGTTTCGAGTACAGAATAAACAGCATCCCGTCATGAAACGCATTCTGGGGGCCGTGGATGAACTCTTCCAGTTCATAACTCTTTGTCATCATCGGCACCATCTCCATGGCCTTGATGTCCGACTCCTGGGCGATGGGCCACAGATCTCCGGCAGCAGAGATTAACATCGTATTCCGGCGTAACAGGGAAAACTTATTGTCCTCATACCAGGAAAGCGCCGCCTGTTTTATGGTTTCCAGATTCCCTGCCGCCTTTTTCAGGTCTTCCTTTATTTCCGTCAGCTTCTCTTCGTCGATCATACCCTGTTTCGCTGCAAGATGCGCCCCAAACATCATCACAGAGGCCGCCGTGGCAGAAAAACCTATGGTGCGGTACAGATATTCTTCCTCCCCGCAGCCCATATCCACAAAATGATCCGCCGCCTCCGCGATCAGGCACTCTCTCTCCGCTGTCATGGCGTATGTGGCGCAGCCGGCCTCTTTTGCCAGAAGCACTGCCTCGTACACGAGCTTCGTCTTCCCGCCCTGGGAAATAAAAAGGTGCAGCGCTTCCTTCCTTATTTTTGCTCCGTAGTGGACAAATATATTGGGATAGACAAGCGTCACCCGTAAGCCGCAGACGTTCTCCAGAAACATTTTTGCGGTAAATGCCGCGTTATAGGAAGAACCGCTGGCCACAATGACGATCTCCTGAAAAAATGTTCCCATGCCGCCCTCTACGGGATAACTGTTCTCATCCCGTTTCACGATCCCCTCCAGTTTCTGTGGAATCCGCTCAATACAATCCATCAGTGTCATATCAAATCTCCTATTCCAGTTCCGCAGATCCCCTGTCAGCACACGGTTTTGTAAGACCAATTTCCAGC
>CAJTPM010000008.1:7983-108697 GCA_910578085.1 uncultured Lachnospiraceae bacterium | reverse complement strand
GTGCGCTTCCATGGGATCTGCTGTTTTGTTCCAGTTCCGCAGATCCCCTGTCAGCACACGGTTTTGTAAGACCAATTTCCAGCCGTTTCACGTCTGCAAATTGTCTTGTGCGCTTCCATGGGATCTGCTGTTTTGTTCCAGTTCCGCAGATCCCCTGTCAGCAGGATCCACCCTTCTATTATTCATTCTTTTCTCTGGCCGCCACATTGGCGTCATGTCTGACATAATCATACAGATAAGCGATCTCGCTGGTGGGCAGCTTTACATTATACTGAGCTGTCAGCTCCTGAAAACTCTCCGTCAGAAGACTGATAAACTCCTGCTGTTCTTTCACAAAATAGTCCAGATCCACATAGTCGGTGATGGGCGTTTTCGTCACTAACCGCTCCATCAGACAACACACATGGATATAGATCCCGATGATCGTCTTGATGGAAAAATGACAATCCATCCCGCTTTGCAGTTTATCCACCGCGATCTTGATCAGTTTCAGCAGCTTATCCGCATCCAGTATCGTCAGATACTGCAGTACATTCTGGAGCGTAAAGTTCTTTACCAGATTGTCGTCGAAAGCTTTCAGCTCTTCCCTGCTCAGATAGCGCCGCAGCAGCCTGTTCATATCCTCCATGGAATCGCTGGTGATAATGTCCTCTAATCCGATGTAGGGAATATCCGGAAGCCCGGGATCCATGGTGCCCGACACAAAGAGGATCTCATAGCGGGCGCACATTGCCTCAAACTCCATATGCAGCCCTCCGGAACAGTCCACCGCGATCAGCTTTACCTTCGGATTTTTCGGAAAACTGTCCTTGAAGATCTGCAGCACCCGCCCCGTCATGGGCGTCCCCGACTCGCTGGTGAACAGGATCGCCGCATCCTTCCGCACATTGTCGTAGAGACGGTACTCGATTTTCGTCTCCTCGCAGGTCCTGCGCAGGATCTCCTCGGTCTTTTCCCCGTTTGCGATCCCCTCTCCCACGCTCAGGGCTGTCTTCGTGGAAATATTGTTGATAACGCCGATATGAGCTGAACTGCACTCGCTGATGATAGTCCCCAGCTCCTCAAGCGTCCCCATATCCACGAGCAGGATCAGATTATCCGCAAATCTGCCCTCCGATAACCCTTCCTTAATCTTCGCAATGATATCCCCCACATCTGTGGTAAGCGGCATATCAAAGGCGTCCAGAACCCGCCTGCCGATCAGCTTGTTTACCGCGTCCGCTATGGAACTGGCCGTTGAATATCCATGCGCCGCTACGATGCCGGTCTGATTGATGCCCGCCGACTTTCTGTTGTAAAATTTCACATTCAGGATCAGGAAGATCAGGTTGATATCCTCTAACTCAACATCCAGCACCTCTTCAAGCGACCGCTTCATCTCCTTCGCCATAAAAGCTTCCGCCGGATACTCCTCTCCCAACAGCCCCAGAAAACCTTTGATTCCTTCCTCCTCTTTTCTCAGCCATTTCAGCAACGAGGTATTCTCCCCGGTCATCACATACAAAAGCCTTGCCAGTACAAACTCACAGTTTGCCGGAAGAAAGATCCCGTGCTTTTCACTCACCCTCGAAAGCACTTTGCCGGTAATTTCCGTCAGCGCCCTGATCTTCATATTGGAGTACTTTTTCTCATAGACAATGAAATCGTAAAAATCATTCAGCCACTCGCTGCCTTTCCGCATCAGCTCATTGCGGGATATCTCATTTCTGTTGTACTCACCATAGACAGCCATAACGCGCTTCAAAAACGGCAGCAGGTAATTGTCCTCCTCCTGCATGGCCAGGGATGAGACCGGTATCTTTCCGGAATCACCGCCCATCTCCTCCTCCGGTTCCAGGGAAGAGATCAGTTCATTCGGCAGATGAAAGCTCCTGATTTCCAGTTCCTTCGGCGTATCCGTCTGTAAAAAAGCATTGGCACAGATCACCCTGATACAGCTCTTCAGTTCGCTCAGGTTCCCCTCAAAGGGATATTTCATCAGAATCCTGTACACATTCCCGCTGAGTAAAATCGGATGCCCCAGATGCTTTTCTTCCTTCTCAAAAAAGTGTGCAAGCAGCAGTCTTTTTTCCAGAACGCTCCTCTCTCTGAGGGGCGGCAGAAAACTGATGACCGGAATCTGGGATAACAGACTCTCCTGCAGGACAAGAGAGGGATTTTTTCTTGTTGCCAGGATCAGTTTCACCTCTTTCTCCTCCGCCTTCGCCGTCCTTTCTTCCAGATATCTCGCCAGACTTTCCTGACACTTTTTGCTGAGGCAGTCAATGTGGTCAATAAACAGGATGCCGCCCGCCGCTTCCTTTAAGAAACCTTCTCTTTTCCCGCTGCCTCCTCCGAACAGCTTTAAAACATCCCTTCCGCTTTCCCCGTCCGCCTCGTTGCACTCAAACACTCTGTACGGCGCGTCTGTGCCGATGCTCCCGCTTTCTGCGGCATAATGATAGAGGTAGTTTGCCAGATAGGTTTTTCCGGTGCCCGCCTCACCCCAGATTAAGACCGGTACGCCGCAGCCCGGATATTTCACCGCGGATTTACATTGGATGATACAGTAATTCAGAGTAGCGGAAAAACCGATCACATTCTCCTCATCTTTTCCCTCGACTCTCTCCGACAGTATCTCCCACAGATCCTCCGGATAATCAAACTCGTTTTCCTCAAACTGAAGACGGTATTTTCTCTCCAATGTCTTTTTGTGAAAAAAGTACACCGGCCTGCCGCCCACTTTTACAAGCACTCCCTCCTTCACCAGATCATTCAGGTAAGAAGATGCCAGATTCCGGCTGATCTTGATCTCATCTGCCGCCATATGGGTGGTAAAAGGCTTTAAATCAGAGTTCATGCGAAATTTTTCCGTATATTTTACCATATATTGCACGATTTCTTCTTTTGTCCTGATATTCACGCCATTCTCCTTTCCCTGTACTGCTATCATACATAACCCCTCCTTCTTTTTGGTTTCTGTCTGACATTTTTCTCACTGTCCACAAAATTTCCGACACTTTCCCTCCACTTTTTCGACACTAAAATTTCCATACGTTCTCCGAACGCATTGTGCGCTCCTGCGCATTTATAAAAGGCTATGGAAACAGTATAGCCTGAAAATGTGCCGAAAAATTCCTCTGTGTATGCCTGCGCATAAAAAAACAGCTGTCCCAAAAAGAACAACTGATTTTTCTACATCGAATACTGCTATCTCTTTTACTGCATGCAGGCCTCCGGACTTTCAGCAAATGCCGCCAGCTTTCATTTCCTGCTATCTCTCAGAGAGACTCCCGGGCCCTCATCTCCCGCCAAACCTCACAGAAGTTCCCAGGCTTTCATCTCCTGATAAAGTCTTCCCACCGGCAGGCCTACCACATTGCTGTACTCGCCTCTGATCGCTTTGATAAAAGCTGCCGCCTTCCCCTGCACACCGTAAGCGCCGGCCTTGTCCATGGGCTCCCCGCTTTGCACATATGTAAGGATCTGCGCCCGGCTCATGCGGTACATCACAACATTTGTACACACATAAAAAGAATACTCCTTCTGTTTTCCCTCCTCGTCGATCCAGACAAGCGTAACGCCGGTATAGACCTGATGCTCCTTTCCGGAAAGCAGCTCCAACATCCGCGCCGCATCCGCCTCGTCTTCCGGTTTGCCAAGGATCTCGCCGTCTATGGCCACCACCGTGTCGGCGCTGATCACAAGGCAGTCACTTTGTCCGATCCTGTTCCAGACATCCCTGGCTTTTTCTTTTGACAGTTCTATCACAATATCCTGCGGCAGCGTGCTCACCGGATTTTCTTCCACATCGCTGGGCATCACCGTAAAGTCAAGTCCGATCTGCGTAAGCAGTTCCCGCCTTCTCGGGGATGCTGATGCCAGTATGATCTTTCTTTTCATGTCTCATTCCTCCTGCTACTGTGGAACAGGGACCCATCGTTTTTCAATGCATTCCTGTTTCAATATCCACTATTCTCTGTTTCATATCTGTCACTTTATATTCTGTCGCTGTAGGGCAGCGTCCTGATATATTCTTCCATATATTCAAAATCAGGCGTACCATCCTCTTTCGACGGCAGTTTTATGACTGTATCCTTCATCTTTTCCAAAGTCCATTTCCTGCCGTATCCAAACCGGTATTTATTCGCTTTCACCACCGTGATAACAAACATTGCTATATACTGATTTAATGCCCACCATTCTTTCGCATATAAAACATTCACATCGTCTGATGCCCAGAACGGTTCCGCCTGATAAAAAGTTTCTCCCACGCTTCCGTTATAATTGACAGTAATACAATTCGGTTCCCAGTAACGGGATGTTTCAATTTTTTCTCTGACGCCGTTATTTTCGCTGACAGCGCCCAGATAGTTGATTTTTCCCGGAATCATATCCGCTTTTGTCAGTCTTTTTCCTTTCCTGAAATCAAACAGACTCCCCATCCTGTAACTGTGCCACTTATCAATCTCTAATATCAGTTGTTTTTCTTTCAAAACTGTCGTGACCGGTTTGCTGTGAAGCGTCTTTATATAGTTCACCATAAAACCAAAATCCGGTTCCCCGTTTGCCCGCGCAGGCAGCCTTATGGAAAGCTTTTTATATTTTTCCATGGAGACAGTCCTTCCATAAGAATATTTGACTGTTTCCATATTCAGGATCGTGCTGATAAAAAGATACGCCAAAATCTCCTGATTTCCCTTTAAAACAAGACTAAAGGCATTATCCGCCAGAAAAAAATCCGAACTCTGCACAAATGTTTTTCCTGCATTTCCCACTCTTGCCAGAGACAATGCCGGTGCTTTCTGCAGCTCAAATCCAATCTCTGTGATTTCTTTCGCCAGATAACAAAACACACCGTTATGTTCAGAAGAGCCGTTTACACAGGGAATATTCCCCTGATACATATTCTTATTTTCTGATGAAAGTGTTTTTCCTCTTCGAATATAAAACAGCTGTTCCACAGAAAATTCTTTCCAGCCCGATACATTAAGCTTCATATACTTCACCTTTTTTTACCAGATATGATAAATAATCGTTTATGGTTGACTGGAAATCATCCTGCGTTAATTTTGAATAATCCGTCTGCATGTAGGCCTCACACAGCCACTCGTCTTTGCAGTCAACACAGTGTCTGGCCGACAGGCCGTCCACAACATCTCTGTTTCTATATAATTTCAACCACTCTTCCTCAATGGCTCCCCATCTGCCAAGCGCATCGATCCTGCCCAGTTTTTTTCGTTTTACAAAGCCATCCTCCTTACAGTACCCGAAAAAGGTTTCCTGCTTTGAATCATGAGGTGTATGCGCTTCCCAGATCATGACACAGACATTGGTGCCTGTGGGATAAAAAATGTCATCCGGCATGGAGAAAACGGCCTTCAAAGTATTTTTCTTCATCAGCCGTTCCCTGACCTCTTTAAATTTGGTCCCGATCGCACAGCTCACAGGCACTACAACAACCCCTGTTCCCCCCGCTGTAAGGATCTCCAGCAAATGTTCTACAAATTCCAGTTCAGACACATCTTTCTGCGAGTACGGCGGATTCATCAATCCGATATTGATATTCTTTTCCTTTAATTCTTTCGTAATATTTTTATGAAAACAATCCCCTTTATAAATATTGGACTTTCCATCCTTTCGTATGATCATATTCGCAATGGCCAGAGTATAAAGTCCATCGTCAAATTCCACCCCATACAATCCATCTTTTCGGATGTTTTCTATCTCCTGCGCATTTGCATCCCGAAACATTTTGCTCATGGCTGTCACCAGAAAGGAACCCGAACCGCAGCATATGTCAACCACACGGCTGTTTTTATTTACACCGGCCAGGTCACACATAAATTCTGTCAGATGCTGAGGCGTCAAAACGATACCCAAACCGCTTCCATCACCACCAGCATATTTGATAAACTCATGGTAAAATACTCCCAGCGCATCTACCGTACTGTCCGCATAGTCCATCATAGGCCTGATCTTCATCTCAAGCTGTTCTATATACCAAGTAATGGACCTGGAATGCCCAAGCGGTATTTCGGCAAACTTTGTATTATCCAGAAGTGTATTAAAAACCTGTTTGATATAACTGATCCTGCTGCTTTTCACATCACTGTCTTTCAATACATTTTCAATCGCATTCTGAATATTCTGCATCACAAGCTTATAGGAAGGCAGCATCGAATAACTCTTTGAAAAATCCTCATCATTTAATGCGATTAAAATCCCGGCAATAAAAATCGGTTTATGCGCTTCCGTCACCTTTATTTCCCGCAATGAATTATGCATATCAAGAGCAGTATTGCGAATTTCATCCAGAGAATAAGCCTTTCTCAGCTTATTTCCTTTCATCAGTTCCACATAATTCTCTGGTTCAAGAATAATGTCCTTTGCTTTTTTTAAAACAGTGTACTCCTCCTGTCCCTTCTGCCAGTAGTATGCATCGGCTTTCATATTTTCTTTACTTGTACCGCTCACTGCAACTGCAATAACATTATATTCCCGTTTCAAAAATTTTGCATAATACAAAACCCCGTCCACCGCAAATCCGCCGGGCTTATTCAAATTGGGACTGCAATGCTTTTTCACACTGTTTTTACATTCTACCACAATGATAGTATGTATATCATCATCAAAAGTAATAATATATTCCGGCTTTGCCTTTCCTGTTCCTCCCTTTGAATCATCACCCAGTTCACATTCTTTCGGCTTTCCCCCTGCCTCTTTCAGCAGTTTTTCAATTTTCTCCACATCGGAGACATCCCCCTGAGGGAAGACATAGCCAAACGGATTCTTCCCAATCGTGCAATTCATCTCTCTTAAAGTTAAACTCTCTGTATATTGTTCTATCGCCATTTCCACGATTCCTCCGTCTGTCCGTTTGATATACATTACCGTATCATAAAACAAAACATTTATCCAGTATTCTGACAAATTTCCGCCGGAAGAGGCCAGAAGACCTGTTACAACAGTTAACCATATGGTTTCACCGTTACGCTGATGCGCACAGAATGCTTTGAAGTCATATGCTTCCCCATATTCCATTTTCAAACATATGTTCTATTTATTTTATCAATTTTTGTCCATACAGTCAAGGAAAAATACTTCATCATTTTTTGATATATAAAATCGGCACTTACCCATGCAGATGAGTAAATGCCTATCTCCCTCTCTATTTTGCCGTTTCTTCCAGCATCTCCTTAAGCATCCGGTTCACCAGCCCCGGATCAGCCTTCCCTTTCATCGCCTTCATGGTCTGTCCCACAAGGAAACCGATGGCTTTCTGTTTGCCGCCCTTGTAGTCCGCCACAGATTGAGGATTTTGTGCAAGAACTTTCTCTACCACCTCCCGCAGCGCCCCCTCATCATGTACCGTCTTTAGTCCATGTGCTTCCACATAAACCTCCGGATCGACGTCCTCCTCAAACATCTTCTCAAAAACTTCCTTTGCCACCGGCCCCGTAATGGCTCCCGCGTCCACAAGAGAGATTAACTGTGCCAGATGTTTCGGTGAAAACCGGATATCCTCCGGATCTTCATTTTTTTCCTTCAAAAGCCGCAGCGTCTCCCCCATCAGCCAGTTGGAAACCTTCTTGGGCTGTCCGCAAAGAGCCGTGGCCTCCTCGAACAGATCCGCCATGTGCTTTGACTCCGTGATAATCCCGATATCATATGCCGGAATATCAAATTCCCGCTTGTAGCGTTCTATCTTTTCCGTCCTGAATTCCGGCTGCTTTGCCCGGATCTTATCAAGCATTTCTTCGCTCACATGTACCGGCATCAGATCCGGATCCGGAAAATACCGGTAATCCTGAGCGTCCTCCTTGCTGCGCATGGCGTAAGAATAGCCCCTGTTGTCATCCCATCTTCTGGTCTCCTGTACAACCGCTTTCCCTTCTTCCAGCAGATCGATCTGCCGCTCCCTCTCATGCTCGATAGCATGCGTAATAGCCCGGAAAGAATTCAGATTTTTCATCTCCGTTCTCGTCCCGAACTCTTTTTCGCCCACTTCCCTGACAGAGAGATTCACATCCGCCCGCATGGAGCCTTCCTGCAGCTTACAGTCAGAAGCCCCCAGATACTGAATCAGCATCCTCAGTGTCTCCAGATAGGCAATCACTTCCTCCGCATCCCGCATATCCGGTTCCGACACGATCTCGATCAGAGGAACGCCGGACCGGTTATAGTCCACCAGAGAGCAGTCCTCCCACTCATCATGGATCAGCTTCCCCGCATCCTCCTCCATATGGATCTCATGGATCCCCACATACTTTTTCCCATTTCCCGTCTCTATCTCCACCCTGCCGTTTTTGCAGATCGGCAGATACAGCTGGGAGATCTGGTAATTCTGCGGATTATCCGGATAAAAATAATTTTTTCTGTCAAATTTTGCATCTCTTGTGATCTCACAGTTTGTGGCAAGCCCCACCGCGATCGCATATTCCAGCACCTGTTTATTCAACACCGGAAGAGAACCCGGCATCCCGGTGCAGACCGGGCAGGTATGACTGTTGGGCTCCCCGCCAAAAGCGGTGGAACAGCCACAGAATATCTTTGTTTTCGTGGCCAGCTCCACATGAACTTCCAGGCCTATGACTGTCTCGTAATTTTTGCTCATAATACTCCTTTATGCAGCATTCTGAATTATTTCATATTACCGGACGCCGGAATGAATATTAAATTCTCCGTCGCCACACTCCCGCTGGCTCTGTTTTTCAAGAGCCTGTGAAATAGCGTACTGGCTAAAATTTTAAGCATCAGTCTGCTGCAATACTCCATTATTCTAAATCTTCTCATAAGTGTACGCCGCCCGGATCAGCTTCTTCTCCGCAAAGCAGTCTCCGATCAGCTGCAGCCCGATGGGCAGCCCGTTTTTATCTTTCCCGCAGGGCACGGAGATTGCCGGCAGCCCCGCCAGATTCACCGCGATTGTATAGATATCTCCAAGGTACATTTTCAGCGGATCCGACAGGCTTTCCCCAAGTTTCGGCGCTGTGGAAGGCGCCACTGGCCCGAGAATCAGGTCGTATTTCGAAAAAGCCTCATCAAATGCCCGTTTGATCAGCGTCTTTGTGCGCAACGCTTTCAGATAATAGGCGTCATAGTAACCGGAGCTGAGCACAAAACTGCCTAACATAATCCGCCTTTTCACCTCCGCCCCGAACCCCTCCGACCGGGTTTTCTTATACATATTATGAAGCCCTTGAAAATCCTTTGTCCGGTAACCGTACTTAATCCCGTCAAACCGTTCCAGATTGGAGCTTGCCTCCGCTGTGGCAATCGTATAATAGGCGGGAATCGCATACTGCACCATCCCCAGATCAAATTCCTCCACCACAGCCCCCGCCTCGCCAAGCTTCTTCGCCGCCGCAAGCACAGCGTTCTTTACCTCCGCGTCCAGCCCTTCCCCGAAATAGTCCTTCGGGATACCGATCCGCATGCCTTTGACATCTTCTTTCAAAGCTTCCGGAAAATCCCTCTCCGCCTCCGGCGCGGAAGTAGAATCCTTCTCATCATAGGACGCCACCGCCTGTAACAGCTGCGCCGCATCCGTCACATTCTTCGCAAGCGGCCCGATCTGATCCAGAGAAGAGGCATAAGCCACCAGCCCATATCTGGACACCATACCGTAAGTAGGTTTCAATCCCACAACGCCGCAGTAGGATGCGGGCTGTCTGATGGAGCCGCCGGTATCGGAACCAAGCGCCATAAAGCATTCCGAGAGGGCCACTGCCGCCGCAGAGCCGCCGGAAGAACCGCCCGGCACATGTGCAGGATTCGCCGGATTTTTCGTCACCCCATAGTAAGAGGTTTCTGTGGTGGAGCCCATGGCAAACTCATCCATATTCGTCTTGCCGATCATCACCATTCCGGCCTTCTCCAGATTTTCCACCGCCGTGGCCGAATAAGTGGGAACAAAATCTGAAAGAATCTTCGAGGCACAGCTTGTCAGCACACCCTTCGTACACAGATTATCCTTCACCGCCACAGGCACCCCCGCAAGCGCTCCTGTAAGTTCCCCCTTCTCAATCTTTGCCTGCACTGCAGCAGCTCTCTTCAAGGCGCTTTTCCTGTCCGCCGTAATATAGCAGTGATGCTCCTCTTCCTTTTCGCCGATGCGCTCAAACACCGCCTCCATCGCCTCCATGGCAGTGCACGTCCCAGCCTTTATCTTCTCTGAAAGCTCCACCGCCGTACAATCCAGAATACTCATAGTTACCTGTTCTCCCTGTCCGTTCCTGTTCTCATAGCCCATCTGTCTTTCGTCATCTATACACGCCATCCGTTTCCTGGCTATTTATATACTATCCGACTTCTGTCCTTTACGCAATTTTTCAACATTCTACCGCTTCATGGCGAGATTCTCCGGCATTCTGCCCTTTATGCCCAATGATATACCGTAACTCGGCAAACAGACATTATCTCAAATCAAGACACATGATATCAAAATCAAAATACTCATCGCCTATCTTAAAATATGCCGGCAACCTGCCCACGCGCTGAAATCCATATTTCTCATACAGATGGATCGCACCGGCATGATCGCTCCTGACCTCAAGTTTTATGATCTCAATTTCCGCCTCACGGGCATACCCGATCAGCTTCTCAACCAGCATACCGCCGATCCCCTGATTCCACTGCGCCTTTACAACACCCAGACCTATGTCGGCAACGTGGCTCATCCTGCGGGGCAGTCCGTTCAGACTGCCGTTCGCGACCAGCTCTCCGTCTTTCCATACACCGTAATGAACCGACTTTTCTGCACGCCGCATCTGTTCCAGATGCTCCTTTTCCTGTTCCACCGTCACAGGAAGCCCTTCACTCCCGAACGTCAGATTATCCGTCTCCCCGCCCGTCCTTTTCAGGCAAGCGATCAGTGCTTCCGCATCCTCCGGCGTCAATTCCCGTATTTCAATCATTCCCTTGCTCCTTTCTCCTGTTCTTTTGCCGACAGACACTATAGCGCCAGCCTCCCCAAGTCATACAATTCATCCGGGCATATATCCTGCCCGCCAGGCCATACGACCGTATATCCATCCATAGTAACGCAGTCACCTACTCAAACGTCTTCGGCGCCACAAACATATCCCCTTTTGTCTCCGGCGCATTATACAGGGTATCCTCTCTGCCGTCCCCGTTTGTCACCACATCCTCTCTGAACACATTCCGTGTGGACAGCACATGGGACATCGGCTCCACTCCCGCGGTATCCAGTTCATTCAGCTGATCAATATAGTCGAGCATCCGCCCCATATCTTTCTTCGCCGCTTCCCGCTCATCCTCCGAGAGTTCCAGTTTCGCTAAAATACCCACATACTCCATCGTCTCGTCGTCTATCACATTCGCCATTTTTGTTCTCCCTTTTATTCCCGCCTGTTCTGTTTCCTGTTTCATCCATCGATCCACTGTATAAAAGCCGTTTTATCCGTACTGTTATATCCCGCCTTCCGGTAAAACTCCAGTGTTTTTCCTTCTCTGGAACCTGTGAGCAGCATCATCTTATAACAATTTTTCTTTACCGCAATGTCTTTCGCATAATCCAGACATTCTGTGGCATATCCCTTTCCCCTGTAATCTCCATGAGTCACAACATTTTCCACAAAAGCGTAAGGCCTTACATTCCTTGTCAGATTCGGGATGATCACGCAAACACAGGAGGAAACGATCCTGCCATCCACTATCTTTACGATCAGATGGTGGTTTTCGTCCTCCAAAATCCGGTTCCAGGTGGACAGCAAATACTCTGACAATGCCGGAACAGTCTGCTCATGCAAATACAGATATAACTGCAGCAACTCCTCCAGATCTTCCGTCACCGCTTCCCGTACCATCATGCTTCCTCCACATCTGCAAATATCAGAGAAAATATATCTCCTGAAGCCTCTCAACAAGTTCCATATTGCTTAATCCATAATTCTGCAATAAACTGGCATCGAAAGGCTCCTCTGCCAGCTTTTCAAAAAACTTTCTCACATCCATATATACAGATTCCGGTAGCACACTGATATGCTTCAATAAAAACTCTGCCGTAATCCTTAAAACATCATTCTTATGCTTCTTTATATTACGTGAATCAACTTCTTCTCCGTTTTCTTTTCGGGCTTTTAAATCCAGATATGCTTTCATTTTAAAAAGAATCAGATATTCCCGGTTTATCAAATCTGTAAAGCTGTGGCCGTCCGGTACTCATCGTTTTGTTCCTGTACTGCCCGGCCTCTATAAACTCCCAAAATTTTATACCAAATTCTGCCGTCAACGCCTCTACAATCAACACGATATCGATATCTCTTGTCGCCCTGAACTGACCTGCATTTCCCGCAAATAAAATATCACATGCTGTTCCGCCGATAAGTACATATTGATCCTCAAATCCGGCAAAATACTCTCTAAATATATCTAATCCTTTTACCATACATAATTCTCCAGCATCTCATCTATGCAAATCTGTACTCTTTCATCCTCCCTGTCATCCCCCTCTAACGTAAGCAATACACTAAAAGGATCCTGAATCTGTTTTCCATTAAAGTCTATAAAATATCCAAGTTCTAAAACTTCACATCCGCTTTCCTCCCCTGCTGATATCGGTCTGAAAGATTTAATATTTGTCTCTCTCAACTCTTTTTTGGTAATCCCATAAGTTGGATAACTATTATCCGAAAGAAGAGAATATTCACAAAGCGCAGAAATACCAGCTATTTTTTTCAGGCAAATATCATCTGCCAGCTGATATCTTCTTATTACCGGACTCCTGAGAACAGGCCTGATCTTCTCCCACAGCGCTACAATCTCTTCTCTGACTGATACCTTTCTTGTTTTACCAGACATATCAAGTATATCTATATCTAAATATTCCATTTCATCAAAACATCTGCTTACTGACATTTTTGCAACACCAAGTTTTTGCGCAATCCCTGTCACACTCATATCCTGCCATTTTTCATACAAAGCACACAACAAAAGTTTCTGCGTCAAAAAAGATATGGTATGAACCGGCCTTAGTTTCCTGCTATCTTTATCAGACAAAAGTAACCCGATAAATGGAAGAAACATTTGCTTGTCCGCTACAATAAACGGTATTCCTTCCTTTATCATTGTTTCTTTTGAATAATAATTCAATTTTGTAAAAAACAGTGCACAATTCAATCCGGAAATTTTCTCAATCTCATTTCTATCATGGCGCAATGTATTTAAACGCAAGTCGATTTTGGGTTGTACAATAAGCCATTCCACTCCATCCTGCAATACAGAAAACAAATTATAGTTACCTTTATAAATCAAAGGGAGTTTTTTCAATAATTTTGTATTCTCCTTTACAGCAACCGGCCGTCTCAAACATTTTTCAATATATTCCTTCATAGCATCCCTTTTTAATTTGTAACTCATTTTATGTTACACATTAAAAGTAAAGCATTTCTCATAAAAAATCAACCACTTATTCCTGCCTGTCCTGTTTCATCCACTGATCCACTGTATAGAAACCGTTTTATCCGTACTGTTATATCCCGCGTTCCGGTAAAACTCCAGTGTTTTTCCTTCTCTGGAACCTGTGAGCAGCATCATCTTATAACAATTTTTCTTTACCGCAATGTCTTTCGCATAATGCAGACATTCTGTGGCATATCCCTTTCCCCTGTAATCTCCATGAGTCACAACATTTTCCACAAAAGCGTAAGGCCTTTCATTCCTTGTCAGATTTGGGATGATCACGCTTCTGCCTCTCCAAGTTTTAAAACCTCACATTGATAATTCATAATCAAATCATACATCCACTTATAAATATATTCTTCATGAGCGCTTATCCAGTCATCTATCCTGTCCGTTTCGTCGAACCACTCCTCCGGATAGTCACAGTTTCCCTGATACTTTTCATTTGCATAATCGTGTATCCCCCGCGCATAGACAGACGCCATTTCGTCTTCCCCATCCGCTTTCAGAAAAGACAGCACCCTCTCAAATTTCCCATCCTGAAACGCCCCGCTCTCATAATACTGCCATACGCCGCACCGAACACTCATCCCCTGCCAGTTATTGATTTCCATAAACATAAACGGAATGTCCGGTACATCCGTAAACACCGTACGCTTAAACCTCTCGTAAAACAACATAAAAAACGTGTCTTCACAGTTTCTTCTGAATTCCAGGCTATCCTATTCTTTCTGTCCGCTTTCTACGGCCAGCTCCGTAAAGCAAACATCCTACCGGATCTTAATATGCACTTCCCGCAGCTGTTCTTCCGTTACATCCCCCGGTGCTCCATTCATCAGATCCTGGGCCGAACCGCTCATAGGAAACGCAATAACCTCCCTGATATTCTCCTCATTCCGCAGCAGCATGATCATCCGATCCACTCCCGGCGCCATCCCGGCATGAGGAGGCGCCCCAAACTGAAAGGCCTGATACAGCGCCCCGAATTTCTTCTCCAGCATCTCCTTATCATATCCCGCGATCCGGAATGCCTCTTCCATCACCTGAATGTCATGATTCCTGACCGCACCGGAAGACAGTTCCACCCCGTTGCAGACAATATCATACTGATAGGCTAACACCTCAAGCGGATCCTTCTCCCGCAACGCCGCAAGTCCCCCCTGAGGCATAGAAAAAGGATTGTGGGTAAACCCGATCTGCTTTGTCTCCTCATCCCGCTCAAACATCGGAAAATCATTGACATAGCAGAACCGATAGGCATTTTTTTCGCACAGATCCAGCTTCTCCCCCAGCTCTTTCCTGATCTGCCCGCCATAATAAGCAGCCTTCGCCTCCTTATCCGCCATAAAGAAAATCGTATCGCCCACTCCCAATCCGGCAAGTTCCCGCAGCACAGACTTCTTTTCCTCCGGAATAAATTTATCGATGGGTCCCTTATAACTTAAATCCTCCGCCACCTCGAGATACCCCAGGCCACCCATGCCAAGTCCTGTGGCGAAGGACAGCAGCTTCTCATGAAACCCTTTGGACATGGGCTCGCTCACCCGGATCGCCCGGACTGTTCTGCCAATAAAAGGTTTAAAACTGCACTCCTGGAAAAACTCAGTCAGGTCAATAATCCGCAGCGGATTCCTCAAATCAGGCTTATCCGTCCCGAATTCCAGCATCGCCTGCTTATAACTGATGACAGGATAGGGTGCCTTTGTCACCTCATACCCTTCCGGCGCAAACTTTTCAAAGACTGCCGTCAACACTTCCTCCCCGACACGGAATACATCTTCCTCGGTGGCAAAACTCATCTCAAAATCCAACTGATAAAACTCCCCCGGGGAACGGTCGGCTCTGGCGTCCTCATCCCTGAAACAGGGCGCGATCTGAAAATATTTATCAAATCCCGATGCCATCAACAGCTGTTTGTACTGCTGGGGCGCCTGGGGCAGCGCATAAAATTTCCCTTTGTATTTTCTGGAAGGCACAATATAATCTCTTGCCCCCTCCGGAGAGGAAGCGGAAAGGATCGGTGTCTGGATCTCCAGAAAACCAAGTTCCTCCATCTTTTCCCGCAGAAAACTGATAACCTTTGAGCGGAAGATGATATTGTCTTTCACCTTTCTGTTCCGCAGATCCAGATACCGGTATTTGAGCCGGATATCCTCTCTGGTCTCCTTCGATGTCTGAATCTCAAAGGGAAGCTGTTTGTAAACTTTCCCCAGAATGTCTATTTTCTGTGCCTCCAGCTCAATGGTACCGGTGGGAATTTTCGGATTGTAAGTCTCCTCATCCCTTTCCTGTACCACACCCTCAACAGATAATGCCTGTTCTTTTATAATACCCGTAAGCAGACCGGTATCCCTGAGTACCACCTGCAGCACGCCGTACATATCCCGCAGGTCAATAAAAGATACGCCTCCATGGTCCCTGATGTTTTCCACCCACCCGGCAACCCGCAACGTCCTGCCGATGCAGTCCTCGCCAATCTCTTTTATGGTCAGATCCCTGTAACAGTTTTTCATAACATTTCACTCCTCTCCCGACAGCGCAGATACTTCGGCTGTTTCCCCGCTTCCGTATCATGGCGGGAATCAATCCCTCCTGCCTGCAACGGGGTTATTGTCTCCTTACAGTGCCCGGATCCGCTTCAATGCCTCCACAGCATTCTCGTACGTTCCGAAAGCAGTCAGTCTGAAATACCCTTCTCCGCTGGGGCCAAATCCGCTTCCCGGTGTGCCGATCACGTTCGCATTTTCCAGCAGATAATCAAAGAACTCCCAGCTTGTCATATTGTTTGTTGTTTTCATCCAGATGTACGGTGCGTTTACGCCGCCGTACACCTCATATCCGGCATCTTTCAGGCCTTCTCTGACATACGCCGCATTGTTCATATAATAGGCCACCTGCTTTTTAAGCTGCTCTTTTCCTTCCGCGGAATAAACCGCCTCGCCGGCCTTCTGAATAATATAAGGCGCTCCGTTGTATTTCGTTCCGTGCCTTCTCGCCCACAGTGCGTGCAGTTTCGTTCCATTTACTTCCAGGTCCTTCGGGATCACCGTGAACCCAAGCCTTACACCCGTAAAGCCCGCATTTTTGGAAAAGGAACGGATCTCGATGGCACAGCCTCTGGCCCCCTCACACTCATAGATACTGTGGGGTACATTCTCCTCGGAAATATAAGCCTCGTAAGCCGCATCATAGATGATAACAGCCCCCACTTTATTCGCATAATCCACCCATACCTGCAGTGCATCCTTTGTGATCGCCCCGCCGGTGGGATTATTGGGATAGCACAGATAAATGATATCCGGCGTTTTCTCCGGCAGTTCCGGCGAGAAATTATTTTCCGCAGTGCAGGGCATATAGATCACATCGCTCCAGGTCTCCTTCACCGCGTCGTAAGTTCCTGTTCTTCCTGCCATCACATTGGTATCCACATAGACCGGATACACCGGATCACAGACCGCGATCTTATTGTCCTTACTGAAAATCTCCTGAATATTGCCGCAGTCGCACTTTGCACCGTCGGACACAAAGATTTCGTCCGCCGCAATATCACAGCCTCTCGCCTGATAATCGTTTTTCACAATAGCGTTTCGCAGAAACTCATACCCCAGATCCGGTGCATAGCCGTGAAATGTCTCCGGACTTCCCATCTCATCCACCGCCTTATGCAGCGCCTCGATGATCGCTGGTGCCAGAGGCTGCGTCACGTCCCCGATGCCCATCCGCACAAGGTCTTTATCCGGATGTTTCTCCTTGTAGGCCGCTGTTTTTTTGCCAATGGTAGAAAACAGATAACTTCCCGGCAGTTTCAGGTAATCTTCGTTAATTTTATACATCTTTCTCCTCCATTCCAGTTCCGCAGATATTCTCCCAGCACATCTTTAACAATCTTACGAATATGGCTGACTTAATACCGTCATCCCTATTCGAAGCTATGCGCTGTCCGCATATCTGCTGATTCCCAGTTCCGCAGATATTCTCCCAGCACATCTTTAACAAGCTTACGAATATCTCCCGTTACCCATCAAAAATCGTACATCCCCTCATAGACTGTGGTTGCAGGGCCGGTCATGTAGATCAGGTCCGCCTCCCTGTCCCACTCTATAAACAGTTCGCCACCTAACAGTTTAACAGTTACGGAATTGTCCGTCAAACCATTTAATACGCAGGCCGCCACCGCAGCGCAGCTCCCTGTTCCACAGGCTAACGTCTCCCCGCTGCCTCTCTCCCAGACGCGCATTTCCACATGGTTTTTATCGACAACCTTCACAAATTCCGTATTGACTCGTCTGGGAAACAACTCATGCTTTTCAAACAACGGCCCGATCTTCTCCAGATCAAGTTCTGACACATCGTTCACAAATATGACAGCATGTGGATTTCCCATTGACACACATGTCATATAGTGCGTTTTCCCATCTACGATGATCGGCACATCTACCGCACTTTCCATGCTTCCCGGCATCACCACCGGAATCTCTGCCGGCGCAAGAACAGGTTTTCCCATATTGACTTTCACGGTCACCACCTTGCCGTCCTCTACCTGCAGTTCCAGGTACTTAACCTGCCCGCCACTGATAATACTGACCTCTTTTTTATCTGTCAGTCCCTTATCGTACACATATTTTGCCACGCAGCGGATACCGTTGCCGCACATCTCCCCCCTTGTACCGTCGGCATTCCACATTTCCATCTCGAAATCCGCCTCATCGGATGCGTTGATAAAGATGACGCCGTCACCGCCTGCGCCAAAATGCCTGTCGCTCATCTGCTGCACAAGCTTCGGCTTTTTCGCCCGGTCTATCTTTTCCTCCATGCCGTTTATATAAATATAATCGTTTCCGCAGCCATGCATTTTTGTAAATTTCATATTCGGTTTCCTTCCTTTTTCTCACCTGACGTCCGCAGTGCATGTTCGAAAAACCTTCGGTTTTCCGAACTCACGGGTTCTCGCCCTATGCTCTATCCTTTTGCGTACATCTTCAATACCATCTGGGCTGACTCGGCGATGCTTCTGCCGCTATCCATGCTGCACTTCTGCAGATACTTGTGGGCCTGCATTTCCGTCATGGATCTTTTCTCCATCAGAAACGCCTTCGCCTGTGCGATCAGCTCCATCTCCTCCGTACTTTTCTCCCGGGGGCTCTCTCTTCGTTTTCTACGATTCCGCTCGCACTGCCTGATCAGCATATGCACCGTTTCGATCAGCTCATGTGCCTTAAGCGGCATGGGAAGACAGGCCATGCTGCCGCCTATATCGCACTCCGCCAGATGCTGCCTTGTGGCCAGAAGCAGCAGAGTGAATCCTTGGGGCAGACAGTCCCGCAGTTCCAGGTACATCATATCTGCCAGTTTATAACCGCTTATGACAATACCGTCATTTAAATCTTCCAGCGCACCGATAGCCTGGGCTCCGGTGGTGCAGACCGCATGTACCAAAAAGCCGCTTCTGACAAGCAGATTCCTTATCCCTTTCGCATCCTCCAGACGAGGGAACACAACTACAATACCGGTCATGCGCCCACCCCCTTTCTGGATCGCCGAAAGCCCTGCCTGAAGCTTAAAACAGCACCTGCGGCGGCTCATTTTGCCGTATTGTTCTGTAGAAATCCCAGCACACTGCCGCCTCGCAGACATCCCTTCCACAAGCCGCAATGCTGCGCCTCCATATGAGGCCTTAAACCTTTAAACAGCCTGCATCAGCAGTTTAACAGATAACGCCCGATCTCCCACTCCGAAATACTCGAAATATAATCCTGCCATTCCTGCCTCTTTGCCTTGACATAGTTGCCTGTCACATGCTCTCCCAATGTCTGCGTGACAAGCGGATCTTTTTCCAGTTCCTGCAACGCGTCAAGCAGCGTGGCCGGAATCGACTCGATGCCCTCCCGTCTGACATCGTCTCTGCTCATCTCCTGAATATTTTTATCCACACTTTCCGGCGGCATGATCTGATTCTTTATCCCGTCAAGCCCTGCCCGCAGACACACCGCCAGCGCCAGATAGGGATTTGCGCAGGGATCCGGATTGCGCAGCTCAATCCGCGCATGTTTGATGTCTGTGGCCGGCACCCGGATGAGCGGACTTCTGTTCCCCAGACTCCAGGCGATATGCACCGGCGCGTCATACCCCGGCACCAGCCGTTTATAGGAATTCACAAGAGGATTCGTGATAGCCGTCATCCCTTTCAGATGTCTCATGATCCCTCCGATAAACCAGTACGCCTCCCTGCTTAAACCGTTCTTATCCGACGCGTCCCCGAAAATATTCCCCCCATCCCGGTTTAAGGACATATTGATATGCATCCCGGAACCCGGCACGCCAAACTTCGGCTTTGGCATGAACGTGGCATGCAGCCCGTGCCGCTTGGCGATGGTCTTCACTGTCAGTTTGAAAGTCATTATATTGTCTGCGGCCCGCAGCGCTTCCCCATACTGAAAATCGATCTCATGCTGGGCCGGCGCCTTGCTGTGGTGGGAAGATTCCACAGTAAAGCCCATCTCCTCCAGCGTCAGGATCATATCCCTTCTGGCATTCTCCCCGAAATCCACCGTTCCCATGTCAAAATAGCCTGCCTGCTCCCTTGTATGGGTTGTGGGCGCGCCGTTCTCATCCATGTCAAACAGGAAAAACTCACACTCCGGCCCCACATCAAAACTATATCCCATTTCCGCAGCTTCCGCTATCGCCTTTTTCAGAATATAGCGCGGATCACCCTCAAAGGGCATGCCGTTCGGTCTGTAGATATCGCAGATCATTCTCGCCACTCTGCCCTGCTGGGGACGCCAGGGAAAGATCGTCATCGTATCGAAATCAGGATACAGATACATATCCGATTCCACTCTGCCGGTAAATCCCTCGATCGACGAACCGTCAAACATACACTCGTTGTTTAAAGCCCTCGCAAGCTGGCTCGAAGTCACCGCCACATTTTTCAGATTGCCGAAGATATCCGTAAACTGCAGTCTGATAAATTCCACGTCCTCCTCTGCCACAAGATTTATGATATCCTGCTTCGTCAAATTACCCATATCCTTCTTCCTCTCCTTATGCTCCGCCTCATGCGGGTATCGCCTGTGCCCCGCATATCTAAAAAGGGCGTTCTTACCCCTCAGTATAAGAACGCCTTTGTCTTTTCAAAATAATACCCGACCTGTGAAAATTTGTCAATCCCGAAGCCTTACAATTTTTACGGGCTTTCCTGTTTTTCACTTCAAAGGTTCCCTGTCCGCACGTCACTGTGCCCCGGTAAACAGCATATAATCACTGCACTCCATATCCGGGCTGTATTCCAGAGCAACCGCAAAAGGATTGTGAAGTTTTGTATATGCCCAGTCCTCCCTGCCGTAAAATTCTTCCCCTGTATAATCTGTTTTCTCAATAGCCGGGCCGTCCACAACTCTGGCCGCCAGATACCGTGTCCTCGCCAGAACATCCATATCCGCCGCCGCAGGCTCGATCCCGATAAATTCTGCCACAAGTCCCTCCCGCATCCGCCAGAATACCGCACAGTTCAGAGGCCCCGCCTGCAGGAAAACCTGCGCAGTTTCATCCTCCCGCAGTTTGCTCTCATAGGGACACTGATCCGGATACAGGCGAAATGAATATCCATAGAGAGATTCCCCATTATCCAGCCCGTACCTGTAAAAGTGCAGATTTTCTATGCCCTGTCCACAGTAGATCCCGGCACTCTCCGCGATCTTCTCTTTTGCACTCTCCCATTCATCCGCCAGAAAATCTCCCTCCGGATTGCCGTCCAGATAATACAGGATCCGTATATCTCCCGCAGCGGCAGCCTGTCCCGCCTCCTTATTCTTCGGCCAGAGCACATCCAATCCCCAGTTTGCCACAAAATTCATGTTTCCGTAGTACCAGTCCTCCGGCTTTGCCATAAAATATCTGGTTGGACACTTTTCCCCGGAAGCATCCTGACAGAAAGCCCAGTCGAAACCCTCCTCGTCATTTGCACAGAGCAGATAATAATCCAGACCGGGAACCTGAATCTTCTCTCCCGGATATAGCAGATCACTGTCAGCAAAACCGCCTGTCAGATCCTCCGGGCATATCAGCTTATCATAGTACATCCCGTCCCCGTAAAAGTTCTCCGCAATCTTCCATAATGTATCCCCCGGCTGCACCTCATATGCCGTATCCTGCTTCGGCCCCATATGCAGATGGATGTAATCATCCTCATCCGTTCCCGGAAAATCCGGAATGGCTGTGAAAAGTTCCCAGGAATCCACATCTGATATGACATATCTGTCAGCTATACCGTCATTCCCTTTTCCCGCTTCCTGCTTAGCCGCCGCAATATCTCCTGCCTCTGCATTCTCTCCTGTCGCCTCATTACCTCCTGCTGCCGCGTCCTGCCCCAATGCTTTCTCTTTCCTGTCTCCGGCACTCTCTCCTGCCGCCACATATTTCTCCACCTCCGCCATCTCCGTCTCAGACAGCTTGTACACTCCGAACTGACGGTAATCCTGCTTCGCCCGGTTTGCAAGATAGTAACAGTTTTTCGTCTGCCCTCTTTCCGGATTCACCAGATTACAGGCGATCCCATACACCGGCGCATAAAAGCTTAAAAACTCCTGATGAACCAGCACTTCCCCCGTATTCCAGCAGGAATCCACCAGTCCGCCGTTGGAGGCGCAGATCCCCGCCGTGATCAGGGATACCGTATAGTCCAGCTTTGCCTGCTCTACGAGCACTTCCCCGGTGTTGACACACCGATAAATCTCTCCTCTGCTTGCGCCGGCAATCCCACCGGAAAGCTGTGGTCCCCGAATGCTTCCCACATTCCCGCAGTTTTCCAGCCTTCCCACATTACTCACCTTCCCGGCAATTCCGCCGACGGCGTAATCTACAGGATAAGTATCCGTAATCGCATCGCACAGGACATTCCCTTCATTCACACAGTTTCGGATTGTTCCCTCGTTGGTTTTACAGATCCCACCGGCACTGACCGTCGCGATCGCCCATCGGTCATCTCCCCTGTCCGCGCAGTACCACCTTCCGGCTCTCACTTCCCCTGAAAATCTGCAGTCCCCCATCTCGCCACGGTTTATCGATGCAATTCCGCCGGCACCCCAGTCGCCATAAACCGCCGCCTCCACATCACAGCTCTCTATCCGCCCATAACTCGCATAGCACAAAGCAGAGGCGGGAACCATATTGATCTCCCCGTCATCATCGTAACGATTCGTCTCATAAGTACTCCGAAACAGAGAGTTTCTGATTTTCAGATCTGTCACCAGCGCCTGTTCTTCCAAAATATTAAAAACCGGCATTTCCCACTCCGAATAATATCCTTCCAGAGCATAACCGTCCCCGTCAAAATGTCCGCTGTAATACACCATACACCTGTACGCATTTTCCGGCGGTTCCTCCTCCCAGTGTTCCCAGTTTTCAGTGTCATTGAGCACAATATCCGCTGTCAGCCTGGCATTGACATTATGCTCCTCATTTTTCAGGTTGATCCGATGGATAAACCACTCAAAGCTTTCTCTGGTACACAGCAGATAATACCCGTTCTCATCCTGTCTCGGCATAATCTCAGGCAGTTCTTCCATACCCGACCATTTAAGCCCGATCAGGATCACCCCTGCCGGAAGCGCCACAGCCGCCTCTTTCAGCCGCCTTCGCCTTTTTCCTGTTTTCCCCTTTCTGTTTCCGCCTCTTACCGTCAGATAACGCAGAAACCCTGCCAGAAAAGAAACAGCGGGCAAAAGCACCCCCGCCAAAGGCAACGGTCCGCCCATGTCCAGATTCCTGCAGATCACCGGCACTAAGAGGGCCCATAAAGTCATCCCCACTGCCGGAATAAGAAAAGAGGAAACTCTCTTCTTACCATATCCGGAAAAAAAAGAATAGGGATAAAGCGACAGCTCCATCAGCATAGCTACAACCATCATCAAAACAGCTGCCGTCACAATATAGCCTGGCATGTTCGTTTCAAAGTCCATACTTTCCACAAAAAAGTGAATGTCCACAGAACATAAAAATACCACAAAGAAGCTGAGCATCCAGCTGCCCGCCTCAAAAGCAAACCCCTTCCATCTGATAGCCCCATACACAGGTAAGACTGTCTCCCCCATAAGAAACTGCAAAATAAACAAGGCAAGAAGACAGCCCGCCGGCACGATCCCCCCTCTGTTCATCAGATAGTCTTCATAGCCGTAATCAATCAAAAACAGAGAAAGTATCATATAGATAACTGCTGCCATCAGCTTTATCACAGTGATAAAGACATTCACTGCCTTACAGCCACCAGAAACCTCCGCCGCCAGCTCGCTCTGTTTTGTTCTCTTCAAAGAAAACCTCTCCATATGTATCTCCAAATCTGCCATACCAACGGCACGCAAAACTTTTTTACGCTTTTCCCGGGCTCTCCGCCTCCTGCCTGTCATAAATCCGTCCCACCTCTAATATGATATACAAAGTAACGGTTTTTACCCCGGGAGAGCCTATGAGTTCCAAAACAAAAATTGTTGTTTTACACCTGAAAGAATTGATTTATACAGGAATCTTTGTGATTCTGGGTATCCTTTTTGTCATACTGCTTTTCATTATGTTCCGCTCGGATAAGGAAACCCCGGAAGAGACGCCGGAACCGCCAAAGACAGAGACGGAGTCGCCGGACGGAGAGCAGACGCCGATCTATCAGCCCGGCGCCTACCGAAGCGCTCTCTATCTTGATAATGAGACAGTGGAAATCAACCTAACCGTGGATGAAACACAGATCGTCTCCCTGACGCTTCTGCCGTTAAGCGATAATATCTCCACAATGTATCCGCTGCTTGAGCCGTCCTTCAACGCGATTTCCGAACAGATCTGTGAAAATCAGTCTCTGGAAAATATTACCTATGCGGATGAGGCGGCCTACACTTCCGAACTGCTGTTGGAAGTTATCGGAGATACGTTAGCCAAAATTCAGGCGCCATAAAAGCATAGCTTTCGTGTGCATGACAGGAATATCCTTTCCGCGCCGGAAGGCATGGAACGGATATTCCTGTCCGCATTTCCGCAGTCTGTTCTACTATCCTCTCAGCTCTTCTAACTCCTTCATCCAGACCGCTGCACAGGCATCCGATGGCATCCGCAGATCCCCTCTGGGTGAGAGAGCCACACTGCCCACCTTGGGGCCGTCCGGCAGACAGGAACGCTTGAACTGCTGGGAGAAAAATCTGCGGTAAAAGGTTTTCAGCCATTTCAATATCTCTTCGTAGGCATAGTCGCTGCCGAAAGTCTCCCTGGCAATTCTGTAGACCTTCGATGGAGAAAAACCTGCCCGCAGCGCATAATACAGAAAGAAATCATGCAGTTCATAGGGACCCACCAGATCCTCGGTCTTCTGAGCGATCTTCCCCTCCACCGGCGGCAGCAGTTCCGGCGACACCGGCGTATCCAGAACATCCGTCAGTACTGCCCGCAGCTCCTCTTTATCGCAGGTATCCGCATAATACTGTACCAGATGACGCACTAACGTTTTCGGCACACCGGCGTTGACGCCGTACATCGACATATGATCCCCGTTGTAGGTAGCCCAGCCCAGGGCTAACTCCGACATATCCCCGGTCCCGATCACAAGACCGCCTCTTTTGTTCGCCAGATCCATCAGTACCTGCGTCCGCTCCCTGGCCTGTCCGTTCTCATAGGTCACATCGTGCTTCTCCATATCCTGGCCGATATCCTGAAAATGCCTGGTCACAGAGGCCTTTATATCCACCTCCAGAAACGTCGCCCCAAGCGCCTTAACCAGTCTGCAGGCATTCTGATACGTCCTGTCCGTCGTGCCAAAACAGGGCATCGTCACCGCCAGGATACCGCTTTTATCTTTCCCGGAAATCTCAAAACATTTCGCCGTCACAAGAAGTGCCAGCGTGGAATCCAACCCTCCGGAAACGCCCACCACCGCCGTCTTTGCGCCGGTGTGCTCCAGGCGTTTTTTCACCCCGTAACACTGGATCTTCAAAATATCATCGCACCGCCTTTTCCTGGTCAGTTCCTCGGTGGGCACAAAAGGCGCTTTATCAAACTTCCTGGAAAGTCTCGTCTCCTCCTGTTTCAGGGAAAATGGAACCACCCGATAGCCTTCCCGTCCGGTTCGGAATGTATTAAGCCGCCGTCTCTCCGTACATAGCCTGAAAACATCCAGCTCCCCATAGACGGAATCTCCCGAAAACCGCGCCGCCTCCGCCAGAACAGTACCGTTTTCCGCGATCATATTATGGCTCGAGAAAACAACATCCTGGGTGGACTCCCCCTCCCCGGCACTGGCATAGACGTAGCCGCAGACTAACCTGGCACTGCCCGATTCGATCAACATCTTCCGGTACTCGTCCTTTGTCACGGTCTCATTGGAAGCCGACAGATTGACCAGTACAGTCGCTCCCGCCAGCGCATGGGCTGTGCCGGGCGTCTCTACGGCCCACATATCCTCGCAGATCTCACAGCCCACCACAAGCTCCGGGATCTCCCCGCAGGCAAAAAGCAGCTTTGTACCAAAGGGAATTACTTCCCCGTCCAGCAGATGCTCCTCCACTTCCCCGTTTCCCGGCGCAAAATGTCTCGTCTCATAAAATTCCCCATAACTCGGAATATAAGTCTTCGGAATCATCCCCAGCACTTTCCCGTCCCGCAGCACCGCCGCCACATTGTACAGTTTCTGTCTGTGCTCCACCGGCAAGCCCACAAAGACAAGACTGTCCTGCCCTTTTGTCTCTGCCGCGATCCTTTTTAATGCCCGGATCGCTTCCTTTAATAAGAGATCCTGTAAAAACAGGTCTTCACAGGTGTAGCCCGTGATGCAAAGCTCCGGGAATACTATGATCTTCGCCCCTTTTTCGTAAGCCTCCCCTAACTTCTCACAGATCCTCTCCGCATTGTATACCGGATCCGCCACCTTGATTTTCGGCGTAAGCGCCGCCACCCTGATAAAACCGTGCCGCATAAATTCTCCTTCCGCTTTCCAGTGCACCCTAAAGTATCCGCCGGCTTTTGTGTTTATTTCGCCCGTTCTAACAGTCTTTCCATATCTGCCACGGTAAAACGGTATGCCCTGTTGCAGAAATGGCATTTCACCTCGATCGGTTTGCCTTCCGCAATCATATCCTTCAGCTCCTTCTCCCCGATACTGACAAGCGCCTTCTCCACCCGGTCCTTGTCACAGTTACAGAAAAACTGCACCGGCAGCCTGTCCGTCCACTCGATGTCCATGCCCGCTAACACCGTCTCCAAAATCCCTTCCGGCGTCATTCCATCCTCCAACATCGTGGTCACCGGTTTGATTCGCTGTAAATTCTGCTCCAGCTTTTCGATGACCGCATCCTCTGCAAAAGGCATCAGCTGTATGATAAAACCGCCGGCCTGCTTTACCGTATTGTTCTTTTCCATCAGAACGCCAAGGCCCACAGAGGAAGGCGTCTGCTCCGAAACCGCAAAGTAATAGGTCAGATCCTCCGCGATCTCCCCTGTCTGTAATGCAGTCTGCCCGCAATAGGGCTCTTTCATACCGAGATCTTTGATCACGCTGAAAACACCGCCCACAGGCGCCGCCTGTTCATCAGCGGATATCTCTGTGGTTTCCGGCGCCTTATCCGTTCCTTTCTCCGCGGTTCCCGCTTCCGCTCCACTCACCGACTCGCCGCCGGAAATTCTAAAATGCTCCCTGCCCATCAGGGCGCCGCCCACATCCAGCTTTCCCTTCTCGCTGGCGGGCAGAATCACCTGGGGCACCAGCGCATACCCTTTGACATTTCCACCGGAATCCGCCGTCACAGTTAACCCTCTCCCCGGGCCTTCCCCGCGGATCTGCAGCGTCAGGATATCCCTCTCCCCCTTCATCATGCTGCCCATCATCGCGCCCGCCGTCAGAAGCCTGCCCAGCGCCGCCGTCATCACCGGACTTGTATTGTGGGCTGCTCTGGCCGCCTCCACGGTCTGTCTTGTTGTGGCTGCAAATATTCGAAGCTGTGCATTTGCCGCCGTTCCTCGTACCATATAGTCGTTCATCGTTGTCCCCTCATTCCTGTATGGAACCTTCCCTGAATTCATACCTTTTTGATCTCGCAGCTGTGCGTTTTTTCTTTTGCATCATAATTGATCCCCACCATCACGATCCCGCCGTCATAATCCCTCAATACCGCAGGATAATTTTTTTCTTCAATCTGTCGGACCGCTCCCCCCGACGACTGGTTCCATTTCAGTTCAATCACTAATGCCGGAAGCAGAGATTTCCGTTTCGGCAGATATACCACATCCGCAATCCCTTTCCCTGACGGCAGCTCCTCCACTTTCAGATAGCGGTCCAGGGCGGCGATATAGGCAAACTTAATGACATACCGCAGTGCCTGTTCATTATTGTAAAATGTCGGCGCGTACTGCGTTTCGCGTATCTCCTCTATGGCTCTGCAGACTGCCTCCCCATTGCCCGCTATGGTATCTTCCAAAAGCTTTTCGGATCGGCCAAGCAGTTCCATCCATTTTCTGTTTACCCCCGTACCTTCGAGAATCTGCTCAAACTCTGCCCTTACCTCTTCATTCGGGACATGCGCCACCCTCTCCTCCTCATTCCAGGTAAGGTATCCCAGGTGTATCAGAAGTGTCAGCACATCATCACGACTCCGAAATGTCTCAAAGTCATTTGCAAACCTGTCAGTCCTCACCTCGATTTCTTCCCCGGAAATCAGCCTGGAGACAATCTCCTGCAGACCTTCGAAATCCATGTTGATATAGGTCATCAGAGATTCCGCCGCTGAAGTCTTCCGCCAGTAGGAGCGGCACTTGTGCTCCTGCATTGCGCACATCACGGAATAGGGATTATAAATGGCTCCGTATCCGGGAAAATCGTATCCGTCATACCACTGCCTGATCTCTTCAAAGTCCATCCCGTATTTTCCACACAAAAACCGGACTTCGCTTTCCGTAAACCCTGTGAATTCCACAAATCTGCCGGGATCTAAAATAGTATACTCCTTAAAATCCGAAATGGCCGACTGGGAACCATCCTTCTTGATAGGCAGGATTCCCGTCATATAAGCCGCCGCCACGACTTTCGGCGTGAAGTTACTGTTTTTAAACCATCCCCTGAGCAGGTTTAAATACGCCGACTGAATCTCTGTATCCCCCTTCGCCTCCCGGATCAGGGCGTCCCACTCATCAATGATAAATACAAATTCCCTGCCAGTTTCCTCCACACAATGGATCATATCCTCCATGAGACTTTCCCCGAGGGCTGCTTTCGGAAACGCATCCTTCAGCTCACGATGGATGGCCTCCACGATTTTCCCAGGCACACCCGCCATCGGCATCCCCTGCCTCTTTGCCTCGGAAATAAAGCCGGTAATATCAAGACTGATCACATGATACCGGTTCAGGTGCGTCAGATACCCCTCTGTCCGCGCAACCTTCCTGCCATCAAAAAGCCCATGGGAATCACAGGAACAGTCATAATACGCACACAGCATCTTTGCCGCATAGGACTTTCCGAAACGCCTCGGCCTGCTGATGCAGGTCAGCATTTGCATTGTCCCTATGGTTTTATTGATCAATGTAATCATCCCCGTTTTATCCACATATTCCGACTGTAAAATTTTCTCAAATCCCCTATTCCCCGGATTTAAATAAGTTGCCATGGAAATCCCCCCTACCGATACCGGCTTCACCGCTACTTCCTTTCTTCTGTTTTCCCGCTTTCCTTCGCGATCACATAGATCCGCTCGCTTTCCGGTCTCACCCCGCCGCGGTTATCCACATCAAGCGCCTTTACGAACAGCAGGCCGGCCGCCTCCAGAAACCCTTTCATCTCATCAAGCGTATAGCCGCGCTGGTAATGCGTCTCCGTAAAGCGTTTAAACATTTCGCCGCAGTCTCCGCCCGGTGCATGTGATTCTTCCTCATCCTTCCTCTTCTCAGACTGTCTGTTCCCATCCTCAGAGAACTCCCTCACAAAAATCGTCAGATCATACTCATTGATCCGTTTCTCCGCATCATAGTAGTTCTCCCAGATAAAGCTGCAGTCCTCTCTGTTCTCCGCGATCGTAGCGTCCCCGATCACCTGCTCATACTTGTAGACCGTATTAAAATCAAATACAAAAATTCCGCCGGGATACAGATAATTGTTCACCAGCGAAAAAACCTTTACCATATCTTCGTCTTCCAGAATATAATTGAGACTGTCGCAGACACTGCAGACGGCGCCCACCGTGCCGTACAGCTCAAACTCCCGCATATCCTGCAGCAGATACAGGATATCACTGCCGCTTCTTTCCCGTTTCTGTATGGCAATCTCCAACATTTCCTCAGAATTGTCCACGCCGATCATATCAAAACCGGCCCGGGCGAGCAGTTCCGTCAATGTCCCCGTACCGCAGCCTAAATCCAGCACCGTATTCCGCTCTGTCGCAAGATTTTTTGCCAGTTCGCCCGTATCTTCCGGGACAACGCCGCCCACACCGTACTCTTTCAATACAGATACTACAAACGCCGCCCATTCCTCATAGGGCACATTGTCCATCAGTTCGTCATACACTTCCGCAAAACCGGTGTAGCTGTCATTCATTCTGGCTTCTCCATCAATTCTTTATGAAAACTTTCTTTCCCTCAAATGCAAAACCATACTTTCGGATCTTTCTCTTAAAACGCCTCTGCTCTCCGGGGCTGCCCCCTACTGCTGCTTTTCTATTTGCTTTAACGCCGCATCCGCTTTCCCTGTTGGACATAATAGTGTTTAGTATCGTATCTGTCGTACTTTCAAGTAATATCCTCTCTACCTGATCCTTTGCCCTGAACTCCGCCACAATCGCTAACACCATAGAAACCTTATCCGATCTACAACAGTAGAAATTTTCCAGGTTCTTATAACTCCGCAATATATCCCCAGTCCTCCGGAACTGCAATAGTAGAAACTCTCTTATTTTTTTAATATAGCATCCGCAGGATTACCTGTAACCTGCATCAGCAGACAATATCAGAATGTCTGCTTTCTTATCAGAACACCGCTCCCAGCGCACCAAACACCCCCATACTGGCAACGCCCATAATAATACCCGCAAGCAGCACGCCGAGCATCACCGCCAGCACGCTTGATTTAAAGTCCATATCCAGAATACTTGCCGCTAACGTTCCGGTCCAGGCGCCGGTACCCGGCAGAGGGATGCCCACAAACAGAAGCAGTGCAATAAACAGTCCTTTTCCCGCCTTTTCCTGCAGCTTTCGACCGCCTTTTTGTCCTTTTTCCAGACACCAGCTGAAAAATTTGCCGATCACCGGTTTATCCGCTCCCCATTCCAGCACCTTTCTGGCAAACAGATAAATAATCGGCACCGGTATCATATTGCCGATCACCGCCACAATGTAAGAGGGCACAATCGGCAGCCCGAATCCCTGTGCAAAAGGGATCGCTCCCCTCAACTCGATTAACGGGACCATTGAAATGAAAAATACCAGGATCCATTTTAAGTTTGTAGACATATCACATTATCCTTTCTCAAGCTGTTATTTGTATATCTATTTCTATGCAGATTTTTCTCTTTCTATAAACCCTGCCGTTGTCCGTTTTTTCTTTCTATCATCTTCGCAATCCCTGTTTCTCTCAGGACTCCCGCAGCATCAGGCATTTTCCGCATTCTCCCGCCTGACCTTCTTAAGCATCCGCACGGCATCAGATACTTTGCGCCCTCATTCCGGAGCTCCCAGATACTCCCGCAGTACCGCAAGCAGCCTGTCCATCTGATCATCTGTCCCGATCGTGATCCGCAGATAGTTATCGATCCGGGGCTTTCTGAAATAGCGGACATAAATCCCCTTTTCCCGGAGCATCTCAAAGAGCTCCTTTGCCGGCACTCTTTCATGACGCGCAAACACAAAATTCGTCTTACTGTCCGCAAAGGAAAATCCCAGATTTCTCAGCTCCTTTTTCACCCGCTCTCTCGTACAGACGATCTTACCGCATATCTCTTTAAAATAACTATCGTTATTTATTGCTGCAGCCCCCACGGACAGCGCCGTGCGGTTTAACGGATAGGAATTAAAGGAAAACCGACAGTCCAGTAAATACCCGATCAGTTTCTCATTCCCGAAAGCATAGCCGATCCGCATCCCCGCCATGGCTCTCGACTTGGAAAAAGTCTGCACCACCATCAGATTGTCATACTGATCAAGCAAAGCCAGAGCGCTCTCCCCGCCGAAGTCTACATAGGCCTCGTCCACGATCACCACCACATCCCCGTTTGCATCAAGGATCTTCCGGATCTCCGAAAGCGGCAGAAACGCTCCCGTAGGCGCATTGGGATTGGCTATCACAATCCCGCCGCAGTCCCTGCCGATATAATCCTGCGCCCGGATCTGAAACGCGTCGTCAAGCGGTATCTGCTCATAGGGAATCCGAAAAAGATCCGCCCAGACATCGTAAAAGGAATAGGTGATGTCCGGAAATAAAATCGGCCTTCCCGTATTAAAAAAGGTCAGAAACGCCATGGCCAGCACATCGTCAGAACCTATCCCCACAAAAATCTGCTTCTCCGAAAGCCCATAGTAAGCAGAAAGCGCCTCCACAAGCTCCCCGCAGTCCGGATCCGGATACAGTCTAAAGGTCTCATAATCCATATTCCCGATCACCGCTTTCACCTCCGGCGCCGGCGGATAGGGACACTCATTTGTATTCAATTTGATCACATCGGCCCGTTTCGGCTGTTCCCCCGGAACATAGGGCTCTGCTCTTCTTACGCCGTCCTCCCAGCTCATATATTCTCCTGTTCTTCTTTTCAAGTTTTCCGGTATCACCCGCCGCAGGCGCTCAGTCCCTCCCCGGCAAGCTCCCCGCTGCACCTTTTATCCAGAATGCTCTCCGTCTCATGGAGCGCATTGTAAAACCACATGGCGGCCTCCTGCAGATCCCCTCTCTCCCTGTAGAAGCATCCCAGTTCGTAACAGATCTCCGAAGGCAGTTCCTCATCGGAAGCCGTGGCACGCATGGCATATTTATAAAAATCCGCCGTATCTCCGGCCAGCCTGCAGGCGCGCACCACAATACAGAACGCCTCCATCTGTTCGGCAGGCGTCCTTCCCTCTTCCTCTATTACCCGCTTAAAATATTCTCTCGCTCCGATCACCTGCTCCGCCGAGCCGGAAATAAAGAGCTCCCTGGCATAGAGGCCGCAAAGCTTCCTGTCCAGATACTCCCCGGCCGCCGTCATCTTCTCAAAAGCCGCGATATCCCGTCCCGTATGCAGCGCTTCCGGCAGATGGGTGATCACAATATCACTGTCATAGATCACCGGCGTAAGGCGCACCGCCTCATGGATCGGATATTCCCACACAAACTCCCGCAGTCTCTTATAAAGCTTCGGCCGGTACTCCTCGTCAAAATTGTAGATCGTGGAATACTGCAGCTGGTTGCCATACTTCATCTGCACGATCTCAATCTCCGGCAGAAGCACTTGCTTCAAGTCCCTGAAACGTTTCCTGTTTTCCTGATCTATGACTTCATCTGCATCCGCCGTATAGATGTACGCCATCGTGCACTTTGAAAAAGCAAAATTGCGGGCATCCGAAAAATTTCCTGTCCACACAAAATCATATACGTTTTCCGTGTACTGCGCCGCAATCTCCTTTGTCCGGTCTGTGGAACCGGTGTCCACGATCACAATCTCATCCACGAGATCCGCCACCGTATCCAGGCATCGTCTTAAAATCCGCTCTTCGTTCTTTACGATCATGCAGAGGCTGACCGTTATCATTTAATCTTCCTCATCGTCATCTGTCACCGCAGCAACTGTTCCCGTCACGGAAGCCACCACGGAAATCACCACCGCAATGATAATCACCAACAGGCCGCCGCCCAGTAATAAAAAAGCTCCGCTTACGTTTTCCATACTCTTTGTCCTTCTTTCTGCTCATTTTTTATGCAACACTTCAGCCTTTCGGCGAAACCACGCCGCCCTTATGCACCTTTGCACACACCGCTCATTCCCGCAGCAGATCTTCTTCCATCAGGTCCGACAGAAAATCCGCCCGGTGAGCCCAGGTATGGGAGCGCTTCGCCATCTCATATCCCCGATCCACCATCGGCTGCATCCTGTCCTCATCGGCCAAAAGCGCCTTCACCCGCTCCGGCATCTGCTCGATATTTTCCAGATTAAATAAAATACAGTTTTCGCCGTCCCTCAGAATCTCCCGCAGATAAATGCTGTCGTCGCTCACTAACAGTGCACCGTTGAGCAACGTATTAAAGACTCTGTCGTGGGCGCCGTCCTTAAACCAGGGCATGACATTTAAGGAAATTTTCGCCTCCGAAATTTTCTGAAGACAGACTTCGGAATTCACACCCTTTCCGTTGATGATGTTCTCCGGATGTTTGCAGGGAAGCTCCTCCCATTCGCCGCCGTATACCGCCACCTTCAAGCCGGCGTCCGCTAACACCTGCACCGCCTTCCCCCTGATGTAGGAGCGGGCATAGAGATCCAAAAAGATCAGGTTTCCCATCGTCTCCTTCAGTTCTTCCTTCGTCACCTCCGGGATCTCCCGTCTGATATGCGCCTCCGCCACATCCTCCAGCGTACGCTCCGGATGCGCTAACAGTTCCTCAAGGATCCCTCTGTAAAACGCCTCATACTCGTCCCCCAGCCGCTTGATATACTTATCAAACTTATACAGGGGCGAATAATTCCCGGTAAAAACAATGTCCGTTTTCCGCTCTCTCACGGGCAGATACCCTTCCGGATGATACTCCGTTCCGGCAAGAGGCAGAAACGGAATCCGCAAAATTCCCGGAAAGTATTTCTGCATATAGGCGTCATGCTTTCTGTCTATACTGATATGCACATACCGCTTTGGCGCCGCATCCAGAAACCGATGATAGTAAAACGGATGATCCACCACAATATTATAACAGGGGCACTCTATGGCATCCCAGAACCATTCCCCGTCCTGCAGAAAAATATCTCCCGGCGTGAGCCCGTGAAAATTAAAACTCACAAGCACTGTGTTACCCTTCTCCACAAAACGCATCAGCCCTGTCAGGCTCTCACTGGTCTTTGACAGATTAAAGGTATATACCTCATGCCCCAGTCTCTCAAATTCTTCCCGCATCCGATAGGTGAAATACTGCTGTGTCTCAATATCCCCATCAAACATGACGATCTTTTTCATCATATGCCCCCGCTTCTTCTCCTAAGCTGCATCCTATATCAGTATATCAGATTTTCCGTTTTTTTCAAGTATGACAAAAACTCATTCATTTATGTCGTAACCGTTCAGACATACACCGTCACAACTTCTTATATAAAAAAACAGGCCGGAACGATATCCTATTGTTCCAGACCTGTTTATATTCTGCTTTTTTGTTATTCTGTGATTTTGTCAGGCTCCGCCAGAGTAATCCCTGAAACTGCCAAAATTATCTATAAAGTCAGCTCTTCGGAAAATGAAGCACCACCTTGAACAGGTCTCCGTCCACCACGATCTCCAGTCTCCCGTTCATCAGTTCCATCAGACTGCCCGCGATGGAAAGTCCCAGTCCGCTGCCCTCGGTATGCCTTGAGGCGTCCCCTCTGACAAAGCGTTCCATCAGCTCATCCCCGGAAATATTTAACTCATACCGTGAGATATTCTTAAAGGAGATCACCGCTTCCTTCTCTTTTTCATCCAGATCGATGTAGACTCTGGTATCCGGCTGGGCGTATTTACAGATATTCTGCACCAGGTTTTCCACCACCCGCCACAGATGCCTGCCATCGGCGTTCACGAATATCTCTTTTTCAGGCTTTCGCATCACCACCCGCAGCCCCGCTGCCTCGAGCTTTTCCTCAAATTCACCCACGGTCTGCGTTAAAAACACCCCCAACTCCAGATTCTCTATCTGCACAGGCATACTGCCCGTGGACGCTTTGGATGCCTCGATCAGATCCTCCGTCAGCTTTTTTAATCTGGCGCTCTGCCTGTTTAACACTTCCAGATACTCCTTCGCCGTCTCATTACCGATCTCCTCTTTCTGCAGCAGATCCACATAGTTGATAATAGAGGTGAGCGGCGTCTTGATATCGTGGGATACATTGGTAATCAGTTCCGTTCGGAAATGCTCGCTCTGCATCCTCTTTTCCACCGCCAGGGACATCCCATCGCCGATAGAATTCAGCGCTTCGCCATGCTTTTTAAACTCCCAGAACATCTTCTCCGTACTGATCTTTTCCTGCAGATCCCCGTCCGCCAGCTTCCTTGCGCCTTCCTTCAGCTTATCCGCCTGCACAATGCCGATCAGAATAAGTGCCACAGTGGCTGCTCTGTATAAAAACCATATGAGCAGCTCCGCCTCCGGCGCAAACCCTGTAAGCAGGATCCCGAATCCTTCCAGAAAACTGATTCCGCCCAGAATTACAATGCCTTTCCACAGCAGGGATATATTCTCCCGGAAAAACCGGAACACCCGTTTCACAAACCCGCTCGCTTTCCGCCACAGCCACGCACAGCATCTGTAGACAAACATGCTGCGCCACCATTTTCCGAGCTTCACCCGAACCACAAAATCCGTGAGCCAGATCAGGCAGATCAGATAGCAGAATCCGCCGCCAAGTACTGCCAGTGCAATATTCCAGGGGAATATCCCATAATAAGTCAATTCTATCATGCATGCAAGAGCGCAGACTCCGAGAATCGCCAGCATACAGGTCTCCACGTCAAGAGGGATCTTCTGCCAGAAACCGGGGCGTATGACATCCACCCAGAGACTATCCGCGCCGCCCCGTTCCTCCTGTTCTTCATGCTCCCAGGCCGGACTTTCTTCTGTTTCAGCCGGGATTCCCGCACCAGTTTCCATACCCCCTGCCGCGTAGCTTTCTTCCTTCTGCCCTGTATCGTCACCCCGCACAAAACTGTCCTCTTTCCGGACCGATGTGCCTTTCTGTTCCTTCTCCTTCTTTCCGCCGTCCACATTTACCGTCTCATAATATCCTCTGTGTCCTGCCATGATCAGCATAACCACAGTCGCCGCAATCCACAGGATCACAGAAACCACCAGAATGACAATGGCCGCATACCGCCATGTGTACGCCAGATCCATTACATACGCGGCCTGCTCGAACAGGTCCCCTTCCAGATACCCCTGCTGAATGCCTGTTTTCACAAGCGGATCCCGCACCTGGGAAATCACAAAATAACTCACCGGCCCATCGCCTTCTGCCTTATCAGAAGTCTCATTTGTTACTTCCACTCTGACAGTCAGCGCCCCGCTTCCATCGCTGTAGGAATAGTAATTCTCCGCGATGGGCTTTCCCTGCAGCCGGCCGTTTTCTGTGTCCTCATCATTGACAAAACGGACATTCGTATGATTCAACTCCATACCGTCCAACGTGATCGTATTCCAGGTTTCCCAGGATCTCCCCGCATAATCGTCAAACGCATTAAACCGCAGATAATAATCTTTTACCACACAATCTTCCCTGTCCAGATTATAATAGGCTCCCTGTCCGGGATCATACTGAAACCGCATTTTCGCATCAGTATTTCCGACATACAGTTCCACTTCATCCACCCGGTAGCATTGTTCCTCCGTCTCATAATAGAAGATACCGTCCGTCACGTTGTAGTAATAACCGATGATCGGTACCTCTTCTGTCATGACATATTCCGCAACTTCCTCATCATAGTCATAATATACCGATGCATAGCCAAACAGCCGGCAGTCCCAACTGTAGTGTGTCCCCTTCCCAACCTCAAATCCGTCTACTCTGAACTCTCCTCTCTCTATCGCCTCCACGTCAGGCATGGTCTCAAAATTACAGTATTCATAGATTGTCGGATCGGAAAGTTTTTTGATCTCTCTCAGATCAGTTATTCCCTCCGTTCCCAGATCCTCATTCCGGATAATACCATATCTGAAATTTGTTTTATCTAACTCCTCCTGCATTGTCTTCGATTCTCTGTTCGCTATGGCCATCACCGCATAGATATAGCTGTACCGCTCATAATGACGCTCCAGGCACTCCTGTCTGGAATTCGTATACACATCCATGCTCCCGATCAGAATGACCGCAGCCGCGCTGAAAAATACCACCGCCGCCATCAGGATCGAAAGGATTGTCAGAACGATCTTTAAGCCCCTGTTGCTTTTCCATTTATTTTTGTTCATGTCCGTCTCCTGTTCTTATTCCAGTTCCGCAAATGTCCCTCACCACACTTTACACAAGCTTACATTTCCGGCCGCTTAATACGCGTCCGTAAATGAAGCTGTGCGCTTCGGGACCTTTGCTGATATCTTCCAGTCCCGCAAACGTCCCTCTTTTATCGCTTTGCGGGGGCCTCCAGCTTGTAGCCGTGTCCCCAGACAACTTTCAAATAGCGGGGCTCCGCAGGATTGATCTCTAATTTTTCCCGCAGGTGCCTGATGTGCACCGCCACTGTATTCTCTGTGCCGTAGGGATTATCCTTCCAGACCTCACTGTAGATCTTTGCCGGGGAAAACACCTCCCCGGGATGCTGCATAAACAGCTTTAAAATATCAAACTCGGTGGGCGTAAGCGGCACTTTCTCCCCGTCCAACGTCACCTCTTTCGCCTTGTCGTCCAGCTCGATACCGCCGATCGAAAGGCTTTCCGGTTTCGGCGCACTGCCGCCAAGCATCATATAACGGCGCAGCTGGGATTTCACTCTGGCGAGCAATTCCACGGGCTGAAAGGGTTTCGTCACATAATCGTCCGCGCCCACGGTGAGCCCTAACACCTTATCCGCATCCTCCCCTTTTGCCGTCAGCATAATGATCGGCACATTGGATAACTCTCTGATCTTCGCCATCGCCGTGATGCCGTCCATCTCCGGCATCATAATATCCAGGAGTACAAGATGCACCTCCTCCTTCTCCACAACACAGATGGCTTCCCTGCCGTTTGCTGCAGTGAACACCGTATATCCTTCGCCGCCTAAATAGATCTGCAGCGCTGAAACAATATCCTTTTCGTCGTCACATACCAGTATGTTTGCCATATCAGGTCCCCTCATCTTTCCTGTCATTTTCCCCGGGTGGGCAGCAGTATCCTGCTTAGCCGAAACAATGCGCAAAAAGTCCCGCTGCCCGTATATATCAATTGTTGGTACCATTCATTGTATATACACATTGTAGCGGAACTTTTATGAATAATAAACTGGGTAAATTATTAAGTTTTCCTTAAGGCGACCTTTTTACATCCTCCCTATAATCTCTCCGGAAAAATACTCGCCCACCTTCGCAATAAACGCCAGCGCATCCTGCTTCATCTCCTCCGGAAATGCACTCAGGACAGGCGCCGTCTCAAAATTCAACACCCGGTCGTACCGTATATTTTTAAGCCCTCTCACAAATCCGTCCCAATCCGTAGAAGCCCTATTCTCCCTGGTCTTCGTAAAAGTAAAGGGAATCTGATGCAGATCCATCACTCCGTCGTTATCATGAATATGCAGCACCTTTACTCTGTGTCCCAGCCCTGTGATAAACCTTTCCATATCCAGCCCCACCAGATTGGCATGTCCCGTGTCAAAACAGAACCCAAGCACTTCCGCATGGTAGGTATCATTGATCCGGTCGATCCGCTCCACCGCCTTCACAGCATCGCAGCACGGCCCCTCCACAAGATGCCCGCCGACGCTTTCATACAGGTTTTCTATGCATATCGTTATTCCCATATCCTTTGCATACGGCGCAATAGAATGGATAAACCTCTCCGTCTGCTCCCATTCCTTTTCCTCAGATCCCAGAAAACGGGCCAGTTTAAAACCATGTATCACAATATATGGGCACTCCAGAAAAGCGCACAAAGCCATACTTTTAGGAGCCACCTCATTCCAGAGATAGTCGTTCAATTCTTTGCTCCCCGCAGGTACATAGACAGGATAGGGCATATGCATCTGCTGTATTTTTATGCCCGCTGCCTGCGCCCCTCTTTTGTGAGGTGCAAAATAATTCTCAAACTCTGTGACAGATCGATCAAAAAATGTATTTACCTCCGCCTGATAGATGTCCCCGTTTTTCAGATAGTCATTCAAAGAAAAATCCGCACAGGAGAATCCGGCCTGCGCCAGCATGGTAAATCCTTCCTCCGGATTTGCATCCTTCACCACATTTTTAGTCTGTACGCCCAGTTGAAACTTTCCCATAATCTCTCCGTTTCGTTTTACCATTTATTTTGCACTATCTGTTTTGCATCAATTACTGTTCTGACCTATATAGTATCCTATAACAGATCCATGCCTTTTTGCAAGAGTAAATTATACGAAACGCTGTTACTGACTTATGCCTGAATTCATCGGCAATCCCAGCAAAATATTTGCTATCCGAACCGACGCATACCCATCCCCATAAGGATTCGATGCATGAGCCATTTTCTCATACTCCCTTTTGTTCTCCAACAGTTCCGTAAAAGCCCGGTAGATCATCTCCTCTCCCGTTCCTACCAGTTTAAGAGTCCCGGCCTCTATGCCTTCCGGCCTCTCTGTCGTATCCCGCATAACCAAAACCGGTTTTCCAAGGCTCGGCGCCTCCTCCTGAATCCCCCCGGAATCTGTCAGGATCAGATAAGAGCGCTGCATAAAATTATGAAAATCCAATACATCCAGAGGCTCTATCATCCTTATCCTGTCATCCTTTCCAAAAACCTCATCTGCTGTTTTCCGGACCGCCGGATTCATATGGATCGGGTAGACTGCTTTCACATCTTCATGCTCATCCAGCACCCTCTTTATCGCCCGAAACATATGATACATGGGCTCTCCCAGATTTTCCCGCCGATGGGCGGTAATCAAAATTAGCCTTGCATCCTTCACCCATTCCAGCTGTTCATGTCTGTAGTTCTCCTTAACTGTCGTCTTCAAAGCATCAATGGCCGTATTGCCCGTCACCCAGATCGTTTCCGCTTTATGCTGTTCCTGCAACAGATTCTGCCTTGCCCTTTCTGTTGGCGCAAAGTTATATGCTGATACAACAGACACCGCCTGCCTGTTAAACTCCTCCGGCCAGGGACTGTAGAGATTTCCTGTCCGCAGTCCAGCTTCCACATGCCCCACCGGAATCTGCAGATAAAAGCATGCCAATGCGGCCACAAAAGTAGTAGTCGTATCTCCATGGACAAGCACCACATCCGGTGACACTTCCTTCAATATACTTTTCATACCATCCAACACTCTCATCGTTATATCAAACAATGTCTGCCCATCCTTCATAATCTCCAGATCATAGTCCGGTATAACCCGAAAGGTCTCCAGAACCTGATCCAGCATCTGTCGATGCTGGCCGGTAACGCACACTATCGTTTCAGCATTATCACGGGTTTTTAATTCATTGACAAGAGGACACATCTTAATTGCCTCGGGGCGTGTGCCGAATACCAGCAAAATTTTCTTTTTTCTATCTCTGCTATTTCTGTTCATTCCCTTTCCCTCATACATTCTTTTCAAAACTGATCTGCTTCAGTCTTTCATATCCGCCATATAGCTCTGCAAAGTTGTATATTCCGACACGCCAGCATCGTTCAGCTGTTTCCTTATTTCATAAATATAACTTGGATAAATTGCTATGAAAAAGTCATACCTGTCAGATAGTTTTACGGCCTCTTCAAAAGAAAGGATCTTCTTTCCACATTTCCGTTTTCCCACTTTTCCAGGATCATTGTCCACAAAATATATGGCTTTATCTCCTAATAAACCAGCCGCCCGCTCCCCGTAAATTCCTGCACCGAAAATAATAAACGGTTTTCTTTCTGTGTATCCCAGATCTCCTTTCAGTTCCGCACACAAATTTCTGAAATCATTTCTGATCTCTTTTCCAAAGGTCTCTATCGGCAGCATTTCATAATATATTCTGCAGACTTCCTCCGTATCATTTTGCAGTTCTTTCAGTATTTTTTCTTTATATCTTTCGCGAAGCCGTGCCAGTTCACTTAAGACCATGTGGCGCTTCCCTTCCGATAAACTGCCCTCATGCCTCCGATATTCATATAATTCTTCATCAAGCGAGGCGATCTCTCCAAATTTCTCCAGTATTCTCAGCCAGTAATCATAATCTTCAACCCCAAAAGCATCCACATTATATCCCCCTATCTGTTCGGGGACCTCTCTTTTATAAAGGAAACAGGCTCCAAAGCAGTTAAAAGCATACATACTATGTTCTGAATACTTTGTAGATTTTCCAACTACACATCCCTGTGCATCTATAAAAAAATAATTGCTTCGAACGACCATTGCCTCCGCATTATTGTCCAGATATTCAACCATTACCTTCAGTGCATCGGGTAAATACCTGTTATCATCCGATGTCCATGTCAGATATTTTCCCCTCGCCCGGGAAAAGCCAATATTCAAAGATCTGGGAAGCTTTTGATTTATCTCATTATGTACCACGGAAATCCGCTTATCTTCAGATGCATATTCCTTTAAAATTTCTGCCGTCCCATCCGTCGAACAGTCATCTACCACAATCAACTCCCAGTCCGTAAAAGACTGCTTCAAAATACTATCTATCGATTCCCTGATATATTTTTTTCCGTTATACGTCGGTAAAATAATTGATACTCTCGGATTCATACTTTCATTCCTTTCTGCTGATAGCAATATGACGATTCCGCCCGCCCCTCACAATAACAAAACTTCCAACATAAGATGGTAAAAATCCTTACATTGGAAGTCTTTTTAAAACATCATTATCAAAGTACACTGTAATCATTAAACGCTAACATCACACCAGTTTTTTATACTTATCGTATTAACTGCCTTTCACATACATAGTATAAAAAATTATCATTTAAGCCAATTTGACTCTTATCAATTTTTCCTACATATATACTCGAATAGCAATTACTTAATTCATAAGCTATATTGCCTGTGGAAAATTCTCTGCATCCTGCAACAGCAACTTTTTCTCTGGAATCTTTATTTCTGTTTTTTTCAATTTCAGGTACAATATAAATAGCAACAGGTGCTAATTGAGATAAGTGATTTAATAAAAATCCCCTCTCTTTTTCATCAAAACATTGTATTAACCCGGTTGTATATATAGCATCATATTTTTTATACATTTCTAATACATCTTTATTCATCAGATCTATTTCCATATTTTGTTTACTAAACTTTATCATTGTCTCCTGATAAATGTCAGTTCTCACTTCTATTCCAGACAAATTCGAATACCCTTCATAATATAAGAATTCCAAAAAATGTCCACTTGCAAAACCTATCTCGCATATATCCATATCCTTATTTAAATGTCTTAATAACAGTTTTCCTATTTCTTCTGATACCGCATCCCAATAAAATAATTTCTTTTCCATAAACCACCTCTAAAGCATTGCTTCAAGCTGACAAAAATATTTTGTTCCCCACGAATTTATTTCAGTGTGTACATGATCGTCGAGACTTCCATCTTCCTTTGCATATTGAAAAAGCCCTCCCGATTCATCCATGCTTTGCACAACTCTTCCATATTCACATATTTTTCTCGCCTCATTCATATATCCCATTTTAAATAAAATGATACCAAGCTGTATTACTCCCGATACATATGCATACTCCAGATTTTCTTTGTAAGGAATATATCCATTTCCTCTGATTCTGGGAATTACTTTTTCCTTTAAAATCATATTCAACTTGTTAACTCTTCCCGCTTCATATAATCCTTCCAGCCAATATCCTAAAGGATGAGTACATTCGATATATTCCGCATTTTCATAAAAATCTGCCGTTTTTTTCTTCGCTTTGATATATTGTTCATCAGATGTCAATTCATACAACGCCTGAAAACCTTCTGTCAGCTTACACATTAACCCTGACCATGGTCCATTCCATATGGAATACGTTTGCCTGCTTATGTATTGTTCCTTCCTTTTCCTATCATAAATAGGAACTATTGCACCATTCTCAAGCTGCATCATCAACAGAAAATCTCCACCCCGTATTGCTGCCTCCTTAAACTCTTCCTTACCGGTTTTTTTAAAAAGCTCTGCCAGTCCGATCAATATCTGCGACGTATCAAATGTGTACAATATATTTTTATCCATAAAGCTCGTATAACCGCCAGTATTCTTATCCTGTATTTTTACAAGTTTGTGACCTGCTTCCAAAATCTTATCAGGGATTTCATCATAAACATCGCAAAAATATTTAATAACATATCCCGTCACCTCCGGATAGGGCTTCACATAACTTTTTGTCAGAACGTCATACGAATGAGCTAAACCGTCAAAAACACAATCCAATAAATAGTTTTCCCCTCTTTTTACATTAAAATCAGACATTTATAAATCCTCCGAAAATTTTTATTTATTTCATAAATAACCCTTTTGCATATAAATATTTTCCAACACTACATTCCACCTTTTCTCATATGTATGATCCTTCAAAAATCTATGATATCCCGCTTCTCTTATTTGTTCCCGCTCCTCATCATGAACAAGATAGTATTTTATCAACTCATATAGTTCGTCTTCCTCTTTATAACAGAGGATTTCCTTTCCTATTTCAAAATAATCTTCTAACTCTTCCATATATGATGTAATTACAACTTGATTACACGCCATTGCTTCAAAAAGTCCAACCTTTACATTATTATACCCTGCAACTGTTTTTGCAAAAGATACATAAAGCTTACCTGTATTAATAGCTCTTACATGTTCTTTTCCATTTACCAATCCCAATGAATTTTCCCATCCACTGCCATATGTTCCAACATTGCAAATAGTAGAAAGCTTTTCTACAATCTTTTTTCTATCATCTCTCGCATGCGCAACTATAACAACATCATATTTTTTCTCAACTTCTGGCATATAAAAATGATGCACCAACGAAGCCGCAAAAGGCATGATATTAATATTTACTTTCTGCCGATCATATTGGTGTTCCAAAGAATATTTTGAATTTGTATAAAATAAGTCAAATTTTTCAGCGTACAGCTTTCCATTATAAGGATAAACATCCGGATCTGATAAGGATATCCCTACAGACACAATCCCCTTATCTTTCGTGAATTCACAGGTTTGTTCTTCCAAATATAACCCGCCTGAATTTAAGATAATCCCATCTGCTCCAAATTCTTTTATGTCCTCCATGATTTTTTGATGTTCTAATAAACATAATTTGCCATTGGGGGTTTGTGTGCATTTTTTAATTCTTATATCTGTACCTTTCTCATAAGCCTTTAAATCAATCTTTTTCAATATGCATTCCTTTGCCAGATCATCCGACATCGTGTTTACAACATCATTCTCTTTCATCCAATATGAACCATAATGTATCAATCTTAATGGAGATAATACTTTTAGAATTTCCAGCTTTGCTTTCCTTATCTGTTTCTTAAGTATATCATTTGCTTTCACACAATACGCATTTTCAATTTTTCTTATCTCTTCCAGATTATTCTTTGCCTTTAAAATCAGTTCTTGCGCCTTATCTATCTCAGATATTTTTATACAATATTCTTCTAATCCCACTTCATGTAATAAAGCTCTTATCTTTGGACAAATATCAATCGCTAAAAAGGGGATCCCTTTTTGAATTGCTGCCACAATCCCATGATATCTTCCCGAAATTATAAAGCCACAATCCGATATTCTTTCTTCGATATTGTCATCCCCTGTCTGAAAATCATCCTCGACAATATCTGTAAAATTATTATTAATAACATATTTCCATTCTTCGTAAGATGAACCCGGTTGAATATAATTATTAAACTGTTCATTTCTTATTAATTCATGTCCATCTCTCCAGACAAGAAATAATTTATTAAAATTAACTGTTTCTACAGGTACAACATCCAACGGCTTTGCAAAAGTAATATCATAAGATTGCTCAATACCCTTTATATTCATGCAATCCAATGAATACTGGTCTCTTACATAAAAAAACCTTGCTCTTTCCTTAACACTGACTGCTTTTTGTGATATATGCGGAAACTCAGCACCCAGCCCTATCATTCCATAAGCTATGTTATTTTCCAACCTGTCCCACGGTGAAATAACATCATAAATAAATAATCCTCCTCCACCACATACAACAAAACTATCTTCTTCAAATTCCTGCACACCTGTATCTATAAAAATTGCTTCTGGAAAAATAGTGGCCAGTGTTTTTTTTATCCAGTTATCCCCCAAATTATTTCCTTGCCACCATCCCCATATATATAATTTCCCCATCAAATATCTCTCCTTTTTACTTTTGCATATAAGAATGGCCATGAATTATTAATTGCCGGCAATTCTTCAACTTTTTCAACGTCAAAAAAATTTTGCAATTCATTTATTAGCGTATTTCTATTATACTGACGATAATGTTCCGGTTGACTTATCCCAATATCATTTGGTGTAGTAAAACATGCGTACCCGCCATCCTTTAAACATGCCTGTATCTTCTTTAAAAATATTCCTACATCTTCGACATGTTCCAGTATTTCTCCAGCAAAAATAAAATCAAATTTCTCCTCCAAATCCATATCCTCAAAAATCCCTGTTTGATATACTATCTTTCCATCTTTGTTATAGCCTGTAATATCTTCAGTTCTCAAATATTCATAAATGGAAAACATATCTATTCCCAAATATTTATCAAATTTCCAGTTAAAATGTCGCATAAAATACCCATCATTACATCCTACATCAAGCATTGCCCCCCCGAGAAAAGACTTATTATCTTCATATACATATTTCATCCTCACCAAATCAGCCTTATTTATATTTTTCTCACTATTTATATACGCTTCATTTGGATATAAAAGATTTGGCCTTTGCATTTCATAATAACTACTTCTTTTATTTTTTTTGCCATTTATTCCCTCACGCATCGTCAACTATACCCTTTCATTCTCTTCTAAAGCATCTTTCGTTTTATAGCAGTTCATCTATATGCTTAATCAAACAATTATGCGTCTCTTTATTTATTTTCAACCTTTCTATTACCTCCTCTTTTCCATTTTTAATCGCAACAACAATTAATGGTATATTTCCCCATAAATTTTTGAAATTATCCAAGGATACGGACTTTATATCCATGTAACTGAATTCCTGCTTATCTATGACTGTCAGAATCTCTATTCCAGATTTTTTAAAAAGATGTATCGTACGTTTCCCGATTTCTCCCATACCATATATAATTACTTTATCTATCCCACTTTCTCTTAATCTTTTACTAAAATCATCCGCTTCATCATATACTTTGCTCATTTTCCCATATAATTTTTCTATCCAGCTTTCTTCTCTCAAACTGCTCATTTCATTATCTAATAATACTTGTAATAAATATTCATATGTATGACTTAAAATTTGCTCATAGTATGTATTTTGTGGAATTCTTATATTTTTCCTTTTTGTCATTACAACTTTATTATATATCCAGCCATCTTCACTTCTCTGTTCCGGATATAATTTAAATACTGCATATTCTTTAAAAATTTCACAAATATCATATCTATTCCCTTTACGATTCCAAATAATAAAAGAGTTTTCCGGATTATTCAAAGACAAATTCCATTGATGCATTCCTTTATAATTACCATTCTCGGCCTCATTTTCGTTATGTCTCAATATAACCTGCCCCCCCAAATCGCAAATATATAGTAATTGATATATCCCATACACTGGATCAAAACAATGGTCTAAAGAATTACTCATATGCACCATATCAAATACATTTTCTCCAAATTTTTTGTATAGAAGTTCAACAAAACCCGTCTCACAATTTACATAGCTTTTCAAATTGTTATTGCTTTTCAATGTTTTATATACACTTGCCAATGGATCTATACATGTAATCTCCAGTTTGACTTTATCTGTTATTCGTCCACAATTTGAAAATGGCCCTGAGCCTATATCTGCAAACTTATAAACCTTTCCGTATTTATCCTTGCTTATCTCTGACTCAAGTTCAAATTTTCTTTCGGGAGATATTGTCTTTTCCCAACCAACAAATGATGCTCCCCCTTTATTCTCCATAAATTTTTTCCAAAAATGTATTTCCTCATTTAATCCTTCTAACCACAGCGTAAAGTATTCATTAAAATTTAGTGTTTCTTTCATAAATTCTATATTATCTCCAATCATTTTTGAACTCATAGGCCCCAACATTATAAATCCTGTTTAATATGATTCTTTATCATCTCACCACTGTTTATCTCTTTTTTTACTATACCGGTGCCGAACAAATTTTTACAAACCAATTCTTTTAAATTTAATATATCATTCTCGTTTTCTATATTTTCTAATTTTTCTCCAAGCAATTCCTTTATTTGATTCACTCCTATTTTTAAAAATTTCCAATCAAATTGCTCATTTATATTTATTCCATCCATTATATAGAGTAAATAATTTGTAGTATCAAAATATGCATATTCAGTCCCCTTTATTGAAGTGATCCCAAAGCAATAACTATTTTCGAATACACCCTTATTACGTGGTTTTCCAATACTCTCATACTTTACCTTTCCATTTTCATCCAAACAAACCACTTGCTCTGTAGCACATGCATCCATAACCAAAATGTTCCCAGCAAGCGTTGATAGTTTAGAATATTCAAATTTTACATTTATTTTGTTATTAATAGCCTTCTTTCTAATTGATATGCTTAAAACATTTTTAGAGTTTTCATCATATAATACCAGATTATTTCCTATTTTATTGATCTTTGAATACTGCTTTTCTTTTCCTCCTATTGATATTAATTCTATTTTCTCACTTTTTAGATCCAGTACAAATAACTGATTTGACAGGTTCCATGGTCCGATTATTTTTCTTTCAAATAATACTCCATCTCCTAAGTATACACTTATGCCCTTTTTAGTATAATTATATAAATTAATATACGTTATTTCCTGTGTATTTAAATCAATTTTTACTATTGCTTCATAATAGCAGGGAATACAATACAGAACCTGCTCAAAAACAATGCATTTCCCAAACTTCAATTTATTTATATACTTCTCACCCTTATTTAGTTTTATTTTAGAAAACTTTCTTTTTACTATGTCATATATGGCAATTTCTTTTGCCCAAGCTGGAATAAGATATATCTTATCTCCTTGCTTATATATCTCCTGATATAAAGTATCTTGAAATACCCGCTCATCTGGAATTGTCTGTATTTCCTCCAGTTTCCTTGATTTTTTATTATATTTGCCAAATATATTTATTTTCCCATGCACAAACCAGATATCATCCCCATCCACGCAAAAAGCACATGGCCATATCGGAATCTCCACTTCTTCATCCACCGCATTTTTTACTCTGGTATCCTGATATAATACAGGTTTTCCCGCCTCTTTATATAGTTCCACAACAGAACTTCCATCCCCATAGTAGGCGTCTGTTTCAGCAATTGCCCAGTCCAAATCCTCACCTTCATCCAAAATCCCCCATTTTTCTGCCCTATAATCCTCCACTATCTTTCTGTAAACCGGCAGTAATCCTGGTATCATAGATGCCAGCGTTGATTCATATAACGGATGAGGTCTCCACCATAATACACAATCCTCTCTCTCTTTAAAAAATGTCAGCGTATCAGAGATCTTTTCCATCATATTTTTCTGGTTAAGCAAATCATGCAGGCTTGTGTTATAAAGAATAACCTTTTTCCGGTTTCCTTTACTATCATAAATCAGAGAATACCACTCCGAAGAAAGGAGATCATCATTACGTTTTGTATTATGAACACGATCCAGCTTCGGAGAGCCCAAGCCAAAAATTTTATTTTCCCAATACTCCCTGCTTATATTGGGAATCTCCTTTTCCAGAATATTCACATATAACTTTTTCATAGCATCTGACTGCACAAAAACCAGATCCGAATCCATCACCCCCGGCTGTATCACAAAACCTTTCTTCTGTTTCTGCACCTCAATGCTGTCCGGATTTGGTTCCGGTGATACAAAATACGGAATATACGCCACTTTTCCCACATACTTTTTCAGTTCTGTCACATAATAAGCCGGATGGATACTGGTTACATAATTATATTTATCATATGGATTATGTATAAATGCTACATCAGGCTTTCTTTCCACCAGATTATAATCCATGTAATGAACCACCGGTACATCATCCGGGAACTGATTTCCTTCATAATGCATCACCGCAAGTTCTCCCTGTTGATTTTTTTCAAAATAAGGAATTGGCACTACATAAGCGTCACATTCCGGATCATCTGCCGCCGCTCTCCAAACACTTTCCAGTGAATCCCACATAGATGCTTTATACGGTAAAAAAACTATCTCCAGCTTATCATCCGGAATATACTCAATTATACTTCTCTTTAAATCAGCCAACTGTTCTACAGTTGTTTTCGCTATATTTTTACATACATTCTCATTGACTTCCTTTTGGCTGTTCTGACTGATTTGATAAATTTCTTCACAATACGCTTCTAAAACCGGTACTAACTTTTCTCCTTCCTCACCGAATGACTCCAGGCAATTTCCCAATATTATTGCCATTTCCTGACATTGTTGAAGAATATCCGGCATATTTTCCGTCACCTTTGCCCTGCTACATTGCGCGGCCACAAAATCATTTCCTTCAATCAATAAACTGATTGTTTCCAAAACATCCCGTTTTTTAATATTTTTCATTTAATCCCTCTATTTATCAAATATCTTATATTCAAAATACTTTATATACAGGCACAGATACTTTTCGTAGTTTTTTTCTTTTTTTCAATAAAAACCATACTGTCGCAATATGTAATAAATTTGATCGCCTTCGAGTATTTATTCTCTCTCAATTGATCCGTCTCTGAATATTGCGCATGTAAATAATCAATCAGGTTCTTGGAATACTCAATAAAAGTTTTTCCTTTATAGGAACCCCCATAATTTTCCATATAGGATGTATGCAGATCTTCACACAGATAAACCCCATCATCAGCAACCAGGTCAAACAATTCCTCGAACGTTACAATCTGTTGATTCATTGTATGGCCGCCGTCATCTATCAAAATATCAACCTCTCCTATCTCCTCCCTGACTTTCCTCAAAAATTCTCGATCTTCCTGTGAACCAATAAAAATCTTAATGCCATCTTCCTCCCATTTTTTACAGTCAGGATCCACATCTATACCATAAATATGCACCTTATTGGCAGAAGTCTTAAAATAATTTTTCCACATTTGCAGCGATCCACCCTTGAAAACTCCGATTTCAAGCACTGTGATGTCTTTTCCTCTATACCTCGAAAAAAAACGATCATAAGCTTCAAAATAATGCATCCATTTATTTAAAGTCTTATGTTCCCCATCAAAATAGAATCTCTCCAAATCATTTAAAGTTTCTTCCTTTATATTATTTCCAAATTTCTTTCCCGTAAAAATGATTCCCCTATCAATCTCTTTACTAAGCACCATATTCCCCAAATTATATGACTCTTTCCCTGACAGCACTATTGTCTCACGCCAATCTGCAATTTTTTCTCTCGGAACTTTATAGGCATTTACCAGTCTATCCAATATTTCCTTACTGTATTTGCTCCCGATATCACCAACAGAAATCACGATTAATTCATACTCCTGCCACATAACAGATTCCGGATCACATATTTTCATCCCTCTGTATTCAGTTCCCCACAAATCAGCATTAGAATCCACTAATTTTAAATCTGTTATCTCACACAACATACACTGATCTATATACTTTTTCCCAATTCTGCCGATCCCGTATATCACCGTTTTTCCCATAATAAAGCCTCCTTTAAATTTAAATAGTAATCTCCCTCTCCCACCAATTGATTTTTGGATGCCTCCACAATATTTTCTCTTCCGAAATTATAACGGACAATTCTTCCTTGATTTTTTCTGCGACAGCACTCTCCTTTACCGCTATCACTATATTGTCATACTCCGCATTTTTAAGTATTTTTGGTGCTTCGATCGTGCAATTATATAATTTTTCCCCTTTCAGTCCTTTATCTACCCAGGCGACAATTTCTATCTCTTTTTCCTGGTTCAACTGCCTGTAATATGCTCTGCCTACATTTCCGGCGCCATATAATACAATTTTTCCGCGCAGCTCTTCTGTTTTAAAGGGGACGCGATACAGACTCAACAATTTTATTCCATAGATATCTTCTAACCCTTTGCGGACAAATGACATCAAATAATATTTCAACTGCTCCTTCAATTTATATTCTTTATCATATCCCTCAAATATTCCTTTCATATATTCCTGAAAACAACACATTTTATCAAAAACATCTTTGTCTTTGGAATGATACATGGAGTTCTGTCGTACCCTGTAAAAATAAAGGCATTTATTTGTAACTGCAATCCTTTCTGATAAAAGCATGGCTTTATACACAATTGCTGCATCCTCTCCCAATGTAATTTTCTCATTTACGGCTGCGATACCCTCCCGCAATATATTTCTTTTAATCATCTTACTGCATAACGATTGAATAATACCGGGACGTCCCTCCTCAAAATCAAACATCATTCTTGAATATACAAATTTCATCTGTTCTTCTTCATATATCCCTTCCGGTACGGTATAACTCCAATCTGTCGTTTTATTGCCGTCAACATTCTGCAGACTGTAATTCACAATATCAATCGTTCCGCCTTCTGTTAGAAAAAGAGCCTCTTTAATTAAGTCTGTCGAGATCCAGTCATCACTGTCCACAAAAATACAATACTCGCCCTTTGCTTTTTCTACACCTAGCTTTCTCGCTGTTACCAACCCCTGATGTCTGACCTCTATTACTGCAATTCTGGAATCTCTTCCCTCATAATTTCTGCATATTTTCAGGCTCTCATCTTCTGAGCCGTCATCTACAAGTATTACTTCAATATTGCGATACGTTTGATTCAATATACTTTCTATACAAACTGGCAAGTACTGTGCTGTATTAAATACAGGTACAATTACTGATATCAACATATCAACCATCTCCCCTTTATCTTTCATCACCCCAGTCAAATATATCTGTTCTAGGCAGAATTCTTTCTCCCAGAATCTTTTTGCAGGCATACTGAAGTTCCTCCAGATAATCAATCTTCATCTCCCGTGCCTGCCTTACTACTTCCCTCAGCGCTTTATATAAGCGTTCGACGTCTTTTCGGGAATACTTCTTCAATGTATATTCCGGCAAAAGTTCGCAAATTGTCCTTAACTCGTCCTCCCCCAGGCAAAAACCGCTTTTCTTCAAAGATTCCCGTTGGAATCGCGCAAATAATTCTGACCGCTCCTTTCCACAACTTGTCAACTGCCTGATCGTCTCTTCTCCTTCATGGATTCGTTTTAAATGTACCAGTCTGTCTATCGATGTCAGCGTACCAACTTTTGAACTGTCAATAAAAAATTTAAAATCCTGCATACCCAGACAATCATCCTGATACCTCAAATTATTTTTTACCATAAATTCTTTCCGAATCATTGTTGTTCCATTTGCAAACTTCCGATTATGAAAAAGCAAATTTGCCTTAATATATTTGGGATTATAGATCGGTTCTATATCATATTTTATAAAATTTCCGTTTTCATCGATCATGGCGCTTCGTCCGCCTAACACATCTATTTCGCTGTGTTCCTCCATATATGCAGTCTGCCATTCCAGACGCCTGCATACTGCCAGATCATCGTCATCCAACAATGCAATATATTTTCCGTTACTGTGATCAATTCCAAAATTCGTAGAATAGGATATTCCCAGATTCCGCTCATTAGTATATAAATGTATCCTCGTATCAGAATATGTCTGTATCACCTGCAGCGTATGATCTGTGGACTTATCCTCCACAATAATAAGTTCCAGATCATCATATGTTTGCCTTAAAATGGACTCTATTGATTCACCTATATATTTTTCACCATTATAGGCCGGCATAACCACACTCACCAAAGGATTCATATATTTTCACCTTCCCTGCGATATTCCTATCGATTTCCTGCAGTTCACAAAATATTCTACAATTGCATGGTAACAAAAACTCCCTCCGTAAGACAATCACATACCATACATCGGGAGTTTCTCATAGATCCGTATTCTGTTTTTCAGCTCAAGCTATAAAATAGATAACCACTGTCATCTCATCTGGACTGCTATCCTTTTTATTCTTTCATTATTTTCCTGTATTCGTCCTCCGCCTGTTCTCTGTTCAGAGAGAATTCCTGCATCATTGATTCTACAATCTCGGATTCCGCACAGTTCTTTCTAATCATTCTGACAATATATCTGCATATTTCAAATCCCCGCGTTTCCTCACCGCGAACTCTTTCCAATTCCTGCCGTGCCTCCGCTACTTCCCTCTGCGCCTCTTCTACTTCCCTCTGCGCCTCTTCTGCTTCCCTCTGCGCCTCTTCTACTTCCCTCTGCGCCTCTTCTACTTCCCTCTGCGCCTCTTCTGCTTCCCTCTGCGCCTCTTCTGCTTTCCTCTGTGCCTCACTGCGAACCATTTCCAGTTTTCTCTCTGCCTCCGCTGCCTTCCTTCTCTCCGCCTGTATATCTATCTTTACATTTTCAAACAGTCTCGCCATTTTCCGCTCCTTAATTCTGGAAACCACACCCTCTGTTTCACTTTCCGGCAGATTCATATTATACAACAAAGCCCGCAGCACCTTTGCCATCGTGTCAAGAAGGTATTCCGGCGTATCTTTCAATATCTCACTCACCTGTTCACCCGGAATACTGATAAAAGCCGACAAATCTTCCGGACACTGAATTTTATTGATCAACATTGCCAGAGAAATCTCATCTCTTTTCTCCAGAAGGACCTCGTTGCTGTAATCATGCAGGCACAAAAGCTGATACTGAAAATGGGGTAAATATTTTCCCAACAGCTCACCGCACAGGATTCGCTCTGATATGTCCATGGGTGCCGTCCATTTTCCTGTCCCCTCATAATACACGATAGGTAAGATCGGCGGATACCGAAAATCTTTCCGGCTGCTGATCCCGGGATGTTTCTTTGTCATTTCCTTTTCAAAGTCTTCCCAGATATAAATCATATACCGCAAAATCTGCATAACCACATTATACTCCACTTTTGTCTTATGTTCAATAAGTGAAATAATATAAAGTGGTAAGTTAAGTTGGTTTTCCTGTCCCTTCCCTTTTCCGCCTGCTTCATAATAGGTAATCCTGGAGCGAACTGCCCCTTTACTTGCCGCTAAAAGCGCAAATCAGAACTGTATCTGTCAAAATACAGTTTTAGAATGTATACCTACTATATCACCAGAGATATAAAAAAGCAAGGATTTTCAAATATATCTACTCAAATTCCTCAATGTAAGATATGTAATTGTCAAGGTTCCATATAAACTCTGCATCTGCATAGCAGGAAAGCCAGACCAACCGGCTCTAACCTCTTTTCCCAACCTGCGGCAAAATGATCTCCTCAATAATAAACTCCGCCACTTCCTCGATCTGCTCATACTCCACAAACTTAGGAAGCTTTGCCCCAAAGGCATTCACTGCCTTCTCGATCAGTGCATCTGTATAATACAGCCTGCCGTCCCTGATATCTTCTATTCCATCAAGCGCCAAGGATTCTCTGTTTACCCGCTCCATCTCTTCAAAGCCGAATACCGTCTCATCTATCCATGCGTCTATTCTCCCGTCTCTATATCCAACCTGTACAGGATAACCGCCTATATTTCCGAATACTCCCGGTGAAAATATCTTCTGCTCTTTCTTTGTCCTGACCGCATCTATCACCGCCGTGATGATCCGGTAATTGCTGGATGCGTTCATCATATTTCTCTGAGCATCCACCGGCATGGCGATCTTACAGGCTGCAAATATTTCTTCCTTTGGCAGATCCTTTTCCTCTCCTTCGTAATACACCTTAAGCGGCAGATCCACGCCCTCTGCCTGCCCCTCCTTACTGATGCAGACATCGTGGAAATGTCCTGCTGCAAACATCACATCCACATTCCAGAAATCTTCCACTCCCAGCATCTTTGCCACAGCAAACCTGATCCTTGGCACCAGATGATTCAGATTACCGGATCCAAAATCCGGATAAGCCTTCCCTGCACTTTTAAGCCATGGAATCACCGCATCCGAGTAGGAAGTATTGATCACCACCGCATCTGTGTCCGCCGCCTCACAGGCTTCCATGATATTTTTAGTGAAACAGATCGCTAACGGACTCCAGATTCCATAAGCGCGTACACTCGCCCAGCTGATACTGCCGTACTTCAACCCCGGATAAGCTCTGCTGGAATTTACGATAAAATCCGGCGCATGTTTTTCAATTGCCCTCCGGATGGAATCGATATCCGTCAGATCAACCCCGGCCTCCATATCGATCTGAGATCTGTTCCGTTCACGTATGAGCCCTGCCACCCGCACAATATTGACGTTCTTCTCCATCTTTCCATAGTCGCGCCCTGCAACTACGATGCGGATCGCCGGATCATTTCTGCTCACCAGATAATCCAACAGATAAGTCCCCACGCTGCCAAGTCCGATGATCATGACCGTTATTTTCTCTTCCGTTATATGCCGCTCTATCACCTGCAGCCTTTCCTGTAATGACTTCATCTATCCGCCTCCTGCTTTCTTTTCTGCGGTGCATCCATCTCTTCTGCACATACTTCCCTGCGGTACTTCTGTCTCGCCTGCATCAGCCACCCTGTGGTGCATTCATCTATCCATCGCCCAATATTCTCTGATCTTTCCATAGTCCTCTCTGGTATTACAGTTTGTCCACCGTTTCAGCGCAAGCAGCCTTACCTTTTCCGGCTCTATGCGATCCAGATATTTCTGTATGATCAGCAGGTTAGTCTCCCGCCTGTCCTGAATATAAAAAGCCCTGTTTGCCTCTTTCAGCCCTTCCATATCCGTAAACTTCCAGAGCTGTCCGGAATTATAAAGGCAGGAAAAAGGTTCTTCTATCCGCAGCAGTCCGTGTGAACTGTTAAAAAGATACCTGTAAGCTCCTTCCCCGTTCTGATAGAACAGGACGTCTCTGCTCGCCAGGATCGGTCTGCAGTGATAGGTGAGAACGTCCCCCTTCTCCTCCACCACCGCCCTGAAGGATCCGTCATCTATATCCAGATCTCCCTCCACAAAAAGGACTTCCTTCGGATCGGACAGCCTGATCACTTCCTCCAGGCCAAGATACAGGCTGTAGCCTGACATCAGATCCGCATAGTGGTCATTGTATACCAGTCTGATCTTTGCTTTTTCTTCTTCGGAAAACCGCCTTTCAATATACGCTTCCAGATCGTCATACTTATAACCGCCGACAATAATGATTTTGTCTGCATACCTGCATTTCCTTACCAGATGAGAAAGCAGCGTATCTGAGGTATTCCCCTCTGTATAGATGGCCTTCAGGCATTTTTTATCTTCCTCTATTCCTTCGTTAAAGCGGCTGGATATGCCGGCCACCGTAATCACTGCTGCCCGCATCTTTTCCTCACTTTCTGCACAAAACCTTAACATACCAATCTTTCAGGCATTTCTACAGTCATCTCCAGACATTTTCACTGATATCCCCTCAGGAACTTTCAAGCCTGTTTTCTGTCCTGTTCTCTACCTATATAATTGGCAATACATTCCTCCAGTCCCCTGTCCAGGCCTACCACCGGTCTCCACCCGGTCCTTACACGGATCTTTTCCGTAGAAAGGAGCCTTCTTTCCGGATCAGACTCCCTGTATCCGTTAAACTCAATAATCGGATCGTGGATTCCCATTTTCTCCGCACACAGTTTTGCCAGATCTATAATCGATATCTCCTCATCAGTCGCCACATTATAAATACTGCCATCCAGCGCGCTGCCTGTTCCTGCAAGCGCCAGTACCGCGCTGCAGCTGTCATAATTATGGAGGAATGTCCGTTTATTCTTTCTGCTGTTCTCCAAAAGAACTACTTTTCCCTGTCTCCGGAAACTGTCGATAATAAACGGGATAATATGTTTAGGATATCGTTCATTTCTGCTGTACACATTTGCAAACCGGATGGAACACCCGAGTATCTTTCCGCTTTCCACCGCATCCTTCATAAAAAATTCTGTGAGCAACTTTCCTGTCGCATAGCTGGTACGCTGGCTGTGCTCCGCATCCGCCATCGTGATATAATCGCTTTCCCTCACTCCGCCATCTTCATTCCAGGAGTTCATCGAATAGACTTCCGACGTGGAACAGTTCAAATATTTCTGTGCCCCCACCCTGGCAGCCTGCTCCAGAAAGCTTTTCATCCCCAGCACATTTGTCTCAAAGGTTTCATGTACATGATAAAAATGCTCCGTATGTACTACCGCCGCACAATTGATATAAATGATCTCTCCAAAATCATCCTTTATTTCCTTTACTCTGCCTTCAAGCTGCTCCATCTGGCCTGCGTCATTGATATCATACTCGAAAAACTCAAAGCGCCTGTCAGGCAGACAGTCTCTGACCGTCTCCAATGATGAGGCATAAAAGTTATCAAACCCTAAAATATGATTTTTAGCTGTCTTATCTTCCAGAATCTGGTGTACCAGTTCATTTCCTGTCATACCTGTCACACCGCTGATCACATATAATTTATCCACGCTTTCTTCACCTGCCATACTTATCAAAATATTCTGGTTTTCTTCCTGCTGTTTTCGGTTTTACCAGCTCTCCCTCTCCAAACTCGCGGTCTGCTACACTCCGTTTTTCAGTCTGTCCCTGTAAAACATATCCACCGCCCTGCCCTCAAAAAGCCTCATCGCCGCCTCCACATCATACTCCACCGACCGCATGGCCACATGTCTTTTTGCCGTGTCAAAAATCATATACTGAGCATGTGGATCATGATTCCGGGGCTGCCCTACCGAACCCGGGTTTAAAAACAACACCGCATGTCTGTTTCTTCTCGCTGTATCCTCCGCCTCGTAAAACTTCGTAAAGACGTGCGGGTAATGGGAATGCCCGGAAAGCACCAGATCATAGTTCCTGTAATCTCCGTGCACATCCTCCGGAAAAACAGCTTTCCAATAGGCATCCTCCGCTGAACCGTGCACTGCCAGACACTGAAGATCTCCCAGCAAAAACTCTTCCCTGCCCTCATGCCGCATCCTTTCATCCAGATAACGCCTCGTTTCCTCTGTCAGCGAATCCGCCGTATGCCTTGCAGATTCCACGCCGCGTCCCGAAGAAAATCTCTCAAAATCCGACAACATGACCGCCCGTTCATGATTTCCCCAGAGATTGCAGATTATTTTTCTGCCGCAGCCATCCCTGAAATAATCAACTACCTCATTCGACTGCATCCCGTAATCGATCAGATCCCCCAGCAGGATCACACCCTCTACCGCAAACGAAGACATATCCTTCATCACAGCTTCCAGCGCATATAAATTTCCGTGAATATCCGAGAGAACCGCATATTCCGCCATATTGTTTTCTCCTTCCTGCCGCACTGTTTCAGATCGGATCGATCAGAGTGATAATCTCCTTAAACGGAATGAGCTGCTCCTCCACTTCCTTCGCCCTGTGGTTTTTCAGTATCGTCTTCGCAGTATGTTCCATGGCCGGAAAAGCGCTTCTGGTCAGCTGGTTTGCATAGATCACTATATTGATCCCATGGGCCTTCAGCTCCGATTCATAGGTATCGCTGTAAGTCGTGGGCACCACCACAACAGGCGTCTGTTTATCTTCGGCTCGAAATGCATCGCAGAACGCAAATATCTCTTCCGCAGTCTTTTTCCTCGAATGGATCATGATACCGTCCGCCCCTGCATCCACATAAGCTCTGGCTCTGCTTAACGCATCCTCCATCCCTTTCTCTAAAATCAGGCTCTCGATCCGGGCAATGATCATAAATTCCTTTGTCCGCAGAGCTCTCTTCCCGGCTTTGATCTTCTCACAGAAATTTTCGATCGTATCCTGGGTCTGTTCTACCTCTGTCCCAAACAGAGAATTCTTCTTAAGTCCAACTTTATCCTCTATGATAACGGCTGAAACTCCCATTCGTTCCAATGTCCGCACGTTATACACAAAATGTTCCACCAATCCACCGGTATCCCCATCCAGGATGATCGGTTTTGTTGTCACATCCATCACATCATCTATGGTCCGTATTCTTGATGTCATATCCACCAGCTCGATATCCGGCTTTCCCTTCGCTGTGGAATCGCACAGAGACGAGATCCACATCGCATCAAACTGATCCAGTCCGCTGCTGTCTCCCACCACTGTCTTCTCGGCAATCAGGCCTGTCAGTCCACTGTGAACTTCTATGGTTTTCACAATATCGCAGATCTTTATAAGCTTCTTCAGTCTCCCCCTGCGAAATTCCGGCATGGCGAGCCGTTCTCTTGCAGTCTCATCGATCTTTTTCACCGCGTCATTCCATGTATACGGCACTTCAATCAGTTTTCCGCCGTACTTTTCCAAATTCTTAACGGCATTCTCCCGCAGGATTCTCTGCGGCCCCTCGCACCAGTTGTCCCCATGGATCATATAATCCGGCTTCAATTCCGCTAAAATCTCATCATACAGTATCTGCTCCTGGACAATCACTCTGGAAACGCCTTCGATCTTCTCCACCATTTTTATCCGCTCTTCAATGGAAACTGCCGGAAAACGGTTATACCGGATCATCTGATAATCGCACAGGACTCCCACGATAACTTCCCCGTAAGTTCTTGCTTGATTGATGATATTGATATGCCCTTCATGTATTTCATCTGTACAAAAACATGTATAAACGGTCTTCATCTTTTCCCTCACTTATCTCGCTTTTGCTTACCTCTTAACAGATATCCTGAAGCAGATATCTGCCGATATCAGTTAAAATCAATTTTACTCACATCACACACCGTAACCTCATCTCTGACTTTCTGAAACAGTTCCGCCTTTTTTCTGGCATTCTCCGCCGCAATATCGCCATCTCCCTGCTGTAAATATAATTCCGTATAACCATTCCCAAAGACGACCAGCTTACACCCGTCCTCAAATGCGAAACACTCAAAAGCCTGCAGATACTGCTCCTTCCCGATCATCCCATAGAGAAACCGGAAATCCGGATTATACAGCTCCGATCTGGCCATCTTGATATGCTCCGTTTTCCGCCAGGAAGTTTCCATATAATTCTCTTTTTTCAGAAGACTGATCACCATCGGGCCGATTTCCATCAGACTAATCAGATCATCACATTTCCCGACTCCCGTTTCCGGGGAGCGGATCGCCAGAGGAATTCTCGTCCATCCCTCGGAACAGATATACTCCATATTCTCCACCTCTGACAGTTCCGTATCCTGATCTAAAATAAGCGTTCCGTGATCTGCATAAAGCACCATCCTGCAGGAAAGTTTTTCGAGAAAAGGCGTCAGCACATCATCCAGATAGCGGATCGCATCCCTGTGCTGTCTCTTATAATCAGTCCTCAAATGCCCGCCTTTCATCGGTAAAAAATCAAAGAGCAGGGCCGTTCCCTCCGATCTGATCGGATGTTCTGTATAGGGGTTGGAAAACGTAAAATGGCTTTCATACTGTTCGTGTAAATAAAACAACCCGCCGTTTTCATCACTGCTGTCTATCAGAAAATCCCAGAATTTTTCTGTCGCCGTCTGGGCAGTATCGCTGTAGTTAATATTTTTTCCTTCTATATAGTGTTCCACGTCTCCATAAATATAAATTTTCCGTTTTTGTGCCTGCGCTGTTTTGATAAATCTGCAGTCTTCCCTGTCCACTGCATTCTTTTCATAATATCCGGTTCTCAGATCACCGTTTTCACTGTAGGCCGGCACCAGACTCTCAAAAGTTGATGTGGAAAAAGAATACGCCCTGTTAAAACAATACGCTGTCTCATCCAGTAATTTTTTTAATTTCGGCATATCCTGTTCGGACAGATCTCTATATCGCAGAGCATCCAGACATAACATCAGTACGGCGTCCTCTGAAACGCAGGCTGCCGCCTGTTTTTCCAGTTCGTACAATTCTTCCAGATCTTTCCGCAGTGCCTCCATATCAAACCTGACCGCTGTGCAGGCATTTTCTCCTCTGTCCACATCGGCATGTTCTGAATATCCTGCAATACAACTGCTCATTTCCCGCACTTTTACAAGCGCCGTCCTAAAATCTTTGATCTGGATATACTTTGCAAGTAACTTTTTATACAGCTCCCCCAGCTCTTTTAATTTCTCGGGTTTTTCCGCATCCGCTGCCGCCCTTATTTCTCTCTGCAGCTCATTGATGCTGTGATAATTGTGATAGGGATGGCTCGTATAATAATAATCCGCCTGCATCCTTATCCCGTTTTTTTCAAACTCATCATAAATATCCAACACCGGTATCCCCGGATGATTTTCCTTTAGATTTCTTTTCACCTCTTCCCGAAATTTAAAAGTGGACAAAACCACCGCATCGATCCCCTTTTCCTCCAGCTCTTTATCTTTGATTATGGAAAAGCCTGCGTCCTCTCCGGCAGCATAATTATCCACAAGATACTTCACCTTTTTCAGATCATACATAAAATCTGCCATAAGCATCTGTGTATGACCGCCATTACAATAAATAGCAGGTGTTATTGAATCTTTTAAAAACCTCTGCAGAGAGTCCCTGATGATTCCGTTGATCCTTTTCGCTTCCAGCGGATACTCCAGATCATAATTTTTGAATAGAAGGTTATATTTTTCTTCCAGTTTCCGCGCTATCCTGCTCATATCCCGATGCATTCCTCTGTTCTATTTGCAATTTCCCTGTTCACCAGCTCATTCAGATGGGAGGGTATCACCCCGTACTCATACTCCTTGTCCGTAAAATAGTACTGACACTTCGTCGCTTCCACCGTCTTAACCTTCTTGCAATGCTGTTCAAAAAAACGATAATACTGTTCCAGAATCCGATTTATCTTCCGGATCTCATCCAGGTCCGCATAAAATTCCTGGTCTCTTATATCCCCCTTTTTTTCCGCCAGATAACTTTTGATCAGAATCATATCCGTATCCGGAAACTCTTTCGCCATCCTCCGTATAAATGCAAGGGCGCTCTCCTGCCACAGCTCCAAACATTCTGCACTGTTTCGCAAAATAATTCTTTCCGCTTCCGGCCTTTCTTCACAGCCCTCAAAGGCATCGCTCTTTGTCAGAAAGCCGCCCCGGCAGGCAAGAAGATCAAATCGCTCCTCTATAAAGTCAAGCGCCACAAAATCCGGTCTCCGCTCACTCATAAGACTCCAGAACCGGTTATCCGCCTCCCTCTGCAGCATGATCTGCCGATACCGGTTTCTATGTTTAAACTCTGTTTGCTCTTTTACCGGATGCATTATGCTGATCAGACTGGAAAAATTGATTCTGCCCGCCGGATCATGCAGCAGATCCATATTACTCAGGACCCGGTTCAGATTATATCCGCCCACCGCCAGATAACTTCTGTCCTGATATTCCGGAAAGTTTTTTCTGATAAATTTGCGGTATTCTTCTGTCAGTACGGCGAATTCTTCCGGCTGTCTCTGGGTAAAAAAAGCTGCCAGCAGGTCAGACAGTTTCACTATAACCAGTTTTTTTAAAACCTCTCTGCAGCTTTCGTAAAACCCGTACTGCCTGAAACTTTCCAGTAAAATTTCATATGCTTTTATCCCTTCCGCTCCACTGTCTTTTGTTTTTCTCGGCGCTGCGGACAGGGATCCCTCCCTGAACAGGCGGTAACAGTAAAGCGGTTCGGGAATATAAACCCTCTTCTTACTCAGACACAGCAAAAGCGGATACAATGCCCTCGCTTCACTGTGACAGTCCGGAAATTGAAGAGCATTCTTCGTGAACAGTTCCCGTCTGAACATACATTTCCAGATGGCTGTGTAACCATACTCCATCTGCTCTTCCGGAGAGTATACTTTCCCCATAGCCCCGGATACCCTGCGCAGAGTTTTATTTCCTGTTATATTGTTTAACCGCCAGACGTCACACTCCACCAGATCCGCCTCCTGTATAGCGATCCCCTGATACATCTTCTCAAGAAACTCCGGATCCAGCCTGTCGTCGGCGTCCAGAAAGGTAAAACAGGTTCCTTTTGCCTCCGAAATTCCTCTGTTCCTGGCTGCTGACGGCCCCGCATTCTCCTTATGAATCACCCTGATCCGCGCATCCTTCTCTGCCCAATCATCACACATTTTGCCGGATGCATCCGTAGAACCATCATCGATTAACAGCACTTCAAAATCTGAAAATGTCTGGTCCACCACCGACTCCACACATTCATTCAACCATGGAGCCACATTGTAAACCGGAATGATCACGCTGACTGCGATGCCGCCAACCATCTCATTTTTCATAAAACCTTAAATACCTTTCCTGTATTTCAACCAGTTTTTCTATCTCTTCTCCCGAAAATCCATGCCTCTGCAGCATCTCCATCGACATGACCGGCTCTTTTCCATGAATTTCCGTGAGCGGAATCTCTGTGGGGTATATATTGCAGAGAATCTTCTCCAGCCGGTAATATACCGCCGCCGCCAGACGATGATTGCCATCGATCACTTCATAATTTCTGTTGAGGACTAACGGATATTCCCGCCTGTATCCCTGCCTGCGCCAGTCTTCCATAAGCCTGATAAACTGTCCAAGCCGCTCTGTCACCGTATGTTCCATGCAGTACGTTCCCTGCGCTCTTTTATAAAAGTCATACCCGAAGGTATTTTTTCCATCATGTTGTTCCATCACCGCAAGCCGTACTGCCAGTCTGAAATCGTCCCGACAGGTTTTCAGTATTTCAGAAATATCTATCTCTGTCTCCACCGCTTCCGGCTTTCCAAACATCAGCTCATAAAGATGCGGATAGATCCATATATACTGCTTCGTGAGTTTCTTTACGATATTTTCCATCTCATCCCGCAGTGTCTCATGAACCGCCAGGCAGACTAACGTATTTTCCCGTATGGGAATATCATAGATACACATAAGCGGAATCCCGTCAAGCAAAGCCCCTTCTTCCGCCTCTCCGGTTACCGCAAAGCATTTGATCTGACTGCCTGACCCCTGCGCTTTTAACGCCCTGCAAAACTTCCGCCCCACATGGCCTGCGCCGTATATTATGATCTCTTTTCCTCTGAACTCCTCCGAACTCATCCTGTTCCTGTCTGCACTCCTGCGATAAAAACGGCTTTCAAAGCCGCCCTCAAACATCTTCCCCAAAATCGATATAATCCGCCGTATGCCCGGGCCGCTGTTTTTCTTTCGGCGGCAGCATCATATAATCATCGCCGAAAATGTGAGAAAGATAACCTTTCACATCCGCCGGCCCCGGGACTTTCAGTCCTGCGAACACATACTCTGCCGTTTCCATATGCCACTTTTTTAAAAAACCTTCCGTCTCAAATTCTGCTCCCCAGCAAAGGCATCTTATATAAGGGGAATCCGTGTTCCTGTATTTCTCAGTCAAATACTCAAATCCCCTGTGGCCCCATTCTTTTGGGAACATATTCAGAAAGTTAAATCCAAGCCAGCTGGTAAATCTGCTTTTGTTGAGAGCGCCTACTTCCGAATAGAGAAGTTTTCTGCAAAGCCAGGAGATACAGGTACACCGTTTCCTTCCCCAAAAGGTATCAGGCAGAACGTCATCCGGGAAAATATCAATAAACACCCCGTTCCGGGCTCTCATTTTCCCCTGCCCTTTCCGCTTAAATACCGTACCGTTTTTTAAAATTCTCGCATAACCCCAGCGATAACCCGGATCCGTTTTATAGGTCTGCAGAAAATATCTGCCGTCCAGTTCCGTCTTACAGACTTCACAGAACCTGTCGTAGCTTTCCCGCAGCATACGTACATCCACATCGTCATCCCAGGGAATAAAACCGCCGTGCCTTACTGCACCTAACATCGTTCCGCCATCCAGAATATAGGGGATATGGTTTTCTCTGCAAATACGATCCAGTTCCTTAAGCATTTCCAACTCTGTCATCTGAAGTTTTTCTAACGTCTTCTGCTCCATCTCATCCGTACCGCACACGCCCGTGTCCTCTGAGTCAGTCTCTCAAAAGATCCTGCCCCTGAAAGCATCAACACTTTGCCAGCTGTTCCCCTTCTGCAAATCTTTCCATAATCCCTGACAGCGCAATAGATTCTCCCCTGGTCAGTTTAAAAGCATTTTTTTCATGATGGTTTAACAGCGCCACAAAATCACTGATCTCGTACCGCAGACCATCCCCCAGAAAGATCTCCGAGTATTTGTCCACTCTTCCTGCATCTTCGTAATGCACTTCAAAATAGGATGTTTTCCACCATGGCGCTTCCACAATGATATATCCAAGCGTTCCGGAAATCAGAAGCCTCCCTTCCGATTTTACGCCAAGTCCGCAGGTAGCCGTGGCTATACCGGTTGCATAACGCAGAGAAACCCTGGTAAACAGATCCAGCCCATTCTCATCCCTTATGGAATCAAATTCAATTTTTTTATATTCTGTACCGTATAATTTCAGAATCGGCAGCATCACATAACTGCCCAGCTCTCTGAAACTGCCGCCAAAGCGCCTGTCCGTCAACTCCCTGCTTGTGGGGGATTCCAGCTTTGTAAAACATGCTTCCACATTCCGAATCGTTCCGATTATACCGCTGCAGGCTATCCCCAGAAGCTTCTGGAATCCGGGACAGTAAGCTGTCTTGATCCCCTCGAACAGGAGCAGTCCCTTTTCCTTCGCCTCGGCAAAAACCTCTTCCGCCTGTTTTCTTTGCAGCACAAGGGGTTTTTCGCAGATCACATGCTTTCCATGAGCTAACGCCTCTTTTATATATTCATAGTGTGTCTCGTGGGGCGACGCAATATAAGCCACATCGATATCCCGGTAAAACTCCTCTTTATCCGTATAAGCGTTGATATCCCATTCCTCTGCAAATTTCAAAGCACTCTCTTTATGCGGATTGTACACCCCCTGCGTGCTGACCCCGCTGACCAGTTTTGCTTCCGGCACAAACCTGCCTGCTATCCTGCCGGTTCCAATGATCCCTATTCTTTGAATATGCTGTTTCTGCTCTCTGAGCATTGTGCTGGAAATATCTTTTGTCCGTTCCAGATAAACTACCTTGCAGTAATCTTTCAGATAATCAAACTGTCCGGTCCAGTCTGAGCCCACCGTGAAAATATCAATATTATATTTTTTGACATCGCTGAATTTCTGTCCCGGAGAATCCTCTATAATAATCTCATCCGCAAATCCTGTTTTTTTCACATTTTCGATACGCGTCATAATGGAATCTACCACGCCAAGCTTACCTCTTGTCTTATCATAGCCCTCCGTAGTAATTCCGACGATCAGGTAATCCCCCAGCTGCTTTGCCCTTTGCAGCAGGCGGTAATGTCCCTGATGAAATAAATCGAATGTTCCGTATGTAATTACCTTTATCTTCTTTTTTTCCATTCTGCCCCCATATTGTTAGAACAGTTTTATATAATAAGGAACATATACTTTATGCTGCTATTCCGATCCGCTCATCCCTTTTCATATGTTTTTTGTTTTTCCGGTAGTTATAAATCAGCCACGCATTATATTATCATATAGATTATGTATAAAGTCAATAGATGCCATAATATGCCTTTATCAAAGGGCTGGATCCTCCCACTGAATTTACACATTCTTACGGACTTTCCCGGCATTCACCATATATCCACTCTGCGTCCTGCGATGAATACCGGAAATGAATATCAGAAAATCAAACCGCTCTGCCAGATCGTCCCTACATTCTGGCTACGATCCGTTTCTCCAGCTCCGGCAATTCCTCATCATCCGGCACCAGATTCTTCAACTGCTGCAGGATCTGGTACGCCTCATTCGCCATTCCCTGAGCTAAAAGTCCCGGTATCTTCGCCTTCACCTGAATAGCCAGCGTACGCATCTGCGCATTCGCTTCTTTTGCCTCTTTCTCTTTGGCATCCAGCTTCAGCTCCTCGGAAGCCGCATAGCACCTGACATAAAAACGGATAGAATCATCAAGATCCGGAAACAGCCCGATACATTCTTTTAAATATCTGGTGACCTTCTCTCTGTCATTATCCAGCTGCCCCTGTATTACATGCTGCCATTTCGCTGCCACACGACAAGCCTTCGGCAGAAGAGACATCTCACCCTCAAAGGCGCTCTCCTTAAAATATTTCCGATAAAATGAGAGTGTCTTTTCCGTAAAGATCCGAAATCTGTCTTGCATATCGTAAAAGCTGTCCTCCGCATAGCGCTGGACGACTTTGGCCTCCGCCGCTTTCATGGAAAAATACTCATACCGCACCAGTGATTTTTCTGTCATCTCGGCCGGTTTTATCCGTTCTACATATGTCTCCATACTCTTCTTCAGGGAAAATTCACTGTTTTCAAAAAAGGAATCCACACCAATTTTCCAGTTATCAAACTGTATGCTCTCAAAGCACTCCCAGAGATCAATCCCGTATTCTTCCGCGATATCATATATCTTTTTATCCAGCTGGAACACATCCGCCACACAGCCGAAAAGCCGCCTGAAATATGCAGGCATCTGTTCCGCCTCCCCAATGTGCGCCGCATACAGGATCTTCATATACCACAAGTAATAGTAGGGTGCATCCACTCCCATAAAGTCCTGTGCAATCTGGTTAAACTTTTTCTTTCCTGCCTCAGACTCTTTTCCCGCAGTTTCCAGCTTTTTGATAGCATCCCACAGATAACTGTACCCGGGGCGCTTCGCCATGGTCTCCAACAGCGGAACCAGTTCTTCATCATAGGGAACTTCTGACAGCGCATCGATCAGATCATCTGTAAAATGTTCATACAATACAAGCGGGCCATCCCACTCGAATATATCAAAATACTTCCTGAATATGGAAGTATCCCCAAGCCTCATTGCCGCCACAATATAGATACAGAACAGAGAATTTCTCCCTGAGTCCTCCAGGGCAAACTGTACAAAGAAAGCGATCTCCTCCTGCTGCTTCCGCTCATCCTTTAACAGCAGCTCATAGTACTCCACATATTTCTCGGCACACCGGACCGCCTCTTTGTAATCGCCCTTCTTGTAATAGATCTCAGCGCCGAGATTATACAGACGCGCCTGACAGTAATCCGTATTCCGTCTGTCCGCCACAAATTTTCTGAAATTCTTTTCCGCCTCCTCATAGAAGCAGGTTTTGATCTCCGACTCCAACGCTCCGCAGTAGAAAGCGCCCCTCTCCCTGTTGGTATTCGGCGTACTGTCATTTTTAAATTCCTTTATTCCGTCCAGACAGCACTCTTCCAGTTTCGCATACTCATCCGTTGAACGGTACTCCTGCAACAGATGTGTCCACCAGCGCACTTCGCGCCTTCTCTTTTTAATCATGTCCAGAAGAAGCGGAATATTTCTCTTTGCATGGGCCCTCTCTTCCGCCCGGTTTGCAAAACAATACCCAAAATGTCCTACTGCGGAATGCAGCAAAATATAGGGATCATACAGCGGATAAAAATACTCGTGGATACTGCTGACAAACCTCGGGTTATTTTTCATGCACACCATACGGGACACCCAGGAATCCGTCACAAGCTCCTTGTTCAGACTCATGTAGTTTCGCTGAATATAACAGGCATAATAATAGTTTTTATAATTCCCCGATGTAAAAAATTCCTCGATCTCATCCGTGTCAAGGAACCACTCATCATCGTCGAGATACATAAACCACTCGCCCTTCGCGGCATCCATTCCCACATTTCTCGCTTTGGAAAAATCGTTGCACCACTCAAAGGGAATGATAATATCCGTATAAGTCCGAAGCAGTCCCAACATCTCCTCATCACATCCGGTATCCACGATAATCAGTTCATTGGACACCTTTTTCCGAAGTGAATGCAGGGAATCAAGACACTGCTTTGTTGTCTTTCCTCTTCCCGAGCAAAGTATTGAAATCGATAGTATCGGTCTGTCGCTCATAGTTACCTCCCATATCAGCGCGGCTTATGTACTGCCCGGCACCGTGCATATTATTGAATATTTTTGAGCCTTAGAAAAATAAGGGCGGTTTTGACGCCGCCCTTATCTGATTAAATACTACTGTTATAGCTTTCCTACAACATGATATGTCATCTCTCAGTATAGATTCCTGTATGTTACATCCCAGGGTTCAGGTCACTATAACCGATAGATTACCAAGCCAATTACTGTAACAGGGACAGTACGCTCTGGTTGCTCTGGTTAGCCTGAGCCAGCATGGATGTACCAGCCTGAGCCAGAATGTTGTTGTTAGAGTACTGAACCATCGTGGAAGCCATATCCGTATCACGGATAGCGGATTCTGCGGATGTGGTGTTCTCTACAACGTTATCCAGGTTGTTGATCGTGTGCTCTAATCTGTTCTGTACTGCACCGAGATCAGATCTCTGAGCAGATACCTTCTGCAGAGCTGCAGCGATCGTCTCAATTGCTCTGAGTGCACTGTCTGCATCGTCAACTCTTACACCAGAGATACCAAGGCCTTTCGCGCTCATGGTCTCAATGTTCATGGTGATCTGGTTGTTGTTTGTAGCATCAGCACCTACATGCAGACCCACCTGCAGTTTGCCCATGATATCCTGTGTAGCAGATACCTTCGAAGCCATCTCTGTCAGTTTCACAATGTTGCCTACTGCATCATATACAACCGGTGCATCGGATCTTGCAGAGCTGGTCACACTTGTTCCATTGATGGAAGATGTGAAGTACTTGTTCAGCGCGTTCTCTGCCAGTCTGTTGCCATCTTTGTCGTAGAATCCGAAGCTCTCGCCTGCGTGGTACGCAACGGTTACGCCGTTTGCCACAACGTTTGCAGAATATGTACCTGCAGCTGTGATAGCGCTGTTAAGACCTGTTGCTGTGATCGTAGCGATGATCTTACCTGTATTGTCTTTGATTGCAAATTCCTTTCCGCTTGTTCCGGTCGTTGTGATCGTGTACTTATCAGCCACTGCACCAACCAGGGATACGGAGTAGGAAGTTGTCTTTGTAACCTTATCTGCGTTACCTGCCGCTGTGGAGATTGTCTTCTTCACGGTGATGTTGATACCGGAATTCTTCAGAGCGTTAGCGATCTCATTCTGAGCTGCGCCACTTGCATCACTCTTGAAGGTGATCTTTGCTGTCAGGCCATTCGGTCCTGATGTCATAGATACCTGAGCTACCTGAGCGGAACCTGCGGTAATTACAGCGTAACCATAGGAATAGCCTTTTACAGCGTCTCTGTCGCCCTTTAACAGGTATGTTTCGTTGAACTTTGTTGTCTCAGAAACACGGTCGATTTCTGTGATCAGCTGGCTGATTTCTGCCTGGATGGACTCACGGTCAGATGTGGACTGTGTGCCGTTAGCGGATTTAACTGCCAGTTCGTTCATTCTCTGCAGCATATCGTGTACTTCTGCCAGAGCGCCCTCTGCTGTCTGTACTACGCTGATACCATCCTGTGCGTTTGCGGAAGCCTGTGTAAGACCTCTGATCTGCTTTCTCATTTTCTCGGAAATAGCAAGACCTGCTGCATCATCTGCTGCACGATTGATCTTGTAACCGGAAGACAGCTTCTCAGTTGTCTTAGCCTGCTGGCTTGTGGTTACGCCCAACATTCTGTTGGAATTCATTGCTGTAAGATTGTGTTGTACTACCATAGTGTACCTCCATTTACTTTTTTACTCGGCCACAACTCCATTTGTGCCGGTTAGAACCTTTTGGTTCATTGATTGTTTGTAAGTTACATCTTGTAACTGTGTGCCGCTTTAAACGGCTGATTTTCTTTTATGAAGTTCTGCTGCCCTGCAATGATTCAGCCCCCAGGTTAACCTCCTCCTGCTGCAGCCATCAACGGCATCTCTCCGCTGCTATTACATATTTCGGATTGTTCGTAAAAAACTTTAGGGGTAATTTTAAAAAAATTTTAAAATATTAATTTTATCCGTCTGCCAGTTCATCCGCATCCATATCCTCATCATATACGTCATCAGATTTCCCAAAATGCACGTCCGTATTCCCGACAAGCGCATCGATCGCCTTCACACGCCCCTTCCAGCTTTCCTTATCTTCCTCCACAAGCTCGTCATAGGCGTCCGAGACAAAATCGTAAAGCCTGCTGCACGCATTTCTGTCACAGATCAGATCACTCAGAAATTCCGTCACATCACACTCTTCAAAAGGCAGGACCGGAAAAACATCAGAAAATTCCGCAGCAGGCAATTGATTCCCTTCCTTCATAAGATACCAGATCAGTTCCTTCTTTGACTGCCTTATCTGCTCCAGCAAAGCATATAAATCTTCCCCATAATAACTGTTTAATGCGAAGTTTGCAACAGAGCCGCACTGGAGTTCATAGACAAAGATATTTAATTTATATGACAATTCCCTGATATGCTCATAAAACGCATGGGCGGTCTGTCCCATCGCTTTGCCGTAAAAGTGTTTCACCGCGTTATCAAAATTTTCACTGCCGATGTCCGCGCCAAAATCTCTCAGTATTTTCAGTTCCAGCGCATTGTCATCACCATAACGGTATCTGTGATATCTCGCATTTGCATAAAAATCGCTCAAAGTGTTCAAAAGCCTTTTGCAGTTCGGTTTGATCTTCAGACCGCTGTTCTCAGACAGGAACTGGAACATCGCAGCATGATTATGGCTGTACAATAAGCTGTTGATTTTCTCCCGCTCCTTCTCCTCAGTTTTATCATAGGCATACAACTCCATCATCACTTTCAGCAGCCTCTCCATTCCCTGAGCCGCCTGGTACAATGAAGTAAACAGATAATCTGTTACGGTGAACCGATACCTTTCATTCTCCTTCGTGACGTCGATATGATCTATGTCCTCGATCGCCTTCCAGATCTGAATGCCGGCAATCCCCACCTCTTTGACAAGAGAAAAATTCATTTCTTCAATCCCACGGTCCGAATCGCTCTGTCCTTTGACAAATCGCAGCTGAGCTGCGGATTGAATCAACGTCGATTGACGTGTGGAAAACAGATTGCTGCCATATCCGCCCAGCCCGTAGGGGAAATTATCGTAATTTACATGGAAGCCGAGAGCCAGAGCCGCCTCATAATATGGAAACGATTCCTCTTCAGCCATATCGAAGGCTGTAATAGAATCATATTCAACGCTGAAGCTGCGTATCAGGGATTTCCAGAACTGTTTGCGCACATCAGTGGATTTTATATCGATCGATGTCATCCCGATATATGCCTCAATCTCCCCCCGTAAGCGCAGATCTATATCCTGTGCGATATCCACATCTATATCTTCCAGAAGAAAAACAAACAGGTTGTCGTGATATCGCTCTTTACTTCTCTTTATGGTACACAATTCATTTCGTATTAAATACGGCGTTATATCATCATAAACGCGATAGTCCATGATATCCCCCAGCGAAACAATTATTTTCCCCGAGTTATTCATGACCTCTTTGCCGCCGAAAACACTTTTAAACACCGTATTCCCATAAAAACTGTCCTCGATCCTGCCGCTATCGAATATAAATGCAAGTATCACTCCGCTATTTGCACCCGATTCGTTTCCGTTTTTCATACTCTTCTCCCACAGGGCTTCCCTGATACAGCAGGCTCCCACCCCAGGTAATCTTTAAAATTTACTGCAGTTAGTGGGACTTGAACCCACACACGTAAAGTACAGGAACCTAAATCCTGCGCGTCTGCCAATTCCGCCATAACTGCATCCTGCTATCGCTATTTTTGTTACTGTGCTGCCCCTCTGAAAGGATACAACTCTCCCTGCCCCCGGCTTTACCCCTTTCGTTCCTCAGATCATTATATCCAATATCTCGAAATGTGTAAAGCGTTAATTCCTCTCTGAACGTAACAGTTCAGCTGTCGGACCGGGCTGTTACGCTGATAGACACGCCGCTTTACCCCTTCACTCCCCGATATGCGCAATCACATTTTTCCGGATCCGTACTAAAAAGAACACTGTCACGCACGCGGACATCACTTCTGCGGCAGGAAATGACCACCACACATTCTGCAGCTCTCCTGTGAGCGCCAGCAGATAGGCCACCGGAAGTAAAACAAGAAGCTGTCTGCAGATAGAGACGATCATGCTGTACCACGCATACCCCAGCGCCTGAAACACAGCGCCGGTCACAATGCCGAATGCCGCCGGAATGAAGCAGGCGCTGATAATCCGCAGTGCCGGCACGCCAATGCCTAACATATGATCCGATGCATCGAACAGCAGCAACAGCTTATCCGGAATACACTGCATGATTATGACACCCACGACCATGATCGCCACCGCGTAGCAGACTGCCAGTTTATAACTCTTCATTACCCGCTCTTTTTTGCCTGCGCCGTAATTATAGGCAAGAATTGACATCAGGCCGTTATTCAGGCCAAATACCGGCATAAACACAAAGCTCTGCAGTTTGAAATATACACCGAATACCGCTGTCGCCGTGTCCGTAAAAGTGATCAGGATCCGGTTCATCCCGTAGGTCATCACCGAGCCGATCGCCTGCATTACTATAGAAGGAACACCAATGATATAGATCTGTCTGATCACGCTGCCGCTTGGTTTAAATCCCTTCATCCCGACATGAATTTCCGTATTGACTCTAATATTCATAATAATAGCCATCACTGCCGCAGTACACTGCCCGATCACAGTCGCCACAGCCGCACCGGCTACACCCATTTTCGGCATACCAAAATAGCCGAAAATCAGGATCGGATCCAGAATAATATTGATAATCGCACCAGCCCCCTGGGTGATCATCGCATAAAAAGTCTTTCCCGTGGACTGCAAAAGCTTTTCAAACGTGGACTGCATAAATATCCCCAGGGAAGCCACGCAGATGATCGTCAGATATTCCACACCGTACGCATTGATCACCGCATCCGTTGTCTGGCTGGCATAAAAACCCTTCACAGCAAAAATTCCGATCAGCAAAAACACCAGATAACTCAGTATCGTCAGAAAAATGCCGTTCTTTGCCACATCGTTGGCCTTCCCAAACTCTTTTTCCCCCAGAAAACGGGAGAGCAGCGCATTGATACCCACTGACGTTCCCACGCCAACCGCTATCATCAGCGTCTGGATCGGGAAGGCAAGGGACACCGCCGTCAGCGCCTTCTCCTCGATCTGCGCCACAAAGATGCTGTCCACAATATTATAGAGGGCCTGCACCAGCATCGATATCATCATCGGCAGGGACATCGTAATTAACAGCTTATTGACAGGCAGCACACCCATTTTATTTTCTTTTATCATTGCTTCTTCCATAATATATCACCATGTCCTTTCTCCGCGTGTTCCGCGATCCGGCAACAGGACTTCTTCCCTGTTACGCATTTCTAAACTCCAACTGAAACCTTCCCACAGATATCCCTGCGCATAAAATAGCGAGCTGCGCTCGCATTGCGAGTTCGCTCCGCGAACTCAAAAATCCGGAACAATTTCCTATAAAATAAAGGACAGTCCATCGCTGGACTGCCGCCTAACAAACCACCAGGAACTTTCGACCAGGGGTTCGAGCCCCCTTGATCAACCCGATCTCTCAATTTAATGAGCCACCGGGGACTCGAACCCCGGACAACTTGATTAAAAGTCAAGTGCTCTACCACCTGAGCTAGTGGCCCATATAAAATATACTTCCCATACAGATATCTGTGATCTGCAATATCCATATGTACGAACTGGGCTAGCTGGATTCGAACCAGCGAATGCAGGAGTCAAAGTCCTGTGCCTTACCGCTTGGCGATAGCCCACTATCGGCATCCTGCCCCTTGCGAATCACTTTACGCCCACTGAAACGACCAGGGTGGGTAAAGGGACTCGAACCCTCGGCCTCCAGAGCCACAATCTGGCGCGCTAGCCAACTGCGCCATACCCACCATATAGACATCTGCATGTCCAAACGTGCTCGAAGGGATTCGAACCCCCGACCCACGGCTTAGAAGGCCGTTGCTCTATCCAGCTGAGCTACGAACACACAGTACCATGTCTTACGACATGATCCGCGCTTTGCGATGCACACTCGCCTCGCTCGGCGCCGGTATGCTATCATACCCATACCTGAAGCGGGTGATGGGAATCGAACCCACGTGTCCAGCTTGGAAGGCTGGTGTTCTACCATTGAACTACACCCGCATGTCACCTGCGTAACTATATATTGATAAATCGGGGTGACAGGATTCGAACCTGCGACCTCCTGGTCCCAAACCAGGCGCTCTAGCCAAGCTGAGCCACACCCCGGTACTTTCTACGGGCACGGAAGATTCCCTGATTTATAACGTCCCTAACCGTGACGCAAGGACTATTATATAATACTGTTTTCCGTCTGTCAAGAATCTTTTTAAAAAAATTTAATCCTTACCACTCCAGATAATGTATCGATACCTCCACGTTCCCCTCCTCATCAATCTCCATCAGCGCATAGGACGGTTTTCTCCCCTCCTGTCTGGGATAGGAGAGGCTTCCCGGATTGACCGCCAGAATACCGCTTTTATCGTCCACGACCGGGCGGTGTATATGCCCGTAGAACACCATCTGGTATCCCCTGGCCATAGCCTCCTGTTTCAGAAACTCGTTGCTCACGGAAATGTAGTAGTTGTGCCCGTGCGTGACAAGCGCTTTATAGGGACCGATCTGAACTTCCACATCACTTTTTAAATTTGAAAAGAAATCATTGTTCCCTGCCGCTATGACGAAGGGACAGTTATTCGCCTCCCGCACGGCCGCCTCAAACTCATGCTCCTGCCCTTCCACATCGCCACAGTGTATCACCAGAGATACCGGTTTTGTCTCTTCCAGCGCTCTGTAAAAATTTCCTCCCTGTCTGTGTGTATCACTCACGATCAGTACTCTCATCCGTTCCCCTCCGCAGGATATCCTTAAATCATTCAACTCTATTTTATCTGCATCAGTTTTTCTCTCATCCGGCGGAGCGCTTTTCCCCGATGGCTGATTCCGTTTTTCTCTGTTAAGGACAGCTCTGCCGCTGTGCAGCCTCTTTCGGGCAGATAAAAGATCGGATCATAACCAAATCCGTTTTCACCGTGCTCCTCATAGCCGATCCGCCCCTCCATGGCTCCTTCCGTCGTCAGCACCTCTCCATCGGGGCAAACCGCCGCCATGGCACAGACAAATCTGGCGCTCCGCTGTTCATCCGAAATCCCGGTAAGTCTCCGTATGAGATCACCGTTTTTTTCTCTGTAGGATGTATCGTGTCCCAGATAACGGGCGGAGTAAATACCGGGCTCTCCGTTAAGCGCATCGATCACAAGACCGGAATCATCCGCCATCACAACAGCGTCTTTCCACTCCTCACTCTGTGCAGCCTCTGTCGCCACCGCCTTCGCTTTCAGCACCGCATTTTCCAGAAACGTTGTGCCGTTTTCCTCCGCCTCCACAAAAAGCCCCGCCTCCTTCATGGTCACCACTTCCGCCGCCAAATCCCGCAGGATCTCCTTTATTTCTATTACCTTATCTTTGTTTCCCGTTGCTACTACGATCTTCACGTTGTCTCCTTCGTGTTTTCAGCCTTTCCCAAACTACCGCTATATCCCCGGCAATTGCAAAAACACTGTCACTTCATACTCACCTTACAAAACGTTTTCCGGCTGCTATTACAACTGTCCTCAATATTCTTCCAATGTTTCATAAGCTCCCAGGATCCCGGCACAGATCCCTTTTGCGATCCTGTCCTGGTAACTCTCCTGCAGCAGCAGTTTTCCTTCCGTCTCATGGCTCAGATAGCCCGGGCAGACCACCACCGCCGGGATGGAAAGTTCCTGTAAGATCCCAGCCTCCGTTTCCACAAGCCCTAACGCCCGTCCCTCTATGGCTGTCACCAGTTCCCGCTCCATTTTATCCGCAAAGCTGCCGTTTGTAAACCAGGGACGGAAGTACAGGCTGCTGTAGCAGACATAACTGCCGAACTGCTCCGTATCTTCATCCCGGTCAAACCGGATCCCCACATACAGACTTGCCTTTGTCTGATCGATCAGCTGCAGCGTACTCTCCAACCCGGCCGCCTCCCGTCTGTCCTTCGCACTGTAGGTCCGAATCCCCTCGGTTTCCAATAATACCTGCAGTTTTTCTTCGATCCGATAGAGCGCCTCTTTTTCCGGCCCGCTCAGATCCTCCGATATATCCGCATCCAAAACCACAACTTTCGCATAGCGTTCGGAAGGCTTATAGAGATTCACCTGCAGATATCCCTTATCCAGAATACTCTCATATTCATACAGTTCGGAGAGTTGCAGATACAGCGTAACTCCCTCACTTTCCACCGTGTAGGAAGCTTTCTGCACCGGCTCCACATACCCCGTGATCCGGTTATTCTCATAAAAAAATCCTGTGCCGCCTCTGACATTCACCACCAGACGTCTGCTGATATACTGGTTTTCCATGGTGATGTTCTCTGCCCCTATGGCGTTTTCCATGGGAATTCTGATGGAATTTTCCTCCCCCGCACTTCCTTCCAGCAAAAGCTCATGTCCCGGCAGTTCCTCCAGATGTGACAGCTCTGTCAGCCCTGTCACGCTGCCTGTATCAGCGATGACGATCACCCTGTTTAAGCCCAGCCAGATCGTGAGTCCGAGCATGACTGCCAGAATACTTCCGCCCAGAAAAGCAGACCACATCATCAGTTTTCTCATTCTGCCCTCTCCCCTGCTCTCCTTTTTTTCGGCGGCTTCGGTCCCAGATACTGATAAAAATATGTTTTCATCATGCCGTTATAAATTTTCCGGTTTTTATCTGCCTTTCTACCGATATCATACTCCGCCTTTTCATAGCCTGAGATCACATACATGGACCAGCTGTCCAGGTTCTGATACCGCTCACCCAGAGTCCGGTAGAGTTCCGGCAGTTTCTCCTTTTCCTCCAGTCTCTCCCCGTAAGGCGGATTGGTGATCAGAAAACCGTATTTTTTCGGATGGCTCAAAGCAGCCACTGGCCTTCTCTGGAAATGGATCAGCTGATCCACCCCCGCCCGCTTTGCGTTTTCTCTGGAGATCGTCACCATCTCCTCATCAATATCGTACCCCTGAATGTCCGTGTCCACCGTCAGGTCCACAAGGTCCTCGGCCTCCTCAAACGCATCCTGCCATACTTTTTCCAAAAGCAGATGTTCCCAGTTCTCCGACAGAAAATTGCGGGACAGTCCCGGCGCCATATTTGCCGCCATCATCGCCGCCTCGATCGGAAACGTTCCGCTGCCGCAGAACGGATCCACCAGGATCCTGTTTTTATTCCAGGGCGTCAGCATAATAAGCGCCGCCGCCAGATTTTCCGCAATGGGCGCCTTCGCCGTCAGTTTTCGATACCCTCGTTTATGTAATGATTCTCCGGTAGTATCGAGCCCCACGGTCACCATATCCTTCATAATAAACACGCGAAGCGGAAAGCTTGCTCCCTCTTCTCCAAACCATCCTACACGGTACACGCCCTTTAACCGCTCCACGATAGCCTTTTTCATAATGGACTGAATATCAGAGGGGCTGAACAGTTTGCTCTTCACGCTGGCCGCTTTTGCCACCCAGAACTTACCGTCTATCGGAATATAGCTCTCCCAGGGCAGATCTTTCGTCCCCTGAAACAGTTCTTCAAATGTAACTGCAGGAAAACTTCCTATTTTAATCAGAATTCTCTCCGCGGTCCGCAAATGCAGATTGGCCCGGCATACAGCCTCTTCATCGCCCGCAAAAGAAACCCTGCCGTCTTCCACCTGCAGAATTTCATAACCCAGCTCAATAATTTCTTTTTTTAACACGGCTTCCAGCCCGAAATGGCAGGGAGCGATCAATTCAAATTTTCTCATAAGCCTATATTAAAATAGGATATTTGCTCTGTCAACCAAAATTACGCCCAGAAACGAATAAGGGAGAGCTTTCGCCCTCCCTCTCTCGTATTTCCCTTAGTAATTGTTGTTGTTCTTGCTGTTTTCAGAAGAATTCTTGTTCTGGTTCTGGTTCTGATTCTGATTCTGATTCTTCTGAGACTCGTTCTGAGAATTACCTGTTTTGTTTGTGTCATTCTTAGACATATGCATACCTCCTGAATTTTTATTGTGCCTTCTCCCGCTGCATAAGGTTACGGGATCCTTTTCGACGAATCCTGCTTTCCCCCTGACGGAGAAGGCTTATCGAAAAGTGGCGAACAGTCCGGCTTTGCCGGGCTGTTTTTTATTTACATTCAGTAGTATGTCTCACAATACGGCTGTTTATACATTATTTTAAAATAATTTTGAAACAGATTCCTTTTATTTTACACGCAGGCCTGCTTCAGCACGCATACATCCCGCATCATCAACAGTCAGTCCATTATCGGAGCTGTCTGATCAGCCGATAAAGGGAAGCCGCCACCACAATAATCAGAATAAAGGGAAACAATGCCTGCAGTACCGTAAAGGCAATAAACAGCACAAACATGGCAATCAGAACTGACATGATCGTATGCACCCACTGCGGCCTCTCCTGATACCACTGCCAGAAACCTTTGCCACTGCCGCCTGCGGGAATCTCCCCATAGCCATCTCCGCCATAGGTCTCCGTTCCCTCGGCATACTTATTCGCCTCAATGATCGTTCTGGCAAGAAGTCTTGGATCTCCAAGGGCTGCCAGAATTTCCGCCTCACCCCTGCCCTGCCTTAACTGCACTTCAATATACTCCTCGTAATATTGAACATTATCCTCTACCGTTGTTGCCGGAACCTTTCCGTTTAGCGCTGCCCGCAGTGCGTTTATAAATTCATATCTGTTCATGAAATATTTCCGTTCCTTTTCCTGCTTCCCCTGCCTGTTCTCTGTGCTGCTTTCTGCACAATACTCTGTGTGTATTATCAAAGTGTATCACATTTTGCTGCTCTTTACCATAAAAGGAATCTAAAAAATGCATAAACAGGCGGTTATTTGGGTTCAGTTCGGGGGAGCCGAGAAGAGGCCGCCCGGATTGTGATTGAATTCTCCGTCGCCACGCTCTCGCTTTGTAAAAAGCGTAGCGGTACTAAGCTCATGTGAAATTTTCTTTGAAAATTCCCCATTCGCTAAGTGCCGACGCCTTTTAAGAGGCTCCTTGAGAATCCAATCACAATCCGGGCTACTTTATCGGCGTGGCCTAAACTGAAAAACAGCCTTTCAACCCTATAAAAGCGGGGCGAAGAAGTTGAGGACTTTGCCGATCAGGCGGTGGTGCCAGGGGATGGCTTTATAGTACTCCATGGTCACTTCCTGGCAGGCCTCAAGCGTCTTCTGGAAGTCCGCCTCTATCTCGGCGACCACCGGATTCCTGTAGATATAGGTCGCGCATTCAAAATGGTGGTAAAGGCTGCGGAAATCAAAATTGATCGATCCCACGACCGCCTTGTTGCCATCCGCCACCACCTCTTTCGCATGTACAAACCCTGGCGTATACTCGTAAACTTTTACGCCTGCCCGCAAAAGCACCGGATAATTTGTTCTCGTCACATCGTATATCAACTTTTTATCGGGAATATGGGGCACGATCAGTTTCACTTCCGTCCCCCGCTCCGCCGCATACTTAAAGGCCCGCATTGTCGCGTTGTCATTGATAAAATAAGGCGTCATAATGTGGATATAGCGGTTGGCACGATTCAGCATATCCAGATAGACATTCTCCGCCAGAGCATGCCTGGAATTCGGCCCATCCCCATAGGGCATCACATAGCCGCTCTCCGGTATGTCCCATCCCTCTTTCTGTGAGGAAAGTTCTTTTCTCGTTTCGGCATTATCCTCCGGCAGGTATTTCAGATAGTCCCCGGGAATAAAATTTTTACCGCTCTCCGGTCCAATGCTGTACCACAGATTGAAAAACATCACGGTGTAGCTTCGCACGGCATCCCCCTCCACCTTCACCGCGGTATCCTTCCAGTGGCCGTAGGGGTGGCGTCTGTTGGCATATTCATCTGCCAGATTGATACCGCCGTTGTATGCCATTTTCCCGTCTATCACAAGAATTTTCCGATGGTCTCTGCTGTTCTGGTAGGTGGAGAAGAAGGGAACTGCCGGCAGGAAAACTCTCACATCGATTCCTGCGGCCTTCAGCTTCTCTTCATACCCTCTCGGCAGCCCGTTGATTGCGCAGGTTCCGTCATACATCAGCTTTACGTCAACGCCCTGAGATACTTTCCTTGACAGTATTTCCAGAATGCTGTCCCAGATCGTCCCCTCGTATATAATAAAATATTCCATCAGGATAAAATGCTCTGCCTTCTCCAGCTCCGGCAGCAGGTCGGCAAATTTATCCTCCCCGCAGGAAAAATAAGTGACTTTCGTATTCTCATAGGTGGGAAAACCACCCACACTCTCCACGTAGCGGGATATCGCCGACATGGAACATGTCTTTTCATTCAGTCTTCTCCGAATTTCCTTATTCTGTTTCAGATAGGGCTTTCCCTCCTCTATTCTGTGGTTGACTGTCTTTTTGAAGGCGTGGGTAATAAAATCTCCTTCCACATACAGGTACAACAGGCCTCCCAGCAGTGGAAACAGACACAACGGAATCGCCCAGGTCAGCTTAAAAGCCGGATCAATATCTCTGTTTACAATATAGATCAACAGAACCGCGCTGAGCAGCGTCAGCAGAATGGAAATGACAGGCATATAACTGCTGAGCCAGTAAAATGTCGAAAACAAAAAGTACGCCTGTGCCGCCACCAGTACGATCGTGATGACCAGACGACTGAATACCACTCTTTTTAATTTTCCCAGCAGTTTCGCCATATGCCTTTCCTCCTGCGTGATAAATTCTTCCTATTAACAAAAAGCCTTATAAACTATACAGCTTACAAGGCTTTTCACGTACGTGACAGGATTCGAACCCACGACCTTCTGGTCCGTAGCCAGACGCTCTATCCAGCTGAGCTACACGTACTTATGTCTACGAATCAATTGTTCGTACTTTCCTATTTTACATAGCATTGGCGGTCTTGTCAAGTACTAAAAATTATACTTTTCCATCTCTGAAACTTTTTTATTTCTTTTTCCGAAATACAATAAACTTGCTGAAAATATAGTTCATCACCGTCACCAGCACTGCAGAGATAAACGTGGCAATCCAGTCGTTTACGTGGAAAATAGTGGGGAGCAGCCACATCACAAACATATCCAGAAACAGCGTCACAAGCCTCGATGAAGCAAAGCCCGCCGCCTCTTTCAGCATGTCGGGATTTTTGCTCTTAAACACAAACCTGCGGTTCGTAAAATAACCGAACACCACGCCCGCAACCCAGCGGATGATCACCGCGATCTGCATCATGACCGCATTATCTACGTCCATGACAAGTTTGCAGAGAGCATAGGCCGCCCAGCTGACTATTGTAGTCAACACACCGACAATCAGATAGTTGACGATCTCCTCAAATTTTTTATATAATGCCCAAATTTTTTTCATCTGTATACTCCTGTTTTGTCCTGCGGCGTCACCACTGCCTGCGCTGCCTCTTTGCGGACTGAGCTGATGCTATCACTCTGTAGGCTGTTCTCTGTGTCGGCCCGCATTCGTAACGCCTCCCGCCCATATTGTCTTATTTCTGCAGAACCTTCTGTCCGCACTGCCCCATGCTCACAGCATCGTCCGCCTGCGCCATCTCCTGCCTGCTCTGCACTTTCTGACCGCGCCATCTCACAGCTGCGCTGCTGCAAGTGCCGCCACAGCGCCGTCCGCCGCTGCGGTTGTCAGCTGCCTGACAGTTTTCTTCCGGCAGTCGCCCGCCGCAAAAATTCCGTCTATGCTGGTATGGCAGTCCTCGCCCGCCACAATATAGCCATTTTCATCCCGCTCCACCAGTCCGGCAAAAACTTCCGTCTCCGGCACCTGTCCGATGGCCACAAACAGACCGTCTATTTCCAGCCTGCTTTCTTCGCCGCTTATTTTATCATACAGCACTGCTGCCTGTAAAGTCAGCTCTCCCTCCAGCGCCAGTACGGTCTTATTCAGCTGAAACTCCACATTCTCTTTCGCCTGCAGTTCTCTCACCAGTTTTTCCTCACCGCGAAATGTGTCTCTTCTGTGGATCAGGTATACTTTTTCGCAGTAATTGGAGAGAAACGCCGCATCCTCTAAGGCCGTATTCCCGCCGCCCACTACTGCTACCTTCTTTCCTCTGAAAAACATACCGTCACAGGTGGCGCAATAGGAAATACCCCGGCCCGTATACTCCTCTTCTTTTTCGATACCCAACGGACGGTTCTTTGCCCCGGTGGCAAGGATCAACGCTCTTGTGCGGTAAGTCTCCTCCGCAGTCTCTACGATTTTGCAGGGTATTCTTACGTCAGCGAAGCAACCGGCTTCCATGCCCTCTGCAGCCCCACAGGCGGCGGCAAGATCTCCAGTGGAACCATCTGCTGCCGCCTCCTCTTCCATCCTGATACCCGTCACTTTTCTGCTGCGGTACTCCATCCCCAGCTTTTCCGCCTGCCTGAACAGACCTGCGGCAAATTCATAGCCGGAGATCTGCTCGATTCCCGGATAATTTTCCACCTTCGGCGTATTGATGATCTGCCCGCCGTAATTTCCCTGCTCCAGCACCAAAACACTCTTCCCTGCCCGCAGGGCATAAATCGCCGCAGTCAGCCCGGCGGTTCCCGCACCGATAATAATCACATCTTTCATAATGCTCCGTTCCTGCGCACAAAATAATTCCTGTGCAGCCATAAAGATTCCAGGAAGCAAAAATGCTTCCTATCATCAGGTTTTCTTCCCTTCTCTTACCTGAGCAGCGCCAGAAGCTCTGCCTTCGGTTTCGCCCCCACAGAAACCGTAGCCGGTTCCCCGTTTTTAAAAACAATAATGGTGGGAATAGACATCACATTGTACTTTCCCGCGATATCCGGCTGCTCATCCACATTTACCTTGCAGATTTTCGCATCCTTCACTTCCTCCGCGATCTCCTCAATGATCGGGCCCACCATCTGACAGGGGCCGCACCAGGACGCCCAGAAATCCACCATCGCCGTCCCCTCATACTCCAATACTTCTTTTCTGAAATTCTCTGTTGTTAAATGTAATGCTGCCATGCTCTTTCCTCCTATTCCAGTTCCGCATATTTCCTTCCGTCACACTTTAAACCCGGCTTACACCGCTCCATCCCCTTCTTCAGAATCCCCTCTGCTTCAGGTCGGCTACCAGCTCCACATAGAACTCCCGCACATCAAACCCGGGGATATTTTCTCTGTTCAGATCGATCATATCGCCGTGGGATACGCCTCTTCTTCCCTTTACGGTGACGAGCCGATACGCCTCCCCCCAGGGAAAGGAGTCCGTTGAAACCAGTCCGTCATTCTCCCCACCAAAATATTTTACCAGATGATACGTAAAATTTAAAGGGAATCTTCCATTTACCCCCCGGTTGCATTTTGAACCTATACTTTGATAGTATATCCCTTTGGCATCTCCAATATACTCATTTCTCTCCGTACAGGCAGATGCCGTCAAATCATGCACTGCCTTCATAAAATCCGGATTTTCATCCCCCAGCACTTTTACCGCTTTATTGTAGGTATCCGCCGTTTTTTCCTGAACAGCCTCAGGAATCTTCTCCAGCAGATAATCCGCAAAAAGGCAACCTCTGTGGGGCGTATTGATCGTGGTGAGGGAAGCTGTCAGATCACCGATTCCCAGTTGCGAGATTGCATACCGGCAGTCCAATCCTCCTTTGGAATGGGCGATAATATTCAGCTTACCGCACCCTGTCTCCTCCGTAATCTGCCTGATCCGCGCCGCAAGTTCCCTTGCAGAACCTTCCACGGAATCCGCCGACTGGTGGTTTCCATAATAGATCACCGCACCGTTTTTCTCCAGTTCTCCGGGAATCCGCCCCCAATAATTGAGATACTTGAAATCCCTGAAAAATACGCCGTGTACCAACAGGATCGGATACTTCGTTGCACAAATCCGCCGATCCTTCCTCTCCTCATCAATCAGCAGTTTCTCCCCTTCGAGTCTCGCCTCATAGCCTGTGATCTTTATGATGTGGTACAGCACCACCAGATTGGCAATGGGTATAAAACCGCAGATCAATCCCAGAACGCGCCATTTCACCGCAAGCTGCTTTGACGTCAGATACACCCGTATGATACCATTCCAGAAAACCACAGCTTCCACCAGAAACACATTGAGCAGATGAAACAGCCAGACCTTTGCCTCCCCCTGCCAGAGCTGCCCGATCTCAAGTAACAGATACAGCGCAGAGGCCGCCGTACTGAAGCAGAATAAAAGTAACAGATCGCTCCCCTGCATGCAGATCCGAAGCCGCCTGGATGGAATTTTCTTTCCCCTCAGGGTGGCTCTGATCCCGGAAGCCTCCTCTTTCCGGGACGCTCCGCTGCCGGAGTCCTTATCTCTCCCCGCAAAACGGACAGACCTCGTAAACCGCACTCTGTCAAGGGGGCAGGGTTTGATATTTCCGAACACAAACAGGATCCCGCACACCACACAGGCCGCCACGCGGTACTCCCCGGAAAATTCCGCCAGCGTATACAAATTTGCCATTATGAAAAAGACAATCCCATAAAAAATCAACATAAAATCTCCAACAGTTCCTCCGGTCTGCTGATCAGATAAGCCGGCCCTAACTTCTCCAGTTCCTCCCTGTCCCGAAATCCCCAGTCCACGGAGATACAGGGCAGTCCTGCATTGTCCGCCGTTTTCTTATCCACTTCCGAATCTCCCACATAGACAGTCCGCTCTTTCTCGCTGCCCAGTTCCCTGATCGCCTGATAGACCGTATCCGGCGCCGGTTTTTTCCTGATCCCGGCACTCTCATTCTCACCGATCGCCACTTTCACATACGCAGCAAAACACTCTCTGTTTAATGTCTTCACCGCCTCGTCCCTCTTGTTTGAGACGATAGCAAGCTTGTATCCCCTTGCGCACAACTCCCGCAGCGTATCCTCAATTCCATCGTAAGGCTTCGTTTTGATCTGACAATGTTCCTGATAGAAAGCCGCAAACTCCGGCAGCAGCTTCTCGATCACCGCTTCCTCCGTACCCTCAGGCAGGCACAGTGTCAGCGTCTGCCTGAGCCCATTCCCCACGATCCGGCGCACCTCCCCGATGGTCTTAACCGGATAACCATATCTTCTCAATATTTCATTAACGGCATTCGCCAGATCCTCCAACGTATCCATCAATGTCCCATCCAGATCAAACACCACCGTATCATATCTCCCGTTCAACTTTCATATCCTCCCATTTCTGTTTTCAATATATCTATGTTCAATATTCCTTATCACCAGTCCAAAACTGCCCTGCCGCTTAGCCCATCAGAATACAGGACACCGTCAATATTCTAACATTTTTCCAAACCTCTATCTCTCACATTCCCATCGAACGATCTCTGTCAGCCCAGCGGAAATATCCCTGCCATATCCCCGACGCAACCATCACACCATTTGGCTAAGGCTTTATCCAGCCCGGGCGTCCGGCATTAACCGCCCTCCAACCCCTTAAAGATCCGCCGCAACATCCACACCGCGCAGATCGCCAGCATAAATTCCGCCACAAAAGCCGCATAGGCGATCCCATATACGCCAAACAGTTTATTTAAGACAATAAGTGCCGGTATCTCAAACACGATCTTCCGAAGCACCGCAAACACTAACGATTTCTTCCCCATACCGATGGCCTGGAACACGCCCACAGCAAGGAAATCTATGGCGAGAAACGTCATCGCCAGAGAATCTGCCCGCAGAAACCCCCCGCCGTAACTCACGATCTCTTCTTTTCTCATAAACAGGCTTACCAGCCATTCCGAGCGGAAATAACAGAAAATGCTGGAAACCACCATGATCGGCACCATGACCTTCGCAATAAAAAATACCGTCTCTTTCATTCTCTTATAATTTTTCGCCGAATAGGAGTACCCCACAAGCGGCATCACGCCCTGGCTGGAGCCCATGGCCACCTGCATCGGCACCATGTAGATCTTCTGCACAATGCCGATGGCCGCCACCGCATCCGGCCCGTAGGCAGCCGCAAAATTGTTGAGGATCGTCATCCCCGTCACATTTAAAAGATTCTGGATCGACGCCGGAATTCCCACGCCGCACACTCCCGAAACGATCTCTCTCTGCAACCTGAAATCTTTCGGCCTGACGCTGACATAAGTGCTCTTTCGCTTCACATAAAGCAGCGCAAGGAAATACAGACAGGCCACGCAGTTGGACACAAAGGTCGCGCACCCTGCCCCCGAAGCTCCCATATCAAGCCCCCAGGGCATGATAAAGACAGGATCCAGTATCATATTTAACACGCAGCCGCTCATGGTGCCGATGCTGGCATGTAACGCAGCCCCTTCGGAACGCACCATATAGGCCATCACCACATTCAAAATCGACGGCGCCGCCCCGAACAGCACGGTCCATCTCATGTAAGCCGCCGTGGAAGCCAGGGTCGCCTCCTCCGCCCCCAGCAAAAACAAAAGCGGCCTGAAAAAGGCAGTACACAGAAGAGACATGGCAATCCCGCAGAAAAGAGCGCAGTAAAATCCGAAAGCCGAACTCTTCCGTACCTTGTCAAAGTCCTTTTCCCCTAACGCCCGGCTCATCATGCTGGAAGAACCCACCCCGAACAGATTGTTGACCGCGTTAAAGGCAAGCAGCACCGGCGCAGCCAGTGTCACTGCGGAATTTTCGATCGGATTGTTGAGCCGCCCTACAAAATAGGTATCCGCCATGGAATAAATGACCATCACGAGCGAACTTAAGACCGTTGGGATCATCAGCCGCCCTGCTGCCTGCGGTACCGGCATCTGTTCAAACAAAACACTTTTTTCCATCTTTTCCATTGCTCTTTATCATGGACAGGCAGACAGCCAGTCTGTCTGCCTTCTCCTTTCTCTTCTCCATCCGTTCCTTACTTTCCTGCTTAAAAACTAAGTCCCAGCGCCTGTAACAATAGCAACAGCAGAATGATGGGCGCGATCACCTTCACCATCACAAGATAGAGCGTCTTTCTCTGGAACTTATTTCCTCCCAGGGTGATCTCATCTATCACGGTCTTCGGCTTCACGATCCAGCCGATCAGAATGCAGGTGAGCAACGCTACAAGGGGCATAAACAGATTATTGCTCAGATAATCCATCACATCCAGAATCTGCGCCACAGCACCGTTGGGCAAAGTCAGTTCAAAGTAGAGCAGGTTGTATCCAAGGCAAACAATAACACCTGCTATGATTGCATATACCGTCACATATATGGTACTTTTCTTTCTGGATAAATGGAACTTATCCACAACGCTGGATACAATGGCCTCCATCACCGACACGGAGGAAGTCACCGCCGCAAAAGTCACCATCAGGAAAAACAGGAAGCCGATCACGCTCCCGATACCGCCCATGGCCTCAAACACCTTGGGCAGAGACACAAACATCAGTCCGGGGCCTGCGGACATTCCCTCCATACCCATAAAGGTATACACCGCCGGAATGATCATAAGCCCTGCAAGCAGCGCCACCAGCGTATCGAAAAACTCAATCTGGTTGATGGACTTCATCAGATTTGTCTCTTTCTTCGTATAGGAGCCGTAAGCCACCATAATACCCATCGCCACGCTGATGGAGTAAAACAGCTGTCCCATGGCATCCATCAGCACCACGAAAAAGTCGTGCACCGTCATACCCGTAAAATTCGGGATCAGATAGACCGAAAGCCCCTGCAGTCCCGTTCTTGTCATACCGCTCTCATCCGTATGGGTTAATGTCAGCGAGAACACGGAGATTCCCGCGATCAGAACTAAAAGGATCGGCATCAGGATCCTGCTGTACTTTTCGATCCCCTTATCCACGCCGCTGTACACCACAAAAGCGGTCAGAAGCAGATAGACGATCAGCCAGATAATGGGCTGCCATACTCCCGTGATATATCCCGTAAAATAGCCGTCTTTCGCCGCTTCCACACCATGTCCTGTCAGAAACACCGTCAGATATTTGAGTACCCAGCCCCCGATGGAACAGTAATAGGGCAGGATGATCACCGGCACCAGACAGGCCAGCACGCCAATGCCCCCCCATTTCGGGTGGATCTTTTTATAGGCTGTCAGCGGGCTCTGCCCGGTCTTTCTGCCGATAGCGATCTCCGTCGTCAGAAGCGTAAAGCCGAACGTAAGCGCCAGAATAATATAGCACAGAATAAATACGCCGCCGCCCCCTTTCGCTGCAAGATACGGAAATCTCCAGATATTTCCAAGCCCCACGGCGCTCCCCGCCGCAGCCAGCACAAAACCGATGGAACCGGTAAAGCCTCCTCTTTTTGTGTTATTTTCCATGTTCTTCATCCCCCTGTACAAAATTTTTCTTCCGGATACTTCTGTATAATAATACAGCTTACCATGATGTTCCCGGGTAGGCAAGTCCTCAATCTGAAAAAGCGGCGCATCGTTTCCTGTCCAGCTCGATCCATTCGTCCAGCGTAAGCGGCTCGTAATCCGAATACATGCAGAAACAGTTGATCATATTACAGGGAATACTCTGCTCTTCCCCCTCAGCATTCACAGTCTTTGTACTCCGCGTGATCTCCTGAAACTGCTCGATCAGTCTCTGATCCTGCGTATCGTGGACATGCCCGTAGAGCATATAAGTCTTCGGATTCCCCTCCGCATCCAGGCGGTACTGCCCGTTATAGCACACGATCGGATAGTGACACAGAATTACCCTTCTCCTGTTATCGGAGAGTTCCTCGTAGGGTTTGATCCAGGTAAAACGGTCGGTCTTAAACGCCGGCTCACGCACAAACTTATCATGATTTCCGGTGATCAGATACAGCCTTCCGTTTAACTTTCCCAACAGTTCATTGGTTTGCTCCGCGCTGCCCCAGGAGAGGTCGCCCAGGATGACGACCTCATCCTTCTTCCGAACCTTCCCGTTCCACCTTTTTATCATGTATGCATTCATTTCTTCTACATCGGCAAATCCCCGGTGATCCATTTTGGTATTGAGGTTTGCGTGGAAGAAATGCAGGTCTGCGATGTAGTATCTCAATTTTTTATTCTCCTGTTTCGACATCCGGATCCGCATATACTTTTCCTTTTATCCGCATGTCTTTATTTTCTCTCATACGATCTTTTATTTTGATCATAAACATTATGCCTGTTTTTAGTCTCTTCGTCATTGTGAAACCGCAACAAATACGATCCGTAACAAAACTAACGGACAGTTCGCTTAAAGCGTACTGTCCGCTGTTTATAATGCTGGTGGCCGGACTTGAACCGGCACGAGGTTGCCCCCGAGGGATTTTAAGTCCCTTGCGTCTGCCTATTCCGCCACACCAGCATAACAAAAGACTGTTTTATAAATTAAAAACAGATAATGGGACCTATAGGGCTCGAACCTATGACCCTCTGCTTGTAAGGCAGATGCTCTCCCAGCTGAGCTAAGATCCCATAACCATAACGACCCAGATCGGACTCGAACCGACGACCTTCGCCGTGACAGGGCGACGCTCTAACCAACTGAGCCACTGGGCCAATGCGAATAAATCCGCATACGAGATACTTGCTTAAGCAAAACATTGTTTTGCCGCAAACTCGAAATTACCGCTGTATTGTCACTGTTTCTATAATGGACCTTCGGGGACTCGAACCCAGGACCGACCGGTTATGAGCCGGTTGCTCTAACCAACTGAGCTAAAGGTCCGCAACCCCTTTCGGGACTGAAAGCCGATGAACGGACTCGAACCGTTAACCTGCTGATTACAAATCAGCTGCTCTGCCAATTGAGCCACATCGGCGTATTCTATTTTTCCTCAACTGATTTTTAATCAGCCTGCTCTGTCTGGAATTAGAGCCACATCGGCATATTGAATTCCAAACTCTACTGACTCCGACGGGAATCGAACCCGTGTTACCGCCGTGAAAGGGCGATGTCTTAACCGCTTGACCACGGAGCCCCTTTCCGTCACCAGAATAAACCTTATTCAGGCGTCCAACGAAAATTATCTTACCATAATCGCGATCATTTGACAAGAGGGAAATTTATATTCCCCCATAATTTTCTTCCAAAATACGTCTGTATTGGCTATGTCTTAACCATCGTATATCATTTTCAATTTGTGCTTACTTCCGCTGCAAAAATTTTGCTGCATAACGCTGTATATTCATCATAAGAAATTTCATTCCCATTTAATGTATATTTCACTCCATCCTCTTCTTCTGCATGATAGATGTCAAATTCTTCGCCAAAATTCATTTCCGCGACTAAATTGTCAGCTCCTTCAAATTTTTCGATATGGTAAAATTCAAATCCCGCACTTGACATGTTGCTGTACATAATCCATACGTCCCCATTATAGTAAGTATAAGAAAGAATGAGCGCAGTACCTTCTCCCGCAGCAAATTTATACACCCTGCCATCATGCGCATCAAGGTACATTCCACCATAAGGCCCGCAGATAATGAGTTCGTTTTCTCCATCATTGTCAAGATCGACTTTCTCTCCAATAGAATATGCATCCCATCCTTCAGAATCCATATTTAAATCAGTAATATAAAATGTCGATGTCAGATCCGCGGAGTCCACCGCACTTATTGAACCATCGATAAATGAATCCAACAGTTCTTCCACTGTCGTCTCCAAATCTGCATTTCTGGCCGCCTGTGCAGTCTTTGTGGCACGGTATAAAAATTCTGTCTCCTCAAACGTGGATTTTCCATAATACACATTTATTTCATCTGTGCCATGTTCTAAAATATAGTAACCAAAAACAGTCGTTCCGTCAGAAAATACCTGTTCCGGATACTTTATATATATTTTGTTATTTTCCATGGCTTCTATATTGGATGAATCGGCCAGAAAACGCCAGGAAGATTCTGATTCATAATCGGAAATGTCATAGCCGCAGGATGTTTTTTCAATCGTTAATTCGCCGCTTCCATCATCCGATAAATATTCATATTCTCCTGTCAGACTTTCCAGCACATTATCTTTATCAGTTACTGAATGCTCTTCCTCTTTATTTCCCGCCGGATTACTGTGGACTGAATCTGCAATCTCATCATGCTGCGTTTCCGGAACCTGATCTGTGCTTTCTCCCGCAGCCAAACCTGCATTTTCTACAGTATCCTCCCCTGCATTTCCGCAGCCTACAGACAAAATGCCGTTTAGCGCAAAACTGGCTAAAATAATTAACATTTTCTTTTTCAAGCTTGGAACCTCCCTCCGCAATATAATTCACATCCCATTTATACCACAGTCCTAAAGCAACTAAAATGCAGTCTGTGCAAACGCCACAATTTTTGTGCAAACGACACAGGTCTGTCAAAACAGATCAGCCGTCAAAATACATTCTCCATTTAAAAAACTCTCTCTTAAACTCCTTACTGTGAGTCCTCCCGATCGTCACTTTCATCCCATTGCAGAGTGTGATCTCACGGCTGTCCGCCTTTTCTATATATTTCAAATTGATAATATACGACCGCTGTATCTGAAAAAAACCGAACCTGGCCAAACTCTGCGCCGTATCGGTGATTTTCCCCACACAGAAATATTCCCTGCCGTCCGCCATAAGATATCGCAGGTTTCTTCCGCTCGTCTCCACAAGCACAAGCCCCCTCAGGTTTATCCTTCTGCAAATCCCGGCGGTATCGTTACAACAGATCATCCGATCCTGTATTCTGGTTTTCAGAAACGCGTCAAGCGCCTCGCCGATCTCCTCCAAATGTTTTTTATCGATGTACCGGAAGGCATTCACTCTATAGCCGAATCTGGCCAGCTCCGTATGGGAAGTCAGAAAACAAATCTTACACCCGCTTCCCGCCTCCATCAGTTTTTCGGCTATGTCAAACCCGTCTTCCCCCTCTGCCAGTTCAATATCTAAAAACAGCAGATCCGCGTCCGCGTGTTTCATAAACTCTTCTCCGCTGCCGCAGGAATAGATTTGAAGTGAAACATCTTTCTCTGTACAATATTTTTCGACCGCAGCCTGTATCTTTTCCCTCCACACCGGTTCATCTTCTACGATACCTATTTTCATGTCTGTACCTCTTTGCCCACTCCGGCGGGCATCACAGTCTTTTTCTATTCTCTGCTTTCGGAACGCCAATACTGACCTGAAACAATGCCTCCCCGTTCTCCGTCACGGACTCCATATAGTATTCTCCGTGATACTTCTCCACTACGGCAATCACATTTTTCAGTCCGAAGCCATGATTCACTTTATCACTTTTTGAAGTCATAAAAAAGTCTTTTCCTATTTTTATTTTTTCTGCCGTACTGTTGGTTACAACAATAAAAATTTCCCTTTTATGCTCTATCAGCTCAATCCGGATCCTCGGAACAGACGCCTTTGCCGCCGCTTCCACAGCGTTCTGCAATATATTTCCCATCAGCGTTGTCATGTCAAACATCTCGAGAGGCACTTCCTCTTTCAGCTTTCCCGACACGGAAAACTCTATAGCTTCCTTTGTCGCCAGATACCGATAATAGTTCAAAATAACATCGAGAAAACTGTCCCCTGTATGGACTTTTCCGTCAAATTCCGCCTGCATCTTCCAGATCGTATCTATATACTCTCCGGCTGCCTCCGTCTTCTTCTGATTCATCAGTTCTCTGAGAACGGCGATATGATTCGCCAGATCATGTTTAAAACGCCGCACAGCCGTCGATTGCTGCAGCTGGTAATCGTACTGCTGCTTCTGCATCCGCATAAAAGACTGGAGTTCTCTGTTCTGCTTTTCCATCAGATTATTTTTTACAGCAAATCCGAGAGTGAGAAAAACCGAGTAAACCGCACCCACTATACTGACAAAAAATACGACATATGCATCCTGACCATACCTTTCATGATTCTCGTTGAAGAAAATAAAAACAAAATTATAGAACATCTGAAAAATACTGCCCTGCACCAAAACCGCTATCCGGTACTTAAGTTCTATATCGCACAGATATACCTCATTCTTTTTCAGAAGATATAAATAGATCAGAAGATAAATCAAAAACGACAGCAGATAGGCTGGTTCCATCCACCACGTAATATCCGTGTCGGAAATCCCTCCCCCTACCAGCACAACCTGTATCAGCATGACGCTGAATGTATCCATGATCCCGGTGAAATACATGAGCGCAGCACTCAATACGGCCAGATGCCCCAAACGATCCTCAAAAAACAGACTGATCGACAATACACTCCAGACAATATAGACAATCGGAGAATTTGTATCAGAATATGCATTATAAACACCTGCTGACAACATCACCGCCATAGACGCCCCAATAAAAAATTTATTTTTTCTCGGACTTAACCTGAATCCAAAACGAATGATAAACAGATATATCAGATAATTCAATATATTATCCACAATATAAATCATACTCTACTCCTCCGTGACCAGGCAGGAAAACTTCATCTTTTCGCAGCCTGCGCAGAAAAAAGAGTGCTGTACGCACTCTTCCTTGTTTCCCAAAACCGCTAATACACCCCGATCTCCTTAATCAGAAACTCATCCCCCCGGACCAGATAGGTGTGCTCGCTGCCGCAGTAGGGGCAGACTTTCGCGTACTGCACCGTTGGGTACTCCTTCTTACAGTCCTCGCAGAATGTCACCGCATCGATCTGTTCAATCACAAGCTCCGCTTCCTCCATGACGGGCTCCTTTTTTCTGGCCCAGTTCCAGCAATCGACCAGATACTCATGGATGATTCCCGTCACTTCCCCGATCTGCAGCGTCACCGAAGCGATCTTCTCCACAGCGTTCTCCTCCGCCACCTGCTTCACATCTTTCACAACATAAAATACAACACCCAACTCATGCATGGCACTCTTTTACTCCCCTCTCCTGCCGAAGCCGCCAAACCAACTTAATCCCGCCTTATAAGAACTTCCAATACAGATTGCTAGCAGTTTTTCCGTTGGGATACTATCGCAACTTAATCTCCCCCCTGTAAAGGCTGCCAATACCGCCCCTGGCAAATTGCCGGCAGCTTTTCCATTGGGATACTATCGCAACTCAATCCCCCTGTAAAGGTTGCCAATACCGCCTCTGGCAGATTGCCGGGAATGTATTCCGAATTGCGACTGCGCAGGATCTTAGTGCTTCTTAATGTTCCGCGGATCCCCAGCAATTCGACGGCACGGATGCCGGCGAAAGCCCGGTTTGCGCCATGGATGGCGCATAGCGGGCGGTTGCGTCCGCACGCAATACCCTTTCCCGGAACATTTAGAAGCACTTAGATCCGAAGCCCGGAGCAAAGAGGAATACATTCCCGGCAATCTGCCGACCACCATATCCCCCTTTACCCCCGGCACTGCAATTTCTCAACTCTTTTTATGCGTCACAATCCTCGCCGCCCGCTTCAACTGATAAGGAATGATCTCCTTAAACTTATCCTCCGCCGTCACCATCCTCGTGCACTCCGGTCTGTCGCGATGCAGCGTAATCGCGTCAAACTCACATTTTGTCGTACATACGCCACAGCCGATGCACTTATTCTCATCCACGATCGTCGCACCGCACCCGAGACACCTTGCCGTCTCGATCTTCACCTGCTCTTCCGTCAGCGTCTTATGCGCATCCCTGAAGGACTTCGCCTCCACTGCCGGATCCACGCCCTCGATCTGTCTGGAAGAATTGTCGTAGCTCTCCACCCGAATATTATCCTTGTCAAGCTCATTAAACTCCCAGTGGTTCCGCCCGATGGTCATATGCGCCCCATGCACATAGCGGTGCAGTGATTCCGCCGCGTAATGCCCCGCAGCGATCGCATCGATGGCAAACTTCGGTCCGGTGTAGACGTCGCCGCCCACAAAGATATCCGGCTGGCCGGTCTGGTAGGTGAGCTTATCCGCCACAATGGCCGGTCCCCTAAACTCTACTTTCTCGCCTTCCAGCAGATTCCCCCATACGGTCCTCTGACCGATGGCAAAAATCACGCGCTCACAGTCCACTGTGATCGTCTCTTCCTCATTGTAAACCGGCGCAAATTTTCCTTCCGCATTGAAAACGGATGTACACTTTTTCAGCACGATCCCCGTCACTTTTCCATCCTGCGTCAGCACTTCCTTCGGCCCCCAGCCGTTCTCGATCTTTACGCCGTCTTCTCCGGCCTCATAAACTTCCACGTCGGACGCCGGCATCTCTTTCCCCGACTCCAGACTGAACATGGATACTTCCGAAGCGCCGCTTCTCGCACTCACTCTCGCCGCGTCGATCGCCACGTTGCCGCCGCCGATCACCACAACCTTCCCTGTATAGGACATATCCCCCAGATTTGCGTCATGCAGATAATCGATGGCTGTAAACGTCCCGTCTGCGTCGTCGCCGGGCACGCCCGGTCTTCTGCCCGCGCTGCAGCCGATGGCAAGATAAAACGCTTTATAACCCTGTTCACGCAGTTCATTCAGTGTGACATCTTTTCCGACCTCTACGCCGGTCTTTATCTCCACACCCATTTGCCGCATCACGTTGATCTCCGCCTCGATGACGTCTTTCTCCAGCTTATAGGAAGGGATCCCGTACTGCAGCATACCGCCGGGTTTCTCACTCTTCTCAAAAACGGTGGGGCTATACCCTTTTTCCGCCAGATAAAAGGCAGCGGAAAGACCCGCCGGACCGCCGCCGATGATGGCGATCTTCTCCGGGAAATGGTCCATATGGATGCTGGCCGGAATTACCACAGGCGGAATATATCTGGTTTCCGCTTTCAGATCCCGGTCTGCAATAAACTTCTTGACCGCATCAATAGCAACCGCCTCGTCGATGGTGCCTCTGGTACATGCTTCCTCACAGCGCCTGTTGCAGATCCGTCCGCAGACTGCCGGGAAGGGATTCTGCTTTTTGATCAGCGCCAGGGCTTCTTGATACTGTCCCTGGGCCGCCTTTTTCAGATACCCCTGCACGGCGATATGTGCCGGACAGGCCGCCTTACAGGGCGATGTCCCTGCCTTGTGACTGTTGATCCGGTTATTGTCACGGTAATCCGGATCCCATTTATCTTTTGTCCATTTTACATTGTCCGGCAGCTCCTGCTTCGGATACTGCACCTCTTTGCCGTCCTTTGTGCAGAGCTTCTGCCCGAGTTTTACCGCGCCCGCAGGACAATACTCCACGCAGCGTCCGCAGGCCACGCATTTTTCCTTATCCACATGGGCCACATAGGCGGACCGGGACATATTCGGCGTATTGAAAAGCTGAGAAGTCCGCAGTGCGTTACAGATATTCACATTGCAGTTGCAGATGCCGAAAATCTTATTCTCCCCGTCGATATTGGTGATCTGATGCACAAAACCGTTCTCTTCCGCTCTCTGTAAGATCGCCATAGCCTCATCGTAAGTGATGTCGTGGCCCTTTCCTGTCTCACGGCAGTAGTCCGCAAAATCACCCACCCCGATACACCAGCCGTAATCGTCGTCCGCTACGCCTTCCCCCAGAACCTTTCTGGAAGCACGGCAGGAGCAGCGCCCCACGCCGATGTGGCCCTCATATTTTTTCAGCCAGTAGGAAATATGTTCCAGATCCACAGACTGATTCTCCATGGAGATGGCCTTCTCCACCGGGATGACATGCATGCCGATCCCCGCGCCGCCGGGCGGCACCATCTGGGTGATCCCCGCCAGGGGGATAAAGGTCATGCGCTCGAAGAAGGACGCCACGTCCGGGTGATCCCGCAACCTCGGGTTGCTGCCGTCAGGCAGTTCTTCCATATTGAAAAGCTCCGCCGAACCGGGCACAAACATGGGCAGGATATACCGACGTTCAGACTGCGGTGCGGTGCGTCCGTTGTGATCATAGTGATAACCGTAATCATACTCCAGCAGCCCTATGTAACTCATCTCATCCAAAAGCTTCTGAAATTTTTCCTCGCCGCTTTTATCGATGTTATTCAATTTACACAGTTCCGCAAAAGTGTAGGGCGTCCTCTTTTTCATGGCGAGCCCCACTTCCGCCATCTCCTCGGTGATGATCTCCGCAAGCCCCCAGTACTCGGGATCCTCCACCTTCACCCCGCCGATCATGTGAGCCGCCACATCCGTGATCTTCTTCCCCAGCGCAATGATCTTCTTGCTGGGCTCCTTGTCATGTTTGTGATTCGCCGGCCATCTGTTGTACTGCTCCATATCAAATGCCATTCCTGTTCTCCTCCTGTTCCAATTCCAGTTCCGCATTCGCCCCATTCCAGCACACTTCAACCAAGCTTACATTTCCGGCCGCTGCTATGCACTATCCGTAAAGGAAACTGTGCGCTGTACGGGCTCCTGCTGTTTTTCTTTACTTTATTAAATTAATACACTTAATGACATCTCTGTCATATATGTATTGCGGTTCAACTTTCTCTGTCGTTACCGTCCAGCCATACATCCTGCATAGCAGCGGCACAAAATTATCTTCTTTTCTGTCATACAGTTTCTCTACCGTGTTCACCTGCTCCTGAAATTCCGCAAAGGAACATTTTCCGCCATACAGTAATGTATCGCCTTTGTAATATTCTATTTCAATTACCATATCTATTCTCTACGGCAGACTGCCGCTACAGCATCAGGGATCGGATTCCTCACGATCAATTCCAATGTTCCGGATCTCTCTGCCATTTTCAGGTTCTCCGCCCCCCAAAATGCAGCTCCCGCAGTCCCTCCACCTCGTCGCAGACTTTCTGCAGGCTGCAGGCGCCGCAGTCCATGACTGCATTCTGTAACATATGATCGATGGTCTTCGTGATTTTCTCCGCTTCGTCTGCCAGCCGCTCTAATTTCTGATAGTCAAATTCCTGTGCTGTTACATAATAAATATGAACCGCCTCCACCGCAGCATTCCTGTGAAAAGCAGAAATCATCCGGTTTCCTGTCTTTGCGAAATCAAGCCCTTTTTTCAGGGCATCTTTTCCGATACGAACCGTCTCCTTCTGTCTGGCGGCGGACACCCGCATCATAAACCCCTCCGGGTAAAAATGATACCTGGTGTATTCCAGACCGCGGATGGCCTGATATAACGCCTGCCCTTCCCCCAGAGTATCCTCCCGCACCCGCACAAGCGCGATCCGGGCGTAAGGCACATCTGTGCTGATCTGCAAAAGATCCCTGCCAAGGAGCGTCACTCTATCCTGCGGCACCAACGTTTTATCCGCCGTGATGACCGTACAACCGACAGCCGCAAGATTTTCTCCGCCCAGCTCGTACGCCGTCTCGCTCCTTAAAATCATGCTCCTGTCAGACACCTCGGGCCACGGCGTCTCCCCCAGGGGCAGATCCATGCTCTCCTCTGTCTCCAGAAGATTCTTAAATTTTTTTACGATCTCATCGTACAGTTTCATCTTCTTTTATCCCGGTCCGACCTTATTCCGGAACTTTACTTACCTGTCCGGCTGTACCCTGTTCCAGAGCTTCTCGCCTCTTCCGCCTGCCTGTTCCAAGGCTTTTCACCTGTTCCCTCAGGCCAGAGCCGCCCCTACAGATGTTTATCCCTGTCTATCTTATCATAATGCTTTTCAAAGAAAGGTGCAAGCGCAGATGTCAGCTTCATGTCCAGATTAAAAAAGTATACGAGAAACGAAAGCACAAACAGGGCGGCAAATACGCCCGCCAGGATCCCGATCACGCGAAGAACGATCCCCATCACTGTTTTCCCCCTTTCTGTCTTGCAAACTCAGCAGCCCCTAATGCCCCCATCAGCTGCGGATCGATGGGCAGATCGATGACCTTCAGTTTCAGCACTTTCTCAATAGCGTCCTTTAGCCCCTCGTTCTTGGCACAACCCCCGGTGAGCGTGATCTGATCCACTGCCCCCGCCTTCTTCGACATCACAAAGCATCTCTTGGCTACGGACAGCTCGATTCCCGCGGCGATCTCCTCCATGGGTTTGCCCTCCCCCACCAGCGAAATGACCTCGGATTCCGCAAACACAGTACATTGGGATGTAATCGGGATCACATTCTTCGCCTGCAGGGACAGTTTGGAAAATTCTCCCAGTTCCATCTCAAAGGCCCTAGCCATCGCCTCGAAAAACCGCCCTGTGCCGGCCGCGCATCTGTCATTCATAGCAAAATTGAGCACCGTTCCGTCCGTATCCACGGAGATTCCCTTGACATCCTGCCCGCCGATATCGATGATCGCTCTCACTTTCGGATCCGCCACATGCACTCCCATAGCATGACAGCTGATCTCCGAGATATTCTCATCCGCAAAGGGTACCTTATTTCGCCCATAACCTGTGCCCACCAGGTACGAAAGATCCTTTGCACTGCTTAATTCCGGCACCTGCGCCACTGCCTGATCCAGTGCATCCTGCGCGCTGAGCACGGAGTTGATACGGCTGCGCAGCGTCACATGGGCCGCCATCTTACCATTCTCATCAATGATCACACATTTTGTATAAGTACTTCCGGAATCACATCCGCCATAATATTTCATATCACATCCTCCTATTCCAGTTCCGCAGATACCTCTTCAGCACATTTTGTCCAAGCTTACATTTCCGGCCGGTAAAGAGCTCCGTCCGTAAATGAAGCTATGCGCTTCTCTGGTATCTGCTGTTCCAGTTCCGCAGATACCTCTTCAGCACATTTTGTCCAAGCTTACATTTCCGGCC
>CAJTPM010000008.1:0-7885 GCA_910578085.1 uncultured Lachnospiraceae bacterium | reverse complement strand
CCGGTAAAGGGCTCCGTCCGTAAATGAAGCTATGCGCTTCTCCGGTATCTGCTGTTCCAGTTCCGCCATGCATCGCAGCATGCGATGCATTTACCACGAATGTTCATCGGAGATCACCTCTAACGTCGGATCAAGGGGCTCCTCTCTGAAAACCGTCCGCATATACCGATTGACCTGATCCCTGATCTCCTGTCTGGAGATCACTCTGGGATCGAAGAGATCATGATCCACCCAGATCAGATGAATGCCCTTTTCTCTTGCCTTCTCCTCAAACTGCCCGTGCATGCCGTCAAGCGCCTTGCAGGCGATATGTTCCCACAGAATCACAGTATCCGCCCGGAACTCCTCGCAGAACTCCCACAGTTCGTCCAACAGAACCTTATAGCCGCCGTGGGTTCTGTTACGCATGATCATGTTCTCTGTGAGCCAGGCCATATCATAAATGGCCTGCTCCTTATCGTCCTCCGAGAGCACCTTTGTGGACACCATGGAGAGCATATCCGTCAAAGGCAAAATCCCCCAGCAATTCTGCAGCCAGATCAGAAAATCAAAATAAAAATGCGACTGCACGCCCCAGATGATCGCCCGGTGGCGGTATTCCTTCACCACCATGTTCTTATTCTTATAGGCTTTTTCCGCGATGGCGGATATCTTTCTGTCAGCCTCCACAAACTCCTGCATCTTCCCGCAGATCGCCATATAGTTTGTCTCGGTGTAAAGAGCCAGATTGGAACCAAACACCTGTGGATAGTCGGTCTTGTTCATCTCCAGCCACTCCAACCGGTGCCTCGTGGACTCATTGACGCGCTTCGCGCAGGTAAAATAATAATCCCAGTCCCATTTCTCTCCCGTGTGTTCCTCGATAAAACGAATGGCATCCCGGATCTCCTGGGCCGCATATTCCTGTACATCCTCCTCTCTGTGCCGCAAGGGCGCCGCAAGTTGGAAACAGGGAATGCCCTCCTCCAGTTCCAGACGTTTGGAGATGATGCCGTTCCCCATCAGAGAACCATCACAAGTGGTATTGCACTGGATCGCACAGGCCCCCAGCACAGGATAGTCGTCGTCAATGGAAACCCCGGCCTCCGCCTCCGGCATGGGACACACATCCCCCGGAATGCCGAACTCCTGCGCCACATCGATATAGTGGCAGGCGGCATACTGATTCAACAGCACGGAGACGTACACCGAAGGCGTCTCTCTGCTTAACCCTTTCAGATTGGGAAAGCCCATCAGCACCGCCGTCATCTCGTTCTCATCCACCAGCACCACTTTCTTGGAAAATTTCTCGTCGTTTCCGATCCGCCTGTCCCCTCTGAACAGATTGTCCAAAAGCTTCGCCACATCCTCCATCACCAGGTCAAACTCCGTATGGGCAATGCGTAGCTGCGGCCCTCTGAGCCCCTGGGTATGGCGGTCCACCATCATGGGCGCGGCAAGATAATTTGCCATCCAGCGATACCGGAAAAACGCTTTGATATTTCTGGGCTTCACAATAAACTTCGTGAGAATTCCCATGATATGCAGCCATCTTGCATAATCATAAAGCGTGTCCGTCACTCCCCGCCACTCTCTGCGCTTCCGCACCTTTCCTTTGGTATAAAAATCACCCAGCCGTTCACTTCCCACCTGTTTTCCCACGGTCTGCCACCCCCTGATCTTCTTTCCTTTCCCACCTTTTACAAAACTCTGTCCTGACAGCTTTCATCCTCTGTCAGTTTTTCCGGATCTTCTTCCACTCCGTTCTTTTCAAAACTCCCTGTCCTGACACTTTCATCTTCTGTCAGTTTCTCTGTATCTTCTTTAATTCCACGCTCTCCACAAAGGCTTGCACCCTTGTGCGCAGCTGTCCCGAATTCCCGATCGCATAGGGCCTGTCCACGGACAGTACCGGATAGTGATAATCCTCCCGCAGCACCTGCGTCCCCACAGTCCGCTCATAAGCCCAGGGATCACAGAATTTGATCTGCTGATAGATAATGCCGTCCGCCCGGTATTCCTTTGCCAGTTCCTTCACATACCTGCGCCTCCCCTGAATCTTGTCCTGATTCATGTATCTAGGGCACTGTCCTCTGTACATATACTGACGGCAGACCTGCGTCAGCGCATCCTCATCTTCTGTCAGCTCGATCCTGTCCCTGCCCGGAAAAGAACCGTAGCAGAACCGGTCTGCACAGACATAGGCCCCGGATTCCTCGATCAGCCGCACCACATCCACATCGTCCACCTCCGAGCCCACTAACATCACCCGAATCCGGTAAGGATTTTTTGCATCCGGTTTCCTGTCCGCAAGCTCTTCTAACGTCTCCTCCAGCTTACCGATCAGCAAATCCTTCGGCGCTGCGTAGGTAGCCATAGTCATGATATGGAATTCATATCCTGTGATCCTCGGTTTCTCTTCCTTTCTGTATTCCCCGATGCGGCGGATCAGGTCGCAGATCCTGTTGTGCTCCTTCACCGCTTCCCTGATCGCTCCGTCGGAAATATCGATCCCAAACTTCTCGGACAGGGGTTTTAATATATGGTTTTTACATTGCAGCACATAGAGATTTAATCCGTTGTCATTGGCCTTCATGGGAATTTCCATATATTCATGGAAAAAATGCTCCTTCGGCATGGTCTTCAAAAGTTCCATATTCTCCGCACAACGGTTTAACATGGAACAGCCGTCCGGCACGATCAGACAGTCCGCAAAATTGTAACCGCCCTCCATGGCACGCTCTAAAAGCGCTCTTGTATACTCGCACAGAAAACTTGTCAGATAGTAAGTCGCCATCTCAATGGAGCCGGTACGGGGCGCCCGCAGACGTGAAGAGAACGTTCCTGGCAGATTTAAAAGCGGCTCCGGAACATTCTCGCAGAGCGTGGCAATACATTTTCTGCCCTCCCCCTGGGCCTGCCTGATCAGCTCATTGTTCGCGTCCTCCAGCAGTTTTTCAAAATAGTACATATGTTTTAAATCTTTCATATTCCCTCTCTTTCATACTACAGCCTGCCGCTATCGTATCCCCTTCTTCTCACAGGGCCGGTACCCCCACAGAATCCAGACCATCTGCCAAAATCCCCTGCACACTCAGACTCTGACACAGCACTCAGGGAATAAGCCCCATCTTTTGCAGCGCCTCTGCCGTCCCCTGCACAATCGCCGCATCCGTCGGCAGATAAAAGACGTTCTCCCCTTTTAAATCAAATTCCGCCAACGTCCCATCCGCCGGTATACAGGCAAGCACCGGAAGATCTCCCATCTCCAACAGTTTCCCGGTTTCCAGAGACGGCAGACGGTTGGCGATCAGTCCCAGTTTTTCGTACATTACCAGCTCATCCGCCACCCTGCGGATAGTCTGCACCACCTGGGTTCCCTTTCTGCTGGCGTCCGTGATCAGAAGCAGATGGGTAACCTTTTCCATCACCCGCCTGTTGATCTGCTCGATGCCGGCCTCCCCGTCGATGACTACATAGTCAAAATTTTCCGACAAAATGCTGATCACTTCCTTCAGATAGGTATTGATCTTACAGTAACAGCCTGCGGCCTCCGGGCGCCCAATGGCGATAAAACTGAAGCCGTCCGTCTCCACCAACGCGTCAAAGATCCTGTATCTGGCCTCCCCAAGCAGTTCGATGGCGCTCTTTTTATCTCCCTCTTCCGCTGCCGCCACCACCGCCCGGCGGATATCGTCTATGGTAGTCTCCACCTCAATCCCCAGCGCCGTAGACAGCCCCACTGCCGGATCCGCGTCGATAGCGAGGATCTTCTTATCGGGATACGCCTCCACCAAGATCCGCACGATGGTGGCCGCAATCGAAGTCTTCCCCACACCGCCTTTTCCGGCCACCGCTAATATTTTTGTCTTTTCCTTCTCCATCTTTCTGCTTACCCTCTTCAAATTTTCGCGTGCTCCATGAACCGGTCTGCATGCACCAGTCTTCCATTTTGCCACTGCACATTCCTGTCCCTCCCGAGGCTCCACCTGTGTCACGATCCGGTCTGCATGCATTCGATTTTCAGCCCTCTACTACTACATCTCTGTCCCTCTCCAGACCTCTGCCTGCGCTACGATCCAGTCCGCCAGCGCTTCGATTCCCTCGCCGGTCTTTGCAGAGATATACAATATATCAATATCCTGATTGCGGAGACGCGCATATTTCTCCACTTTCTCCTTATCAAAATCAAAGTATGGCATAACGTCCGTCTTGTTGATCACCAGAAGATCGCATTTCTCATACATCAACGGATACTTGAGCGGCTTATCATCCCCCTCCGGCACCGACAGAATCGTCATATTCTTCACCGCCCCGGTGTCAAACTCCGCGGGACAGACCAGGTTCCCCACATTCTCCAGAACAATCAGCTCTGCATCTTCCAGCCCGAACTCATAAAGCCCCTGTCTGGTCATATCCGCATCCAGATGACACATACCGCCGGTATGAATCTGAATGGACTTCACGCCTGCCTGCGCCATTTTCTCCGCATCCACAGCGGAATCAATATCCGCCTCCATTACGCCCATCTTTATACGGCCTTTCAGCGCCCGGGCAAGCGCAAGCAGAGTCGTTGTCTTGCCAGAACCCGGGGAAGACATCAGATTTAACAGAAACACCCGCTTTTCTTTTAACTCCGTCCGCAGTCTGTCGGCATCTTTATCGTTATTCTCAAAAATACTTCTCTTTACTTCGATCACCCGAATATCTTTTCCCATATATTGCGCCTCCATAACAAAATCCGGTATGCACCCGTTCTGCAAACCGTGTCTTTCTTTACATATTCGCTCTGTGCCCTGTTCTCCCGGCATTCCCTGAAAGCCTCCGCTCTCTCAGTTTTCTGGCTGTCAGGAAACAATTTTTGGTTATATAGCTATCTTCCTATATTATTATCTCCTTGTAAATTGACAGAATACCCAAAAAATCGCCATAAAATTTATCTGGTCATGGTCTGACCAGTTTCTGTTGACGATATTCAGACTGCCATGTTATATTATAGTTGTGAAAAACACTCAGCAGATGAAAGGAAACGTATCCTCATGACCTTCAAAAAAATCGACGCCCCCTCCATCAAGGAATTATTTTTATCCCAGATCGAGGAAATGATCCTGTCCGGTGAACTGAAACCAAACGACAGGCTTCCTTCAGAGCGGGAACTGGCGGATACCATGGGGATCAGCAAAACCATTGTCCACGAAGGGATCAGGGAACTGGCGCGCATCGGCTTTCTGGATGTAGTTTCCAGAAAAGGCGTATTTGTGGCGGATTACGCATCCACCGGCAATATAGACACCCTGTTTGCCATCATACGCTACCGCGGCGGCATGCCCGACAAAAAGATGCTGGTGGATCTGTTAGATGTACGCATTTATCTGGAATGCCCCTCTATCGAGCTTCTGGCTCGCAGGCAGGATCCTGAGAACATCAAAAAGCTGGAAACTCTGCAGGAAAATGTCCGCAGCTGTTTTGACAGCGATATAAAAGATTTTGCTTCCGCTCTGTTTCTGTACCGAAAAACATTGACTTCTCTGAGCGGCAACTGTATCACCCCGTTAATTATGAACGCATTCTTCACCGGTTCTATCTCCGCCTGGGCCGACTACTGTGAATTTACCGGCCGGGAAAATACTTATCATATCCTGGCACAAACTACGGAATTTATCAAAGCCGGAGATGCCTGGGGCGCCATCCGGCTTTTTCAGGAATGTATTACGAAATACAAAAATCATCTGCTGCGCGATATGTCCTGATACCTCTTAAAAAAAATGTAAATAAATGTCGTATTTCCTCACTTTTTCCTCACTGTAGAATAGAATATAGAAAGAGATACCTGATCGAGAGGAACTCACATGGAAAATCGTTTGATGTGGGATGAACAGTATAATATCGGAGTGGACATTATAGACAAAGAACACAAAAAACTGTTCAACATTCTCAATAAACTGTTTGATTTCAGACATCGAGAGGAAAAAAGCCACTTTGCCTGCCAGGAAGCGATCAAGTATTTTAAAGACCATGCCATTCAGCATTTTGCGGATGAGGAAGCCTATATGGCCTCCATCCATTATCCGGGACTCGAAACCCACAGACGCATCCATAAAGACTTTCGCGAACAGATGCTTCCCGCCCTTGAGAAAGAACTGGAGGCAACAGGTTTTTCTGAGACCTCTGTCCAGCATTTTCTCGGTGTCTGCGCAGGATGGCTGATCGGCCATACGCTGATAGAAGATCATATGATCGTAAATGGCGAGCTGATCAGGCACTGGGAAAAACTATTGCCGGAAGAGGAACAGACCATGATGGGACAGACCATCGCAAACCTCCTGCACAGCATGTTCCGGCTGGATCCACAGTTAATCAGCAATTACTACGGCGGAGAAAAGTTCGGAAACGGCATCTACTGCCACCTGATCTATCACGATGAACAAAAAAAGAAATGGGAATTCTTTCTGCTTTTCGAGGAACAGCTGATCGGCAGCACAATCGGCAATGTCATAAATACCAGATCGGAAGCCACCGAAATGATGCTTTCCAACGTAGCAAAGTACGCAGCAAAACAGTTGGTGGAACGTATCAAACGGCATTTTTTGTCCCTGGAACAGTTTGAAATGACAGAGGAACAGCTGCTGACCTATGAACAGTTTTATAAAATGTATGAGCGGCAGAGCCCTCAATTCAGTTTTCTGTTCGACACCAGCAAAGGTTACTTCGCCTATTGCATGACTGCCACCGAAACGCCCCACCGCAGAGACGGCGTTTCGACCGTCACAAAAAATGCTGTGGCCGAAATTGAAAGCCGTCTGCTGCTCGACGATTCGACCACTGAAACCGGCAGTCATATGCCGCCTGAGGAGTTCCAGGCTGAAAATAAAAAACATCGATCTCTGAATGATTTAGCTGTAGAAAACGAAAAATATCCGCAGCCCAGGAATCCCTCAAAAACTGTGCCCGACCGGAAAAAGAAAATACTGGTAGTGGATGATTCAAACTTTATGCGGAAAGTGATGCTTGATTTACTCGGCCGCGACTACGAAGTGCTGACCGCAGGCTCCGGCACCTCCGCCATCAGGAGCATCACGCTCACCAGACCGGATCTGGTACTGTTAGACTACGAAATGCCTGTCTGCAACGGAAGCCAGGTGTTGGAAATGATCCGCTCTGACCAGGATTTCACAGATATCCCCGTAATCTTTCTGACGAACAAGGTGGACAGAACGAGTGTCAAAAAAGCACTCTCCCTCAAGCCTGACGGATATCTTTCCAAATCCCTCCCTGCAGAGTCTGTGAAAAGAGAGATCGATCGCTTCTTTGAAAAAAAATAACCGTCATCATATCGAGCAGGGAAGATTTTCTCCCTGCTCGCCGCGCAGACGGCATACTGCATGAACGGCTAATTTCCTTATGAGGGCCTGCGTATAAAAAAAACCTGCAGACACTATATCTACAGGTTTTTCTGTTCATACTCCCCCAGTTGGACTCGAACCAACGACACTGCGGTTAACAGCCGCATGCTCTACCGACTGAGCTATGGAGGAAAATGCGAAACTCTGTTTCACTTTGGGGATCATGCCCTCAAAACCGAATACTGTCTCTCTCCATCCTTAACCTCTCTCCTGGTTAAGCTCTCGGCCTATTAGTACGGGCCAGCACATACATCGCTGTACTTACACCTCCCGCCTATCTACCTCCTACTCCCGAAGGGGCCTCTCTTCTTTCGAATTGGATATCTCATCTCGTGGGGGGCTTCACGCTTAGATGCCTTCAGCGTTTATCCCTGCCGGGCTTGGCTGCCCTGCCATGGGGTTGGTCCCCAACAGGTACACCAGCGGCCCGTCCGTCCCGGTCCTCTCGTACTAAGGACGGCTCCACTCAAATATCCTGCGCCCGCGCCGGATAGGGACCGAAC